>JACREG010000012.1 GCA_016218375.1 Gammaproteobacteria bacterium
CTGCTCGCGGAAGATCATCAGGGTGGGGATGGAACGGATCTGGAAATAGGCCGCCAGTTCCTGTTCGTCTTCGGTATTCACCTTGGCGAACACGATGTCGCTGTATTTCTCCGAGGCCGCCTCATAGGTGGGCGCGAAACTGCGGCAGGGTCCGCACCAGGGCGCCCAGAAATCCACAATCACGAAGTCGTTCTGGCCGACGACATCTTGGAAATTCTCTTTGGTCAATTCTACGGTGGCCACGCACGCTCTCCACTGCCGTTCCAAGGGAGGGGCATTATATTACGGAATCGGGGCTGGGTAATGCGTAAAACAGCGGATAACCCGGCCGGGTTATCAGGTAGGCTCGGCACCCTGCTGCGTGGGCGTGTGGTCGTCCGCATCGGCCTGATAGGTCATGTCGATTTCGACACGATTCCGTCCCAGACGCTTGGCGCGATACAGCGCCTTGTCCACACGCTCGACGAAGGCGGTCGAGGTTTCGCCGGGTTTGTATAAGGCAAGACCCGCGGAAAAAGTCGGCACCGAAACGACACCGCCGCCATTGCTCTGCCAGCGGGTTTCCGCACAGCGGTTCTTGACCTTGTTCAACGCCCGCAGCGCGCCTTCGCGTTCGGTATTCGGCAGCAGCACGGCGAATTCCTCGCCACCATAGCGCGCCACCAGATCGTGGTGTCTGAAGATGGAGAGAATATTCTTGGAATACACCCGCAGCACTTCATCGCCGCCGGCATGACCGTATTTATCGTTGACCTCTTTGAATTTGTCCAAGTCGATCAACGCCAGCGACAAGGGGAAACCGTAACGCTGCACGCGCGCGACTTCGTCTTCAAGGCGGCGGAGAAAGGCACGACGATTGGGCAAGCCGGTCAATTCGTCGGTCAGACTCAGCAACCGAACCCGCGTCAGTTCGTCGGTCAACTGGCGGCTGTCCGATTCGATGACTTGCAGGTAATGATGCGTGCTGTCGAGTTTGTCCGCAAGCTCGTGATGGCCCGACATCAGTTTCTCGATCTCGCGAATCAGCGTCCAACGCAGATTTTCCAGATCGGAGACCTCGCCGACTTGGCGTAACTCGCTCAGCACCACTTCCAGCAAGACGCCGAATTCCTGATTCTGAGCGATGGTGTCGAGCACCTGCTGCGCAAGACCGGCTTGCAGTTCCTGGATGTCCCGTCGGCGCGCATCGAGCTGACTGCGATAGGCACTGACCCGATACTCATCCGCATCGCCGGCGGGGGCGGATTCGTCGCGCTCCGGCTCCCGGACGAGTGTGGGCTGACCACCCAGACTGTCCAAGGGATGACGTTCGAATTGGGCGCGGGACCATTCGCGCGGCTGATGCTCCGCCTCCGCAGGCATGGCGTGCGTCATTTCCTCGACCATCGGTGCAGGCGGCTTCGGGGCATGCGGTCTCACCCCCGCTTCCGCGACCAAGTTGGGGATGACATCCACGGCGGGGACCGCCGTCGGGGAAATAAAGACCGGAGCGGGTGCCGGGTTCGCCACCGCCACCGGCGCGGGAACCCGGCTGATTTCGTCTTCGATACCGTAGGCCTGTAGCAACGGTCGGATGGCCTGGGCAAACACGGCCTGATCCATGTCTTGAATGTGCGTGATCTGGTCGTGATAGACGTCGACGTATTGTTGCAACGCTTGCAGATCCGACACCGAGAGTGGCGGCTGCAACCGGGTACGCAGCAACTTTACCTGAATCTGCAGCGGTGAACCGGTGTGGAGATGCCCGGCAAAGGCGTCCAGCAAGGTTCCGGCAATGGCCGCGTAGGCCTGCTGAATTCCATGGTTGGATGTGGCCAGTTCGTCGAGCATCCGCTCGACTTGGCGATAGATGACGCCACCGGCCTGCGACTGACGCAGCGCATCGAGCAGCCGCAATACCTTACGGATTGCACCCGCATCGAGAGAATCAATATCCGCAGAACCGGTCATCAAAAAGGTCTCCCGCACACCACATCCGTGTGCACAGGACGCGGGCACCGTAACCGCCCGCATGATTGCCAATAATTGGCGTATTGTGTTGTGTCGAAAATGTCGTGCACCCAGCGAAATATTATTATTGTTGCCGCCCCTACTACGAAATACGGATGGCGCACGGTCGCGCTTGCTTATATGTCGCTCTCGCTGCGCCTTGGGTACTGTTTGGACCCAGCTCCACAACCAGGACTCTTGTGAGGCTACGTTACCTTATTTATCCGTCAAAGGACAAATATTGCTCACTCGGCACAAAGTGCCGACGACTTTCACGGTACGATCAGAAGGGTTTTTTACCCCGCCTCACGTACTACCAGATCACATGCACACAAGCTCATTTATCTTTATTTTCTATAAAGATTTTCTTGTCAAGATCAGGCCCAACCTTAAGCCGGGGTAACGCCCGTAACCGCTCGCGTAAGAAAATTCCTACACGTTCTTACTGCAGAATGGACTGGCGGAAGTTGGTTACAGAACCTGAACGAGGGCCATCAATGCGTGGTTCCATAAAGAAAAACGGGCTACTTGAGCGCGGCAAATCGTGGCGGAGCAGTCCGCCAAGAGCAGTTAATGGGGGGATGCGAACAATTTATAGAGCTGTAGTCTGGCATGGCGCGATGGGTCAGCCCGTCGCGAGTTGATGCGCCATCATGTCCAGCGAGGAACAATCTTCAAATAACTGGTCGGCGATTTCGAATACGGCGTCCTCGCCCAGACCGAGCACCTCCAGGGACAGAGGTGGCAGTAAAGCGTCCGGCGCATCGCCGATCTCGCGCCCTTTGAGAACGTGACCTGCCACCATGACCAAGTGTGGAAAGATCGCGTGATCGCCCGCGTACGCGGGATTGTGGTGCTCATGCAGCGTGACGATGATTTCTTCCGGCATATGCCAAGATTGCATCAGCCAGGCACCGATCTGCGCATGCCCCATCTCCAACAGATTTTGCGCCTGCCCCATCCCGAGCACGCATTTCTCCAACGCCGTAACCGGCGACTCCGGGTGCGCGGCGACCAGTTTGTTGAGCAATTTGAATTCCGGCGGGAACAAATGCCCCAGCAGCAGGAAGCCGAAGTTGTGCAGCAGGCCGGCCAGATAGACCATGCCCGGCTGCGGTCGAGTAGACGGCGGCATGCGTCGAGCGAGTGCCTGTACCAGCGTGGCGGTATAAACGGCATGCCGCCAGAAGGCGTGCAAACCCAACGGGCCGTCGCAGGGATTCTGAAACGATTTGCCCGTCGCCAGACCCAAGGCCATATTCATCACCATGTCGAAACCGAGGACACGGGTTATGGCATCGTGAATGGAACCAATTTTACCGTGGTAGGCATAGAACGGCGACGCGGCATAACGCACCACCTGCGCTGCAAGGCTGGGATCGAGTTCGATAATGCCGGCGAGGTCGGCGATGGAGGCATCCGGGTTGCCGCGCAGATCCAACACGCGCCGCGCCATCACCGGCATCGGTGGCAGTTCGTAGACTTGCTCGATCCGCCGCCGGATGTCTCCGGCAAGAATCGGCTGTTTACTCGCCTGCTGCATGCTTCATATATCCGAGGTCGCGGTTTCCGTGACGGACATCGTACTCTTACCGTCATCCCGGCGCATACCGCTCCCTCCTGCACACCGCCACCTGTATGCGCTATCGACCCCAGGGGATGGTGACTTGAAAGGCTATCCGCCAAATGGCGCAGTCGATCACAGTTATTCAGTTCAACTGCACCCGCTGCCCCCAGGGCACCTTGGACTTGCCCTTTATCAACCACAGCACCGGATAGAACGGCTCTTGAGCGGGGAACTCGCCCTCGGCATCGGTGAAGTACACCAGTAGATCCGGCTGACGGTCGCGGCCGCGCACCCAGTCGAACACCGGTGTAAAGCGTGTGCCGCCGCCGCCTTGCAGAGCATCGGGGAGTTTGAATTCCTCCCAAGGCTCGAATTCCCAAGGGCCGCCCTTGGCCAGTTCGGCGTCGCAAGCATGCAGGGTTACGCGCGCACGCACTTGGCCCTTGATCGCGTCGATCTCGGACATGAACTCACGCATCTCATCGACCGACACGGAACCACTGGTATCCAGCGCGACGATGATATCCACTTGCGCGCTGCGCAGACTCGGGAAGATCGCCTGCCCTTCCCGCCGCGAGGGCCGCGTGTAGTTGTAATCGTCGCGCGATATCGCGGTCATGTATTTGGCCAGCAACATCCGCCACGGCAGTTGCGGTTGCAACAAATGATCGACCAGCCGCGCCAGACCGCCACCAAGTTTGCCAGCCTGCAAGGCCTGTTGCGCGGCGCCCGCGAGGCGCTGTTGCCATTGCACCGAGAGCTGTTCCCGCTCGGTCTCGCTCAACGGCGGTGGCTGTGGCGCGCCGCCTCGATCGGGATCGATCTCGGCTTCGGCGCGATTACCCGCCTGACCGTCCGGCTGTGGTTGCCGGTTGCCCTGCCCCGAACTGCGTCCGCTACTGCTGTTCTCCTGATCGTAGACATGCTGATCGAGGGTTTCGGTCTCGTCGTCCATATCGGCAATGGCCGGATAGATCTCCTCGGCCGTCAGACCCTCGAACTGATCCAAGTACAGCGCGCCGGGCGGCGCTTTCAAACCGTCCTTGACCAACAGTGGATTGATGGCCAGATCGCAGGCCAGATCCCAGCGGTGTTTGGCGCGGTGTTCGCGGCGAGCGAAATGCGACAGCGCGCAATGCAGTGCCTCGTGCGCCAGCATGAACTGGGTCTGATCGAGCGTGAGCCCATCCATATAGGTGGGGTTGTAGTAGAACGCGCGCGCATCCGTGGCGGTGGTTTTACACCATTTCGGATCGGCGGCAATCATCGGCAGGCGCAGCACCAAGGCGCCGAGAAACGGCTTATCCAGAATCAGGCGGGTGCGGGCCGCGCTCAGTTTGGTGTCGAGATCCGTGCTCATGGCATCGTAATAGCGGCTGCTTATTTCTTACATGTCGTAGAGCATGACATCGGCCACCGCCTTCGCCCAGGCGGAGAATTGCGGCACGGCGAATAGGTCCTGGCCGATGGCGCGGTGCATATCCGAAATCAACATCACGCCCATTTCGCGCTGCGGGAAGGTGCCCGCATAGTCGATGATATGGCCGAACACGGAGTTGGCCTCGGGCGTCTTGCGCGCACGCACCGCGCGACCGACCAAGGCGCAGGCCACCGCGTATTGCAGATCGATTTCGCGCGGCACCGGCACGGATTCGCCGCGTACGATGGCATCGATATCCGGCAACTGATCCAGATTCTCGACGAAGGCCGCCAGCTCGATGCCCGCGGCCGGACCGACACAGGCCTGCAAGGTCGCCACCAGCAAGCTGGCGTGTGTACCGAATTTCTGTAGCGCGCGATGCGCGAATTCCCAGGAACGCGGCGACGGGAAGGCCACCGGGTTGTGCGCCGGATCGAAATCGAACAGCAGTTCCGGCCGGAAGCGCAGAAACGCGATCAAGCGCTCGTCGATGCCGTTGGCATAGGCCCAGGCGACCCAATCGTCGAGGTGCGTATCCAATTCGAAATGCGAGAAGCGGTTGGCCAGCGGCGCCGGCATGGTGTAGGTCACACCGCGGTCGCCCTGACGATTGCCGGCGGCGAAGATCGCCCAACCGTCCGGCACGCGGTACTCACCCAAGCGCCGATCCAGAATCAACTGATAGGCCGCCGCCGAGACGCTCGGTGGCGCCGAGGTGATTTCGTCCAGGAACAAAATGCCCGCCTGACCATGCCGCTCGGCATTCGGCAGAATGGCCGGCACCGCCCACTCGACGAAGTCGCCGACGCGGAACGGAATGCCGCGCAGATCGCTTGGCTCCATTTGCGACAGCCGGATATCGATCACGGCCACGTCGTGATGCGCGGCGATCTGCGCAATGATTTGCGACTTGCCGACGCCCGGCGGTCCCCACACCATCACGGGCGTGTGGTGTCCCTCGCGGGTACTCAGAAATTCCCGATCCAGTACGCTCTGCAACTGCGACGGACGCATGTATCCTCCCCCTTCAAGACCTGCGATCCGGGCCGTTCCGGACCTGCATCACACTTCGGGCCATCCTGCGCACCTGCTGCGCAACAGCCTGCTCCATCTTACGCATTTCCCCGCCGAATTGCATGACGCTAAGCCGCTGAAATCCTGCACCAATACCCCGGAATTGGCCGCGCGAATCCGCAATCGGCCGCAGCCTCGCTCCACGGGAAGCGCCTCAATAAACCGGCCTCACAGTCGATAGCAGTGGGGAGCCGAGCGACAGCCAACAACGACGCTGAGCCAGGGGAGGCGGCGCACGGCAACGAACAATGACAACGACAACGACAACGACAACGACAACCGAGGTTAATCATGGGGCACCGCCCACGCATTCTGGTTTGCGAACACGACGCCACGCTCAGCGCCTATCTGTCACGCACCCTCGAAACCGCCGGCTTCTGGGTCGACACCGTTCAGAGCGGTCGACAAGCCCTGAAGAAACTCGCACTGCATTACTACCAGGCGATGACCGTGCCGCTGCTCCTGGAAGATCAGGATGCCTTGTCGTTTACCCATGAATTGCGTGTGCTCGGCATGCAATTACCCATTTTGGTGATTTCCGCAGGTGCGCAATCCACAGCAACAACGCAGTTGCATCCGCATCGGGACGCCGATCTGGAAGCAATCGGAGACGAACCGCATCCCGAACCCGACTGGGTGCGCAAAGCGGCCAATCAGGCGCGTGCAATCTTCGCCATCAAATCCGCCTGTCAGCGCAACCGCGGTTTCCGCCCGCGCATTCTGCATATCGAGGCGGATCGTTTCAGCGCCGGCCTGGTCAAGGCGGCGTTACGCGACAACGTGGAATTGGCCCAAGCCGGCAGCGCCGCGGAACTCGACGATGCCCTGGACGTTCCCGGTTACGATCTGACGCTACTCAATCCCAACCTGAGCGATATCGCGGGCGAAGACGTGTTGCATCGAATCGCCGCGTTGTGCCCGGAAACGCCGATGGTCTTACAGACGCCGTATCACGGCACACAAGACGATATGCACCTCGACGAAGCTGTGACTGGACCCAGCTTGGTGACGACCCTGCGCACGCTCATGCTGCACGCCATGCAAGTGCCGTTGCGCGCACAAGCCTGACGCCGACACTGATACCGCCGCCGGAGTCGCCTTGGAAACGACTCCGGCGGCGGCCGCGTATTCAACGTCCCTTCAATCGCTGCCACTGACGCCGCGCGCGTTTATCCGGCCGACCGCCCGGAAGCGGATCGGCAACCGCCTGCAAGCGCCGCGCGTCCTGCAACGCCTGCCGTGCCGCGATACTGGACTCCCGCTCCAGGAACAATCCACGCGCCCGTTCGGCCGGGCCACGCTGCACTGACAAGACCAGCACTTCGATCACGAAGGTGTAGAGGCCTTTCTGAACGCTGACTTCATCGCCGCAGCGTAATTGACGCGAAGGTTTTACCCGTTCGCCGTTGACGTGAACCTTGCCGCCTTCCACCGCCTCGGTCGCCAGCGCACGCGTCTTGAAAAAGCGCGCCGCCCACAGCCATTTGTCGATGCGGACGCGGGATGTTCCCTGCGGGTCAGACATTCATCCGCTCAAGACCGATCCGCAAGTTGCAACAGCAAGCCATTCAGCCGACCGACGAAACCCGCCGCATCCTCCAACTGTCCGCCTTCGGCGAGCATGGCTTGATCGAACAGCACATGACTCCAATCGTTGAAGCGTTGCGTATCGTTTTCTGTCTCCAAGCGCCGGATCAGCGCATGCTGCAGATTGATTTCCAGTACCGGCTGCGTGCTCGGCACCTCATGTCCGGCCTGACGCAACACCCGCTGGAGATGCACGGCCATATCGTGTGTACCCAACACCAGACACGCCGGCGAATCGGTCAGACGATGGCTGAAGCGCACCTCTTTGACCTTGTCGCCGAGCGCCGTCTGCATCCGTTCGAGCAGCGGCTTCAATGCCGTCTCGGCCTGCTGGAGGGCTTCCCGATCCTCGGCGGCACCGAGCTTGTCGAGGTCCAAATCGCCCTTGGCCACCGAGACCAGCGACTTGCCGGCGTATTCGGTGAGATGCGACATCAACCATTCGTCGACCCGATCCCCGAGCAACAGCACTTCGATGCCCTGTTTGCGGAACACTTCCAGATGCGGGCTCTTGCGCGCGGCCGCATAACTGTCGGCGGTGATGTAATAGATTCTGTCCTGACCTTCGGCCATACGCCCGAGATATGCCTCCAGCGAGACCGTCTGCTCCGTCGAGTCGTCATGGGTCGAGGCAAAGCGCAGTAACTTGGCGATACGTTCGCGATTGCCATAATCCTCGCCCGGCCCCTCCTTGAGCACGCGGCCGAATTCCTTCCAGAACGTGGCGTAACGTTCGGGCTCCTTCTCGGCCAGATCTTCCAGCAATCCCAACACCTTCTTCACCGAAGCGGACCGCAAGGTATCGATGAGCTTGTTGTGCTGAAGAATTTCGCGCGAGACGTTGAGCGGCAAATCGTCCGAGTCGATCACGCCGCGTACGAAGCGCAGATATTGCGGCATAAGTTGTTCGGCATCGTCCATGATGAACACGCGCCGCACGTACAGC
>JACREG010000126.1 GCA_016218375.1 Gammaproteobacteria bacterium
GCTACCAGGTTCTCGCGCGCAAATGGCGGCCCCGCAGCTTCCACACTCTGGTGGGGCAGGAGCATGTGTTGCGCGCGCTGGTCAATGCGCTGGACAACGACCGTCTGCATCACGCCTATTTGTTCACCGGCACGCGCGGCGTCGGCAAGACCACCATCGCGCGCATCTTCGCCAAGTCGCTCAATTGCGAGAAAGGCGTCAGCTCGAATCCCTGCGGCGTGTGCAGCGCCTGCACCGAGATCGATGAGGGGCGTTTCGTCGACCTGATCGAAGTCGATGCCGCATCGCGCACCAAGGTCGACGAGACCCGCGAGTTGCTGGAGAACGTGCAGTACGCGCCGACCCGCGGCCGCTACAAGGTGTACCTCATCGACGAGGTGCACATGTTTTCCAACCACAGTTTCAACGCCCTGTTGAAGACGCTGGAAGAACCGCCGCCGCATGTGAAGTTTCTGTTGGCGACCACCGATCCGCAGAAACTGCCGGTGACGATTCTGTCGCGCTGTCTGCAATTCAATCTCAAACGCCTGCCGCAGCCACTGATCGCCGGCCATCTCGCCGACGTGCTCCAGCGCGAAGCCATCGAAGCGGAGGCGCCGGCGCTGGCCGAACTCGCGCGCGCGGCCGACGGCAGTATGCGCGATGCGCTGAGCTTGTTGGATCAGGCGATTGCTTTCGGTGGCGGTGTGGTGCGCGAAGTCGACGTGCGCGCCATGCTCGGCACCATCGAACGTGGTCAGGTATATGCCATCCTGCGCGCGCTGGCGCGGCAAGACGGTGCGACGGTGTTGGCCGAGATCGCGCAATTGGCCGAACAAGTGCCCGATTTCACCAGCGTGCTCGCCGAACTGTTGTCGGTGTTGCAGCGCATTGCCGTGGCGCAGACCGTGCCGGATGCCTTGGACGACAGTTACGGTGATCGCGATACGGTGTTGGAGTTGGCTCAACTGCTAAGTGCGGAAGACGTGCAACTGTATTACCAGATTGGCCTGATCGGCCGGCGCGATCTGCCGCTGTCGCCCGATGCGCGCGGTGGTCTGGAAATGATTCTACTGCGCATGCTGGCGTTTCGTCCGCAGGGTGTGGAGTCGTCATCCGCTGCGGCGCCGCCGGTACGTAATGTCGTGTCCGCGCCGACGCAGTCCACGGCACGTCCCGCATCCGCCGCGAAGGCGGCAGTGTCGGCAGTGCAGCCGTCGGCGGCGACGGCAACACCGGTCGCGGTTGGTTCTGCGGCCAAAATACCGGCCGCCGCGCCGGCACGCCCTGTAACGCCGAGCGGCGATTGGCCGGCATTGATCGAGGCGATGCAACTGCGTGGCATGGTGAAACAGCTCGCCGAGAACTGCACCTTGGCCGAGCAGAACGAACAGTTGGTGCGTCTGACACTCGATCCCACGCATGCGCAATTGAACAGCGCCGCGCTGGAGAAGAAACTGGCCGAGGCGTTGAGCGCCCATCTTGGCCGCGATATCAAGTTGCGTATCGAGAGCGGGTCCGGGTCCGAGGGGGGCGAACTCGCGCGCGAAGAGACGCCGGCACAACAGCAGTCGCGCCTGGCCCGCGAACGCCAGCAGGCGGCGGAGCAGTCCATCGCCGCCGACGATACCGTGCGCACGCTGGAAGAGACCTTCGGCGCGCAGGTAGTGCAAGATACGGTGCGGCCGTTGGAATGATAATGAGGTTGTCGTAGGCCGGATTCAGCGCCGCAGGCGCGCATCCGGCAAATGCCCGATGCGCCGCTACGCGGCTGAATCGGGCCTACGATATAGCGCAGGTAGGTTGGAGTGAGCGCAGCGAACCCCAGCAACGGCCGTAGCGATACGCAGGGCTTCGTAAGTTGGTTTAGTGATAGCAGAGGATCAGGCAATGAAAGGCGGTCTGGGCAATATCATGAAGCAGGCGCAGCAGATGCAGGCGAACATGCAGAAGCTGCAAGAAGAATTGGCGCGCACCGAGATTACCGGGCAATCCGGCGGCGGTATGGTTAGCGTTATCATGAACGGCCGCCACGAGGTGCGTCGGGTGAGCATCGATCCCAGCCTGCTCGGCGACGACAAGGATATGCTGGAAGATCTGATCGCCGCGGCGGTCAACGATGCCGTGCACAAGGTCGAGTCCACCAGTCAGGAACGCATGGCCGCGCTGACCGCCGGCATGAATCTGCCGGCCGGATTCAAACTGCCATTCTGATACTGCCCGAATCCTAATGGCGCATTCTCCGCGTATCGAACGTCTGATCGAAGCCCTGCGCTGTTTGCCGGGCGTCGGTCCGAAATCCGCCCAACGCATGACTTTTCATCTGCTGGAACGCGATCGAGCCGGCGGCCGGCGCTTGGCCGAGGCGCTGATCGAGGCGATGGACAAGGTCGGCAACTGCACGCGCTGTCGCACCCTCAGCGAGACGGAGGTTTGCGGACTGTGCGCTTCGTCGAGCCGCGATGCCGCGTTGCTGTGCGTGGTGGAATCGCCGGCCGATGTCGCCGCGCTGGAACAGTCGACCGGTTATCGCGGTCTGTATTTCGTGCTGATGGGTCATCTGTCGCCGTTGGACGGCATCGGTCCACGCGAATTGGGGCTGGATCAACTGGAGGCGCGGCTGGCCGACGGCGAGGTGCGCGAGCTGATCCTGGCGACCAATCCGACCGTGGAGGGCGAGGCCACCGCCCATTACATCGCCGACATGGCGCGGCAGCGGGGCGTGCGCGCCACCCGCATCGCGCATGGCGTACCGCTGGGGGGTGAACTAGAATACATCGACGGCGGCACGCTCTCGCATGCCTTCGCGGGTCGCCAGAATATATAATCTGGGAGCTTTGACAAGGAGCTGTAACCCACAGAGGCGTAAAAGGAAAACGGCGCCACATGAGGTTAAGGATTAACAGGAATTAGATGGATATCGCCCGCCTTTCCAACATTGGTTATACCGCCCCGAATTATCCGGTATCCAGCCGGAGCCGCGAGCGTGTGCTCGAATTGGTGACAGAGACCGATGCCGTTCGGCCGGCGCGCGATACGGTCGAGCGGGTTGTGTACGGCGAAGTTCTGCAGCGCCAGCGCAGCGCCTACAGTTCCACGCGGGATTACCTCGACAGTCGCGTGTTCGACGCTGCCTACGCCAGCGACGAGAGCGCAACGGATGCGCAATCGCGATCGAGCGCCGGTCAATCCGACTACGCCGTCGGCGCGTATCTCAGCCACACCCGCGAACTCATCCAGCCTGACGTCAACCGCGGTAAGCGGGTCGATTACTTCATCTGACCCCCGATTTTTCCGGATGCGCCGCTTATCGCGTTGAATGCCCGCGCCATCGGCGGTTTAATGCACCCAGCGATACGTCCAACGAATCAGGCCGAGGTGCGACATGAGCGACTGTCTGTTTTGCAAGATGGCGGCGGGAGAGATCAAGCCCGATATAGTTTATGAAGACGCTGATGTGTTTGCCTTCCGCGACATCAATCCGCAGGCACCCACGCATGTATTGGTCGTTCCCAAGACGCACATCGCCACACTCAACGATCTCCAACCCGAGCAGGCTGCCCTGATAGGCAAGCTCTATCTCGCCGCCCGGCAGATCGCCGAACAGGACGGTATTGCCGAGCGCGGTTACCGCACCGTGATGAACTGCAACCGCGAGGCCGGGCAGACGGTGTTCCATATCCATCTACATGTGCTGGGTGGGCGGGGAATGCACTGGCCACCGGGCTAGCAGGCTTTGAAAACGCGCTTTCAACAGCCTGCTAGTGTGTCCGGTTCGGTTGACAGGCGTTTGTTTTAGGATTATTTTCCCAAACTATGCATCTTACTGAAACGCTCAGCATCGCCATTGTGACCCTGCTGCGGCCCTTGGTGCGCATTCTTCTGCGCAACGGTGTCGCCTATGGCACGTTCGCCGAGTTGGCCAAGAAGGCCTATGCGGATGTGGCCTTCGACGATTTCGGCGACGCCGGGCGCAAACAGACCGTGTCGCGGGTTTCCGCGCTCACCGGCCTGACCCGCAAGGAAGTGAAGCGGCTGCTGGAATTGCCGGCCCTGTACGATGCCGAGCTCGACCGTCGCTATAACCGCGCCGTGCGCGTGATCAGTGGCTGGCTCAACGACCACGAGTTCCTGGGCGCCGATGCCCAGCCCGCGCGCCTGCCCGTGGATGGCGAGCACGGTTCCTTCGCCGCACTGGTACGGCGCTACAGCGGGGATATTCCCACTCAGGCCATGTTGGCGGTGCTGGCGCGCGCGGATTGCGTCGTGCGCGAGGACGAGGGTATCCGCCTGACACGGCATGCCTATATCCCGGCAGGCGATCCCATCGACAAAGTGCGCATCCTCGGCACCGACGTCGGCGAACTCGTCACCACCATCGATCACAACCTGACCAACGCCGCGGATCTGCGTTTCCAACGCAAAGTATCCGATGCACACGTCGCCAGCGGCGCTGTGCCGGCCTTCCGCGCCTTATCGGCGGAGCGTGCGCAGGCCCTGTTGGAAGAACTCGACGCTTGGTTGGCTCAGCACGCGGTCGGTGCCGAGACGGCCGACGCCAACGAGACACCCCGTTACGTCAGTCTCGGTATCTATTACTACGAAAGTGAACCCCCCGCGGAGCAATAGTCATGAATAAAAAACTCATTCCGAGCGTGTTGGTGGCCGCGAGCATCGCCCTGGTTACGGCCTGCGGCGGCGGTGGTGGCAGCAGCGGCGGTGGCGGAAGCGCCGGTATCGGTGGAACGGGCATCAGCTATGGTCCGGTCACCGGCTTTGGCAGCGTGCTCGTCAATGGCGTGGAATACGACACCAGCGCGGCCGATTTCAGCGTTGAGGGTTCGTCGACCGGCATCGACCAAAACGATCTGGAGGTCGGTATGGTAGTGACCGTCACCCATGACGACAACGACAACGCCAAGAGCGTCAGTTATCGGGACAACGCCGAAGGCCCCGTGGCGAATCTGGACGCGGCCGGTAATAGCTTCGATGTGCTTGGTCTTGGCATCACTGTCGACGCATTGACCGTGTACGGCGGCCTCACCGACGTCAATGCCGACGGCGCCATCGACATCAACGATCTCGCCAACGACGATCTCGTCGAAGTCAGTGGACACATCGCCGGTGAAAATGCCGTGCTCGCCACGCGCGTGGAGAAGACGGGCGCATGCCCGCTGGCGGCCAACGAAGAAATCGAAGTCAAAGGCACGATCACCTCGATCGTCGATGCCAACAGCTTCACCCTCGGCGCGCTCACCGTGTCCTATGCGGACGGCGATGCGCCGGACGGCTTGCAGGCGGGCGACTACGTCGAGGTCAAGAGCGATGCCTGTCCAGTGGCGAATGCCGTTACCGCAACCGAAGTCGGTCTCGAAGACGAAGGCCCGGATCTGAACGATCTGGACGAAGGCGAGGACGGCATGGGTATCAATGGCGTGATCGCCAATGCCGCGGGCAGCACCCCGAACTGCACCTTCGACATCAATGGTCAGGCCGTGAGTACCGATTCCAGTACCGAGATCGAAGGCGGTGCGGACTGCGATACGCTGACGGACGGTGCTGTGGTCGAAGTGGAAGGTCGGCTGGTCGCTGGCGTGCTCGTGGCCGATCAGATCGGCAGCGAGGAGAGCGACGAAGACGTCGATAGCGAGCTGAGCGGCGAGGTATCCGTCATCAGTCAAACCAGCGCATTCGCCGGGGTCATCAGCGTGAACGGCAGTGCCGATATCACGGCGGATATCAACACGGTGTACGACGGCGAGTCGCAGGACTTCAATCTGGATTTCATCGCGACCAGCGCCACGCCGGTGTGTGCCGAGGTCGAGGTCGACGCGTCGATGCGGGCGATCGGCATTCACGAGAAAGATTGCAACTGATCCGCCGACGCAAACGGTTGCAGTGAGTTGACCGCGGCCGCCCCAGTTAACGCTGGCGGCCGCGGTTTTTTTTGCCCGCGGCACAGGCAGGATTAACAGGCTGTTAACGCTGCAGACTGTGGCGTAGCAGACCGTATCCCACACCGGCCGACAGCAACGAACCGAGCAGGATGCCCAGGCGGTCATGCCCCGAATGGCTCGTGCCGCTTTGTTCGAAGGCCAGGGAACCGATAAACAGACTCATGGTGAAGCCGATGCCGCACAAGACGGCGACACCGTATAAATCCAGCCAGCGCGCGCCCGCCGGCAGACGGGCGAATCCCGCGCGGATCGCGATCCAGGCAAACGCGAACACGCCTACTTGCTTGCCAAGGAACAGACCGGCGGCGATACCCAACGGCACCGGCGCGAGCAACGCGTCTGGCGTCATGCCTGCCAGAGAGATGCCGGTGTTGGCGAAGGCGAACAGCGGCAGGATGATATAGGCCACGCTCGGATGCAGATCGTGTTCCAGACGGCGCAGCGGCGATGCGTGTTCGGCCGATGATGTGCGCAGTGGAATGAAAAACGCCAGCAACACACCGGCCAGCGTTGCGTGCACGCCGGATTTCAACACCGCTACCCACAACACCAAGCCAACCAGCAGATACGCGGTGAGACGAATCACGCCGCGCCGGTTCAGGATAAACGCCACCAGCAACGCGCCACCGGCCACCGTCAGCGACACCGTCGACAGCTCGCTGGTATAGAACAGCGCGATAATGACAATAGCGCCGAGATCGTCGGCGATGGCCAGTGTCATCAGGAACAGTTTCAGCGACGTCGGTACGCGGTCACCAAGCAGGCTCAAGACGCCCAGCGCGAAGGCGATGTCGGTGGCGGCCGGAATGGCCCAGCCCTGGATGGCCGCCGGATCGTTCCAGTTCAAGGCGGCATATACGGCGGCCGGCACGGCCATGCCGCCGACCGCGGCGAACAGCGGCAGAACCACTTGGTGCGGATTCGACAGTTCGCCGTCGAGCACCTCGCGTTTGATTTCCAAACCGACGAGAAAGAAAAACACAGCCATCAATCCGTCGTTGATCCACAGCAACAGCGGCTTGGCGATGACCAGCGCGCCGACGCGCACGCCAATGGGCGTATCCAACAGCGCGTGATAGAAGGCGCTGGCCGGCGAATTCGCGATGACCATGGCGCAGACCATCGCCGCCACCAGCAACAATCCGCTGGCCGATTCGAGGCGTAGAAAATCCCTTATCGCGTTCTTGAGCGTTTCAGCAACCATCGTTGATCTCTATGTCGTTGTTGCCCGCCCGTGTGGGTCAGACACGCCGGGCCAACATGCGGTCCAATTGATTCGCGAAGGCCTGTCGATCGCTGAGTGTGAAGGACGATGGACCGCCGGTCTCCACGCCGCTGCTGCGCAGATCGGCCATGAAGTTGCGCAGCGACAGCGTCTCGCGGATGTTCTCCGGCGTGTACAGCATGCCGCGCGGGTTCAGGGCATGTCCGCCTTTATCGATGACCGCCGCGGCCAGCGGGATGTCCGCGGTAATCACCAGATCGCCGTTCTCTACCAACTCAACGATACGGTTGTCGGCCACATCGAAGCCGGACGGCACTTGTATGGATTTGATATACGGCGACGGCGGCGTGCGCAACGGCGCGTTCGCGACCAGCGTCAGCGGTGTCTGCGTGCGCACTGCGGCGCGATACAGTATTTCCTTGATGACGGCCGGGCAGGCGTCGGCGTCGACCCAAATCCGCATTCAGTCCTTATCCTTGAGCAAGTCCTTCAACGCGGCGAACGGATTGTGCACGGCGGTCGAGGCCGATTTCCCGCCGGATTTTCCGTTGGGCGTGGTCTTGCCCAAGCCGGCCGCTTCCAGTTGCCGCTGATGCTCGTTGTCGTGGCAATACAGACACAGCAACTCCCAGTTGCTGCCGTCGGTTGGATTGTTGTCGTGGTTGTGGTCGCGATGGTGCACGGTGAGTTCGCGCAGATTCGCCTGGGCGAACTCGCGCCCGCAGCGCCCGCAAATCCACGGATACAGTTTCAGCGCTTGCTCGCGGTATTCCTTTTCCCGCTGATCGCGGTTGCGGTGCGTGTCGGCAACGATCTTGTCGAGTTTGGACGAATCGGTTTTCTTGGTGGCCATGACAATGTTTCGAATGTGTTGTCAGCGGGAGGCGAACGTCTTGGCGCCGGCCAATACGAAGGCATAGATCAGAAAGCCGGCGAACACGACCAGCATCCATTCGGCGATGCTGAAGCCCAGCAGCGTCCACTCGACCTTGGCGCACTCGCCGGAGCCGCGCAGCACCAGGCGCAGCATTTCGTTGAGCGGGAAGGCCTCCAACATGTAATCCAGGCCCGGCCCGCATTCCGGTACTTGATCGGCGGGCAGGTGTTGCAGCCACACTTGGCGGCCGGCCACCGCGCCGCCGCCGAGGGCCAGCAGCCCCATCAGCGCGGCATACAGCCGGCGTCCCAGCAGTCCCGGATTGTGCAGCGTCGCCACCAAGGCGACCGCGCCGATGGCCATGACGAACACGCGTTGGAAAATACACAACGGGCAGGGTTCCAGATGCAGCACCTGTTGCAGAAACAGGGCGAACGCCATCAAACCCGCGGAGGCGAGGGCGGCGAGGAAAAACAGGTGTCGGTAGGTGATGGTCATACGCTGCTAAGCCCGCTGAAGAGGTGGGGACTATTCTGCGGGCTAAACGCTGCCGTTTCTACCCTGGCTATGGCTTTATGTAGGAGCGGCCTTTGGCCGCGAATGATTCACCCTGTGCGGTACGGGTAAATCAGGCGGGAATCACGCACGCTTCAACGGCTGCGTGCCAACAGGCTGCGGCCGAGGGTGTCGAGGTCGGGTGTCCGGGAGGAATCCACGCCGACCGCGCTGGTTTGTTCCGCGCTCGTAAGCGGCTCGGCGATTTTCTGCTGATGTTCGAGCACCGCCAAGGTGGCTTCGGAGGCATCGCGCTCGGTGCGTGTGCGCTGGCCGATGCGCTCGCGCAGCAGGGCGTCGGGCGCGTGCATATCGAGAATGACGAACGGCACGCCGGCGATCTGTGCCAGCCGCTGGAACGGTGCGCGCTGGTTGCGCAGCAGAAAGGTCGCATCGACGATGGCCGGAAACCGCGCGTCCAGAATCGGGTAGGCGAGCGCCAACAGGCGCTGATAGGTTTTCTCGGTGATCTCCGGCGCGTAGGCGCCGGTGGCGATGCCACTGTCGGTGCAGTCTTCGGGCGACAGGCCCAGCAGACGTTTGCGTTCCACATCCGAGCGCAGGCGAATCGCGCCTAGCGATTCGATCAGTCGTCTGGACAACCAGCTTTTCCCGGAGCCCGAATACCCGTGCAGCACAATCAGCGGGGCGGGTTCGCGCGGTGCGCTGTAGCGTGTCGCCAGATCGAGATAGCCGCGCAGAGTATCCATCGCCATGCGTGCGCGTTCGGGTTCCTTGTGGTGTTGATACGCCTCGATGGCGGCGACCTTGGCGCGCACCATGGCGCGGTAGGCGAGGTAATACTGGAACAGCCCCAAGCCTTGATAATCGTTGGCGGCTTCGAGATAACCGTTGAGAAAACGCCGCGCCAGCGCGCTGTGGCCGCGGTGTTCCAGATCCATGTACAGAAATGCGACTTCGCTCAAGGGATCGATCCAGCGCAGATCGTCGGAGAACTCCAGCGCATCGAAAATCACCACGCCATCGTCGATCAGCGCCATATTGGCCAAGTGCAGATCGCCGTGACATTCGCGAATCCAGCCTTCGCGCCGGCGCAGTTCCATATCGTCATGCAAAGCGCGCAACTGCGCTTCGCTCCAGACGCGCAAGGGTTGCAACTGCGCGTGGATCGTATCGTCTTCGCAGTGTGCCTCGATCTGTTCGAAGTTCTGCCGCACCCGGTCGCCGATGCCGGCCGGCGTGCCGTGCAGGCTGTCGGTGCCGGCGGCGGGGGCATGACGGTGAAAGGCCGCGAGCGTAGCGACGATCTGATCGATGTGCGCGGCGGTGAGTTCGCCGCGATCCGACACCTCATCCAGACGTGCGCCATCGGGGAATTGGTGCATGCACACCGCATAGTCGATCACTGGCCCGGCGCCGTCGAACTGAGGATCGTCCGGCGTGCCGGTGATGCTCACCACGGACTCGTACAACGCGGGTGCCAAGCGGCGGTTGAGGCGCAGTTCCTCATGGCAATAGAACCGTCGTTGTTCCAGTGTGCTGAAATCCAGAAAGCCCAGATTGACCGGCTTCTTGAACTTGTAGGCGTACGCACCGGTCAGCAAGACCCGCGAGATATGCGTTTCGAGAAGCTGAACGGGTTGGACCGGATGCGGGAAACGCCCCGGTTCCCGCTGGAGGGCAGCGATCAGTCTGGCCTGGTCTTCGAGATCCATGTCCGTGTCCGCACCCGTCGGGTGATGTGCCGTCGCCTGTCGTGCGCCGCATACCTGTTCCTGCCGGAATGCTGCGCAGGTCTTGTCCACGCGCCCGCCCGGAATCACCGGCACAACCCACGCAGCATGTTCCCAGCATGTTAATCTGGCGGCCCGATACCGCATTGACACGGATCAACAAAACCCATGGTGATGGCAGGCGAAACTTCCCCGGCCGCGGCCGATGGCCGGAGACCGCCATGAGACGGGTGATTTGCCTCGGCTCCTATCAGGGCAATGATGCGCTCGCCTGGCAGCTTGCCGATGCACTCGAACAGGGCGTGGAGCAGCGGGGCGATGTCGAGGTGTTGCGCTGCGCATCGCCGGCGCAGATGTTGGGTTTGTGCGCCGGGACCACGGCACTCATGGTGATCGACGCGACACTGAACTTGCCGCCCGGTTGCGTGCGTAGTGTGAGCGAGGCCGAGTTGGTCGAACGTCCAGGCTGTTCCAGTCATGGTGTGGATTTGCTCACCGTGCTGGGTGTTGCGCGGGCCTTGGGCGATCTGCCGCCGCAGTGTGTGATTTTGGGCTTGGGTGTGGACGACGGCGCGCCGGAGCAACTTGTGCAGCGCTTTCTGCCGGCGGTGCTGGCGGAGTTGGAGAAAATCTAATCAGCAAATCCGTGGCAGCGGATCGTCTTCGAGTTCTTCCAGAATGCGTTGGCCGCCGAGTTCGGTGTGCAGCACCACATGCCGCGCCGTGTCTTCGATGTGACCAATCGCGCAGGCAAGCTCACCGTTGGGCAACGCCCGCAACGCCTGCACCGCGGCCTCGGCCTGTTCCGGCGCGACCACCGCCACCACGCGACCCTCGCAGGCCAGAAACAACGGATCGTAGCCGAGCATTTCACACACCGACTGTACCGGTGCGCGGATCGGCACCTGGGCTTGGTGCAGGTGTACGCCCAGGTCGGTGGCGCGGCGGATTTCGTGACACACCGTCGCCAGTCCGCCGCGGGTCGGGTCGCGCATGAAACGCAAACCGGAGAAATTCAACAACGCGCGCGTCAATGGCAACACGCTGGCCGCATCGGATTGGAGATCGCCGCGCAGGCCGAATTGCTCGCGCGCCAGCATCACCGAGATGCCATGATCGCCGACCGGCCCGCTGACGATGAGCACATCGCCGCTGCGGATTCGGTTCAATCCCATCGCGGGACCGGGCAGGCGCGTGCCGATGCCGGTGGTCGCAAGATACAGACCGCCGCCTTCGCCGCGCCGCACCACCTTGGTATCGCCGGCGGCAACTTGTACGCCGATGTCCTTCGCGGCGCGCGCCAGACTGGCGATGACGCGATCCAGCAACGCGACTTCCAGGCCTTCCTCGATAAACGCATTCAGACTCAGATAGCGCGGCAGTCCACCGGCCACGGCCAGATCGTTGGTGGTGCCATGCACCGCCAGCGAGCCGATATCGCCGCCGGGAAATTCCAGCGGCTGCACGGTGAAGCCATCGGTGGTGAACAACAGTTCTTGGCTGTCCAGCGTCAGCGGCACCGCATCGGCTTGCGTATCCAGCGCGGGATTGCCGAGATGTCGCGCGAAAATCCCTTCGATCAGCTCGCGCATATAACGCCCGCCATTACCGTGGGCGAGGGCGATGTGGGTATCCGTCAGCGGTGTCGACATCGAGCGTGTCCTGTCTGTGCGGCGCATGACGACCTTCGATCTAATGCGCCCTGCGTTGATAGAGTGTTTCCACCACCTGCCCAAAGCCGATGCCCGCATCGTTGCAGGGCAGGCGTTCGGGCAAGCTTACCGTAAAACCGGCCGCCGCGAGTTCCGCGCAGGCGAGTTCCGCCAGCCGCGCATTCTGGAACACGCCGCCGGTCAGGCCGACGCGGGTGAAACGGTGTTGCTGCGTCAAGTGTTCGGCCTGTCGGCGGATCGCGCGCGCGAGGCTGGTGTGCAGATCGGCGGCGCGTTGCGCGGCGGGTTGCCGTGCATCGCGCAGCGCCGCGAGCAATGGTGCCCAGTCGGTCTGCCACAAGCCGGCGCTGTCTCGCACCAACGGCAAATCGATGGCGACACCGTCTGCATTGGCGGCCAATGCCTCCAGATACATCGGTCCCTGCCCCTCGAAACTACCGACCTGCAACACGCCGGTCAAACTCGCGGCGGCATCGAACACGCGCCCGGTGGCGCTGCTTTGCGGCGCGTTCAGACCTCTGTTCCAGGCCTGATGAAGTAAAGTCAGATCGGCGTGTTCAGTCTCGAATGGCGTATCGGTCTCCCAGCACAGTGCCGCCGCGCTACGCCAAGGCGCGCGCCCGGCCTGCTCGCCGCCCGGTAGACGAAACGGCCGCAGCCGTGCCACGCGCTGCCACTGACCGGGTCGACCGTACAAGGTTTCGCCGCCCCACAAGGTGCCGTCCTCGCCGTACCCCGTGCCGTCCCAGGTGAACATCAACCAATCTTCGTCCGTCGCATATTCACCCGCCAGCGCGGAGGCGTGCGCGTGATGATGCCAGACGCGTGAACTGGGCAATGCCTGCTGTTGTGCCCAGCGCGTGGTGGTGTAACCAGGATGCGCATCGCAGATCAGCCGCGTCGCCTGCACGGCATACAACCGTTGCAGGTCCGCGACCACTTGCTCGAACACCGCCAGACTGCGCGGCGTGCCCATGTCGCCGATGTGCGGCGAGATCACCGCGCGCGCGTCCCAGGCAAGACACACGGTGAGTTTCAGATGACCGCCGACCGCGAGTACTGGTTCCGGCAACGCGAGCGGCAAGCTCAGCTCCAACGGCGCGCAGCCGCGTCCCAGTCGCAGCGGTCGCGGTGTGCCGGCGATCATGCGGAATACCGGATCGTCGGCCGGACGCACAATAGGTCGGTTGTGATGCAAGAAGGCATCGGCGATCTGCGTCAACCGCGACTGCGCCTCGGCGTTGTCGGTCAACACCGGTTCGCCGCTGAGATTGCCCGACGTCATCACCAGCGGCGCAGCGAAGGCGCGGCACAATAGATGATGTAACGGTGCATACGGCAATAGCACGCCGACCTCGTTCAGGCCGGGGGCGATGTTTGCCGCGAGGACTGCGTCGCACTTCGCCCTCGCCAACACAATCGGTCGCATCGGGCTGCACAACAACGCACGTTCCGCCTCGCGCAACTCGACACAATGCGCTGCATTAGCGAGATACGGAAACATCACCGCCAACGGCTTGGCCGGACGCGGCTTGCGCGCACGCAGCGCGGCGACCGCCTCGGCATTGCGCGCATCGCAGACCAAGTGATAGCCGCCCACGCCCTTGATGGCGACGATGCGCCCGGCCCGCAGCGCCGCGAGTGTCGCCTCCAGCGCACCGGCATTGCCCTCAATGCGCGTATCGCCCGAGACAAACGTCAAGCTCGGCCCGCACGCCGGACAGGCCACCGGCTCGGCATGAAAGCGCCGGTCCAACGGATCGGTGTATTCGCGTTGGCACGCCGGACACAATGGAAACCCCGCCATGCTGGTGTTGGCGCGATCGTAAGGCAGGCGTTCGATCAGCGTGTAACGCGGCCCGCATTGCGTGCAGTTGGTGAAGGGATAAGAAAAGCGCCGATCGCGCGGATCGTCCACCTCGCGCAGACACTCGGCGCAGGCGAAATAATCCGGCGGCACATGAATGCGCGGCGTTTCGGTGGAAGCGCTGTCGCGAATCTCGAAGTTGGCGAGACCGCAGTCTTCGACGTCGAGCGTGCGTTCGATACACGGCCGCGCGAGCGGTGGTGCCTCGGCGATGAGCGCGGCGGCGAATCGATCCAATGCCGCAGCGTTCCCTTCTGCATGGATCTCGACCTCGCCCAAGCGGTTGCGCACCCAACCCGCCAGTGCGTGCGCATGTGCCAAACGATACACGAACGGCCGAAAGCCCACGCCCTGCACCTGTCCGGTGAGCGTCCAACGCCGTGCCGCGCGGGGCTGGGCGGGGTCGGTCGGTTGGGCGGGCGTGTGTGGCATTGCTGTCTCGTGGGCCGGGTGGACGGTTGAGGTGCCAGTGTAAAGGATTCTCGCAGTGGGGAAATGAGGCGGGTCAAATTCAGGGTCAGTGTGGCTTGACGCTCACTGAGCGTGGCGAGTAAAAGGGGCGTGTGTCAATACGTTCGCTTTTAGGCGATGATGTTCGATACAAGGGAGGCGGTGACGATGGAGTTTTTTGCGTTATGGGGGCGTATATGCGAGGGTAAAAAAAGACTGCCTTCGTCCGCCTTGGCCATGCGATATCTGTTCGCCCCCGCCACCTTCCTGATGAATCGCCTTGGGTACACCAAAAAATTTACGCTGTTGTGGCTGATGTCCCTGGCCGCGATTGCCGTGGTGGTGACCAGCCTCTATACCAGTCTTGAGAAAGACATACACACTTCGCGGCAGGAGCTTGAAGGTCTCGCGCTGATCCAACCGATTTTCCAGGCCGTGCAGTTCATGCAGCAGCACCGCGGGCTTTCGTGCGCGTTTCTCGGCGGCAGAAAAGACATGGGTGACTGGCGTCTCGCCAAGGAAAAGGAAACTGCCGAGGCTTTCAATGTACTAACGGGGACACTGCCCCCAAGACTGGCATCGAGCACGGACTGGCGTGGCATGGAGGCGGATTGGGTGCAGCTGCAAAAAGAGGGGCTCAAGTGGACCGCGGAGGAAAACTTCGCCGCGCATACTCGCCTGATTCGGCAGATGCTGCTTTTCCAGGTGTTTGCCGCCGACGAATACGCGCTGACGCTGGATTTCGAAATTGGCTCGTACTATATGATTGACATTTCCGTCAGCAAGCTTCCGGAGGCGTTGGAGTACCTGGGTCAGATTCGCGCCTACGGCATCGGCATACTGTCCGGGAAACAGGCCACCGAGCAGCAGAAGGTGAAGATAAACACGCTGGCCGCCCAGCTCGACGAGACACTCGATTCGCTCAAGATAAACATCGAGAAGGCCAGTCGACGCAACCCAACCATGCGTGGCCCGCTCATGGCGGCATTCGAGAACATTGCCGGTTCGGCCAGGCAGATTGTCGGCATCGTGCAGTCGGACATTATTGCCGGCCATTTCGCCACCACGCCCGAGGATTTCTACACAAAGGCCAGCGCGGCGATAGACAAGGGCTACGCGCAAATGTACGAGTCGCTGCTGCCGACGACCGAAGCGCTCATCAAGGCGCGTATCGCTCGAGCGGAAAATGGGCTGCGCACCAGCATCGGCATTGCCTTGCTGTTGATTCTGATCGTGGCCTATTTCTCGGCCGGCATCTATTACGCGATTAGCCGCAATATTCAGTCACTGGCTCTTTCCGCGCGGGCCTTTTCCGGCGGCGACCTGCGCGAGCGGGTCGACCTCGGTACGCGCGACGAGCTCAAGCAGGTGGGCGACAGCTTCAACGAAATGGCCGATGGGTTTAGAACCCTGCTGGAAGAACGCAAGCAAGCGGAGGCGGCGCTACGCGCGAGCGAGGAACGTTTTCGCGCCTACATCGAACAGGCGGCCGATGCCTTGTTCGTGCATGACTTCTCGGGGCAGCTTTTGGAAGTCAATCGGCGCGCGTGCATCAGTCTCGGTTACAGCCGTGAAGAGTTGTTGGGCATGAGCGTATTCGACGTGGAAACCGACTTCGACTTGGCGCGGGGGCAAGCTGCCTGGAGCCAGATCTACCCCGGCCAGCCCTTTGCCCTGTATGGTCATCACCGCCGCAAGGACGGGACGACATTTCCGGTGGAGGTTCAGTTCGGCTGCTTCGACTTGCAAGGGGGGCGCTGTTACATGGGGCTGGTGCGCGATATCACCGAGCGCGAACGAACCGAGCAGGCGCTGATAGAGAGCAGCAAGAAACTTCATTCTGTTATTGAAACGGCCCTGGACGCCGTGGTGCAGATGGATGTCGAAGGGGGCATCATCGGTTGGAACAAGCAGGCGGAGAAAACGTTCGGCTGGAGCGCGGAGGAGGCGATCGGGCGTACCTTGAATCTAACGATCATTCCACTCCAGTACCGTGAGGCGCATGCTCGCGGCTTGAAAAATTTCCTGGAATCCGGCGATGAATCGATACTGAATTCCCGGGTCGAGATGAAGGGGCTGCATCGCGACGGCCGCGAGTTTCCCATCGAGTTGTCCATTACCGCGGTCAGGACGGCGGACAAGTACGAATTCAATGGTTTTATTCGCGACATCACCGCCAGGAAAGAATCCGAAGACATGATCTGGAGGCAGGCCAACTACGACACGCTGACAGGCCTGCCCAATCGCCGCATGTTCCACGACCGGCTGACGCTGGAAACCAAGAAGCTGCATCGCTCAAGATTTCCGCTGGCGGTGCTGTTCATCGATATCGACAAATTCAAGGAAGTCAACGATACGCTCGGACACGACATGGGCGATACCCTGTTGGTAGAGGCGGCTCATCGCATTGGCGGATGTGTGCGCGAGACCGATACCGTGGCGCGTCTGGGCGGCGACGAATTCACGGTCGTCATGAACGATATCGACGATATTCACAGGGTCGATGTGTTGTGCCAGAACATTCTTCATGCCCTGGACAGACCTTTCCATCTGGGAAGCGAGGAAGTCTATCTGTCGGCCAGCATAGGCATCACGCTGTATCCGAACGATACCACCGAGGTGGGCGATCTGCTCAAGAACGCCGATCAGGCGATGTATGCCGCCAAACATGCGGGGGGCAGGCGGTTCAGCTATTTCACACCGTCGATGCAGCAAGCCGCATTGACCCGGCTGCGCCTGGCCAACGACCTGCGCGGTGCCTTGGCGGCGGGCCAGTTCCGGGTTTATTTCCAGCCGATCGTGGATCTGGCGACGGGCCGCATCGACAAAGCAGAAGCCTTGATCCGGTGGCAGCACCCGGTGCGGGGGATGGTCAGCCCGGCCGAGTTCATTGCGCTGGCCGAAGAGACCGGATTGATCGTCGAAATCGGCGACTGGGTGTTCAGGGAGACGGCCCAGCAGATCAAGCGCTGGCGGACGCGGTATAACCCCGAACTCCAGATCAGTGTGAACGAATCGCCGGTGCAATTCCGCGGCGACAACGGCCCGCACACTGTATGGCCCGCCTATTTGCAGGAACTGGATCTGCCGGGGCAAAGCATGGTCATTGAAATCACCGAAGGCGTGCTGCTCAGTGCGGAACCCGATGTGCTGAAAAAATTACTGCAATTTCACAGCGCCGGCATTCAGATATCACTGGACGATTTCGGCACGGGCTATTCCTCGCTGTCCTATCTCATGAAGTTCGATCTCGATTACCTGAAAATAGATCAATCCTTCATCCAAGACCTTGCGCCGGATTCGGGCGGTATGGCGCTCTCGGAGGCTATTATCGTGATGGCGCACAAGCTCGGCATAAAAGTGATCGCCGAGGGCGTGGAGACCGAGCAACAGCGTAATCTGCTGGCCGCTGTCGGCTGCGACTATGGGCAAGGTTATTTATTTTCGCGGCCGGTGCCGCCGGAAGAGTTCGAGAAGCTTCTGCAGATTTGAATGGCGGCATAAAAGGGAATCC
Organism: Gammaproteobacteria bacterium; assembly: GCA_016218375.1. GTDB lineage: Bacteria > Pseudomonadota > Gammaproteobacteria > Thiohalobacterales > Thiohalobacteraceae > JAHJQQ01. The sequence goes on from JACREG010000126.1 coordinate 17,792, forward strand.
TATCCCGGTTTTTAGATTCGCCGGCGCATCCAGCTGCCGGTGCTGCCAGGAATGTACACGCCGCCGCTATGCCGGATAGCGATCTTTCTCCCGCGCCAAGGCCTGCTGCAACAGTGTGCGATAGCTCGCCAAGCGACGCGTATCGACGTGGCCGGTTTCGATCGCGGCGGCTACCGCGCAGCCCGGTTCGCCGTTATGCCGGCAATCGAGAAACCGGCATTGACCTTGATAGTCGCGCAGCTCGCGAAAACCGCGTTGCAGATCTTCCGCTGTCGCCTGCCAGAGTTGGAAATCGCGCACGCCGGGCGAGTCGATGAGATCGCCGCCGCCGGCGAGGTGATACAGCGTGGTCTCGGTGGTGGTGTGTTTGCCCAGACCGCTGGCATCGGAGAGTTGGCCGATACGAATCTCCGCGTCCGGCACCAGCAGCCGCACCAGCGAGGATTTGCCGACGCCGGACTGGCCGACCAGGATGGAGGTGTGGCCGTTGAGATGGGCCATGAGCGTGGCCACTTGGTCGCCCTCGCGGGTGCTGGTGAACAACACGGGATAGTCGAGTTGTCTGAATGCCGCCAGGCGTTCTTCCAGATGCGCGCGCGCGGCGGGAGCGAGCAGGTCGCTCTTGTTGACCAGCAGCAGCGGCTGCGCGCCGATCAGTTCGGCAACCACCAGATAGCGGTCGACGAGCGCCTCGCTGAGCGGCGGTTCCGGCGCGCAGACGATAATCAGTCGGTCGACATTGGCGGCGAGCGGGCGTTCCTCGCCGCGCGGATCGGGGCGCGCCAACAGGCTCTTGCGCGCATCGACGGCGGTGACCACGCCCTGTTCCGGACCGCTGGTCTGCCAACGCACGCGGTCGCCGCAGACGATGCGGCCGAGTTTCTTGCGTGCGCTGCACAGATGCAATCGGCCCGCGATGTCTTCGACGACCAGATCGCGGCCGAAATGCGCGATGACCAAACCCGGCTGGCTGGTGTCGGGTGCGGATGAACGGGGGGCTGATCGAGTGTCTGATCGAGTGGCTGGCGTGGTGCGGCGCGGTGTACTGTGGCGATGACCCATAGGCGATTCAGTCGGCTTGCGGCAACAGCGCGTCGATCTTGGCGGCGCAGATGAAATCGTTTTCCGTCAGGCCGGCGGCGGCATGCGTGGAATACTGAACGGCGCAGCGGTTGTAGCCGACTTCGAGATCGGGATGATGATCCTCGCGGTGTGCGATCCAGGCGAGCGCGTTGACGAAGGCCATGGTCTCGTGAAAGTTGCGGAAGCGGAATTCACGGTGAATCGAATCGTTGCCCGCCGCGATGGACCAGTCGCTATGCACCTGCGCGAGCAGGGTGCGCGCCGCGGCCGCGGTCAGGGGCGTGCTGCCTTTTTCGATGCGTATACAGTGACGGTCGTTCAGGCGCTCGGTCATGCGGGCATCACTCGACTTTGTAATACGTGGCGTTCAGGTATTGCGTGACGTTCTCGATCTCGTCCTCGAACCACGTCAGTCCCAAATTGGTGTCGCAGCGTTGTACCTGCTGACGCAGACTGTCGAGCGTGGCGATGTGGCGATCGGGGCGCGTGTAGAGCTCGCTGTCGTGGCATTTCAGGCAATGCGCGTTGTGCAGCGCCTGACCGGCCTTGAGATCGGCGGCATGGCCAAGGCCCGGGGCGATATAGACGGGGATGCAGGCGGCGACGATCAGGGGCAGGGCCTTCAGGGTGCTGAGTTGACGCATAGCGAGTCCCTCCTATGCTAGACCACTAGCCGCGCGTGCCGAGTTTTGCCACACGCACCGGCGCGGGCGGGTGGCTGTCGTGAAACGCGGAATACAACGGGTCGGGCGTGAGCGTGCTGGCGTTGTCGCGGTAGAGTTTTACCAGGGCGCTGACCAAGTGGCGCGCGCCGGTCTGTTCGGCGGCGTAATCGTCGGCCTCGAATTCGTGTTTGCGCGACAGCCGGCTGAACAGCGGTTGCAGAAACAGACTGAACACCGGCGCGGCGAGCATGAACAGCAGCAGCGCCATGTGCGTGGACGGTTCCTGTGTGGACGGTGCCGGTACGCCCAGGCCTTGATAGAATGCCGGCTGTTCGGCCAGCCAGCCGAGCAGGGCCAGTCCGCCGAGGCTCATCAGCAGCATGCCGGTCAGGCGTTTCTGCACATGCTTGCGTTTGAAGTGCCCGAGTTCGTGCGCCAGCACCGCTTCGATCTCGTCGGGTTCCAGGGCGTGAATGAGCGTGTCGAAGAACACGATGCGCTTGTTGCGGCCCAAGCCCGTGAAATAGGCGTTGCCGTGCCCCGAGCGGCGCGAGCCGTCCATGATGAAAATGCCTTCGCTGTGAAAGCCGCAGCGCGCGAGCAGGTTCTCGATGCGGCTGCGCAGTTCGGCGTTGTCCAGCGGCGCGAACTTGTTGAACAACGGTGCGATGAAGGCCGGGTAGGCCCACATCATCAACAGACTGAAACCGATCCACACCGCCCAGACGTACAGCCACCAGTAGGTACCGGTGACTTGCATCAGCCACAGCACCAGCGCGATCAGCGGCGTGCCGATCGCCAGCAGCAACACGGCCTGCTTGGCCAGATCGGCGACGAACAGGCCCGGCGTGGAGTGGTTGAAGCCGAAGTGCGTTTCGAGGTTGAAGGTCGCCCAGGCGGAGAAGGGCACGTCCAGCAGACTGCCCAAGAGGAAGAAGCTCATCATCACCGCCACGCCGGTCGGCAACGGGTCCCAACCAAGCTGTAGCCAGGCAGCGTTCAACAGTGCCAGCCCGCCGCCCAACGTCCAGACCAGCAGCAGGCTGGTGTCGTAGACCAGTTCGATGCGCCCCAGGCGGGTTTTGGCCATGCTGTAATCGGCGGCCTTCTGATGCGCCGTCAGGCTGATGCTGCCGGCAAAGGCATCCGGCACCCGGTCGCGCTTGGCGAGGATATGGCGGATATGCCGGCTCGCCAGCCATTCCTGGACGAGCAGCGCCAGCACCACTACGGTGCCGAACAGGAGCATGAAAAAATTCGCGGTGAGCTGCATGAGAGTCCTGTAGATAACGTGGTTCCGCGTGCCATTCCCAGTGTCTTTCGAAGAGTAGCCTTTGCTAGAATGCAACTCAACCATTCAAACGTGCATTACAAGGGAAATTCATGGCGCAGCATCCTGACAATCTGATTTGGATCGATCTGGAAATGACCGGGCTTGACACTCAACGGGATTCCATTATCGAAATCGCTACTATCGTGACCGACGCCCATCTCAGCATCATCGAGGAAGGGCCGGTGCTCGCCATTCATCAGACCGACGCGGTGCTCGATGCAATGGACGATTGGAACACGAAGCAGCACGGAGGTTCCGGGCTGGTTCAGCGGGTGCGTGTCAGTGCGTACAGCGAACAGGATGCCGAACGTCTGACGCTGGAATTCCTCGCTCGGCATGTCCCGGCCAAGGCCTCGCCCATGTGCGGCAACAGCATCTGCCAGGACCGGCGCTTTCTGGCGCGCTGCATGCCCGAGCTGGAGGCGTTCTTCCACTACCGCAACCTCGACGTCAGCACGGTGAAGGAACTGGCCCGCCGCTGGGCGCCCGCCATCGCCGACGGATTCCAGAAGGGCTCGGCCCATCTGGCCCTCGACGATATCCGCGATTCCATCCGCGAGCTGCAGTTTTATCGGGAGAAATTCTTCAATCTGCCGTCAGCGGCCGGTTAGAGCCGGCTGCTCCGCCCCAGGTTCCATCCCGGGCCCCTGTTTGACACATATCAAGGCGCCACCGGTCGGCGCCGCTATACTGCACACGGTCTGAATATGCGGGGTAGCAGTGTCGTGAATACTGTCAGTTTGATTGTCGCTTTGGCGTTTGCCGCTTTGTTCACCTATTTTCTGGCACGCATGGTCTGGAGCATCGGCCGGAATCTGGTGCATGGACGGATGTTCCGCCGGAAATTGCGTGAACGTCTGGCCGGGATACCGCTGGAACAAGCCCTGGTACGCTCCGGTACCGATCCGGACGATTATCTGCATGCACGGCAGATTCATAATATCGCGCAGGAGATGCGCAATTGTACGGACTGTCAGGTGACCAGCGAATGCAAAGAGGCGCTGAACGAAGGTACGCCCGCCGAGGAATTCGTCTTCTGCCCGAATTATAAGGCGCTGTTCAAGCGCTGATCTTTCATGGCATGTGCCGGGGCGTTCTGGTCTATGCCTAAAACATCCGCTGCTCGCCGGCATGCTCCGCCGGTGGCGTTAATCGCTCTGCCTCCGAGCTGCGCTAGTCGGCTTCGCGATTAACGCCACCGGCGGAGCGCGGAGCGTCACGCGACACGCGACGAATTCAAGTGTAAGTCCACTCTTTCCGGCTGGCGGCGGGTCGATCCCTGAAGGCGGCTAGCGCAGCGCGGAGGCGAAAGGGAGCGACCCGCC
>JACREG010000125.1 GCA_016218375.1 Gammaproteobacteria bacterium
AAACCGCTCCGGATGCTCGATGATCTCATCCGTCAGATCGATGTCGAGATCGGGCCAATAGTAATGCGCGGGTGATGGTTCCTGAATATTGAGCACTTGGCCCACCGGCGCGTCCTTGAACCACGGGAAATTCGCGTAGGACATGAACAGCTCCTTCTCTCCGGCGAGGAGCCAGATGCCGTGGCTACTGATGTGCGTTACTTCAACCGGCGGTAAACCGTTGGCTGTCGACATACAGCGCGTCACTTCAGACTATCGAGCTTCGCCGCCACTGCGCGACACGCCATAATCAAATCCGCGACGAGCTTGTCATCGATGTTCAAGTCGCCTTCGTATTCGCTCAGGTTGCGGATCTCGTGACACTTGGCCAGCATGCGCCAAACCTCGGGGCCCAGACCGAGCGTGTGCGGCAATACTTGGAATACGATGTAGCGGTTAGCCGGCCGGTAACCGTGCCAGCGCAGTGCAGCCAGACACAGGGCGTGCGCGGCGTTGTAGGCGAGATCGAAACGGCCTTCAAGAGAATTGGCGGGATTGGCGGCGTCGGACAAACGCGCCAAGCCGGAACGCTTTAGACCGGCGAACTCTTTGGCATCCGGCGGTTCTTGTTGCAGCGACTTGCCGGGTCCACTCAGATTTTCAAGCGGCGAGGTCATGCTCCTCCCCGATCACCCACAGCTTGGGTTGCGCCAATACGCGCTTGATGAACGCGTTGTCCGCGCGCACGCGTTTGTTGAGTTCCTTGCGGGAATACACCGTGGGATTCACGGTCCGTCCGAGTCGCTGCGTGGCCTGTTCCAGAACGGTGAAGAGATCGGCATACGCCAGGCTGTCGCTCACCACCATCAGGTCGATGTCGCTCTTCGCCGTGTCCTGCCGCTTGGCCACTGAGCCATACACGAAGGCCGCTGTGATGTGTTTCGCCAAAGGTGCGAGTGCTTCCCGCAACGGTTCAGCCAGCCCCACCGTTTTCTGCGCGATGGCGCACAGCTCGGCGAAGATGGGGGACTTCGGGTTGGCCTGATAGTGCTTCTGTGTCCCCACGCGCGTGACGGTCACCAGCCCGCTGTCTGCCAACTGTGCCAGCTCGCGCTGCACCGCCCCGGAACCGCCACCGGCGAGCCGGATCAGCTCGGTGGCGAAGAAGCTGCGCTCCGGCTGGCCGAACAGATACGCCAGTACCCGCTGTTGCGTGGTCGAAAAGAGCGCGTCAGCCAGACTGGTGCGCTTTGGAGGCTTGGAAACCTGAGGTTTTGCTTTCGTGCCCATATTGGGCATATTAGTGCCCAATATGGGTATGTGCAAGTTCGCCGCTTTTCAAGTCGGTAGCTTTCTACGACGCCGATGCTGTTGGAGGAGGCGAGTGGTTGACGCTACGCCTGGCCCCCGAAGTGCTGGCCTACTTCCGTAGCCAGGGACGGGGTTGGCAAACGCTGCTGAACGATGCGCTCAAGCGTTTGGTCAGTCGTCGCAGGAAGGTGGCATGAACATGAAGGCGGGCGGTGTAATGTCGAAGGCGAGGCTAATGCCTACTTGGCCTTCAACGGAAACCGCTCCGGATGCTCGATGATCTCCTATTTGTTGCCGGGTTAAGCGCTACAGGATCTCCGTTCGATGATCTCGACCGGATAGCCATCGGGATCCTCGACGAAGGCGAAGACCTCTGCTTCCCATCGTTGCGGCGATGCGCTGCCCGACCGTTATTCAGGGTGCGGTCAGCCCTTGCTGATTACCGACGCCAGTTCGTCGTTGGTGAATCCTTTTCCATTGATGCCCCAGGTGCCGTCCACGGCATGGACGACGTTGACCCAGATATGTTCCTTAGGCTGCGTGCCGCCGGATGCCTCGTGCACGATGTTGGTGGCCTCCTCGATGTACCCGAGCTGAATTTCCCGGCTGGCAAAGGCGAATGACGGGGTTTTCCATTCGATAAAGACGACAGGCGTCTCCCGCAGGCCCGAATAGGTGTGCTCCTTCGGTAGTACGTTGATCGAGCCGATGACGTTGGGCGTCATGGCCTTGTTTCCGGTCAGGCCGTGCCATTTGAGGAAGGCCTCGGCCAGGCGCTTGAAGATGGCTTTTTCGGTCCCCTTGGGCAGGACGCCTTCGGTGACGGTCAGAGTAAGTGGCATGTTTGACTCCTAAGGATCCGGTTGGATGGGTTGGATTTCCTTTCAGCGGCCTTAAGATAACGACCGTGATGTTAAAAATACGTAACGATCGTTATGTTGTCAACTATAATTTCGTCATAGCTTTTTGGAGGATGTCCGGTGTCACGATCAGAACAGAAGTCCCAGACGCGACAGCGCATCCTCGATGCAGCTGGCCGCGTCTTCAGAAGAGGTGGCTACGGAGGTATTGGCGTCGATGGGCTTGCCAAGGAGGCGGGCGTTACCTCTGGCGCCTTCTATGTGCATTTCGCGTCCAAAGCGGACGCGTTCCGCGAATCCATAGTGCAGGCTGTCGCGGACGTAACCGGTGCCGTGCGGCAATTCCAGTCCGATTATGGAGCTGACTGGTGGCCTGCGTTTGTCCGCTTCTACTTGGGTACAAAGCGGAAGTGCGAGTTGCCTGAGAGCTGTGGCCTTCAAAGCCTCGCCGCCGAGGTGGCGCGCACAGATGCGTCCGCGAAGTCGGCCTTCGAGGCCGAGCTGCGCAAAGTCGCAAGTGCGATCATTGCCGGTCCAAAGTCACCTTATGCACCAGCTGATGAAGATGCTGCCTGCTCCGCGCTTGCGACGCTCATCGGCGCGGTCACGCTGGCAAGGGCGGTGGGTGATCCCACGTTGGCGGACCGAATCGCCTCGTCTGCAGAGAAAGCCCTGCTGCCCACCGAATCGTCGGTATCATCACCATCAGAAGGCAAGGACTAATTATAGTGTGCTGGAGTCGGCTCTGAATGTTTAGGACTTAAACAACCGGCGCGTCCTTAAACCACGGAACCTGTAGCCCGGATTACGCTTCGCTCCATCCGGGCTACGTGTTGTGAGTCGGGCTACTCCCGCGCCGTCTCCGCCCCACTCTCAACCACTGCCCGCGCCTTCCTCAACCGCAGATCGCTAATCAGCTTGAAGAACAACGGCACGAAGAAGATCGCGAGGAACGTCGCCGCTAGCATGCCGCCCATGACGCCGGGGCCCACTGAATGGCGTGCACCCGCGCCGGCGCCGGTGGAGAAGGCGAGTGGCGTCACGCCGAGGATGAAGGCGAGCGAGGTCATGAGGATGGGGCGGAAGCGCAGGCGCGCGGCTTCGAGGGCGGCTTCGGCGGTGCCCATGCCTTCCTGTTTTTTGTACACGGCGAATTCGACGATCAGGATGGCGTTCTTGGCGGCGAGGCCGAGCAGCGTGACGAGGCCGATCTGAAAGTACACGTCGTTGGTCATGCCGCGTAGCGTCACGGCGAGCAGGGCGCCGAAGGTTCCGAAGGGCAACGCGAGTAGCACGGACAGCGGCAGCGTCCACTTCTCGTATTGCGCGGCGAGAATCAGAAACACCATGATCGCGGCGAGTCCCAGCGCGATGCCGCTGGAGCCTTCGGATTTCTGTTCCTGGAATGAGGCGCCGCTCCAGTCGAAGCTGAACTCCGGCGGCAGCACTTCGGCCATGATCTGTTCGACGCGTTCGATGGCCTGGCCGGAGGATACGCCGGGTTTGCCGCTGCCGAAGATCTTCACGGCGGGCAGGTTGTTGAAGCGGTCCTGAGTGTCGGGGCCGGCGGTGTAGTTCACTTTCGCAATCGCCGACAGTGGAATCATGCTGCCCGTTGCCGAGCGCACATGGATGTTGCCGATATCGTCCGGACGCGTCTTGTAATCGGGATGCGCGGACATCAGCACCTGCCAGGTGCGGCCGTATTTGTTGAAGTCGTTGACGTAGTAACTGCCGAGCGTGGCCGACAGCGTGTTGAAGGCCTCGTCGATGGGCACGCCCAAGGCTTTCGCGCGTTCGCGATCGAGGTCAATGAATAACTGCGGCGTGCCGGCGCGCCAGAAGGTGGCGGTGTTCATCAGCAGCGGGTCGCTGTTGGCCTTGGCGATGAACTGCTGCGCGACTTCGTTCAGCCGCGCCGCGCCGCCTTCGCCGCGGTTCTGGATGTACAGCTCGAAGCCGCCGGCCGTGCCGAGACCGAAGATCGGCGGCGGGTTGAAGGCGAGCACGAGGCCTTCCGTGATGCCGGCGGTTTTCATGTACAGCTCGCCGACCAGCGACTGCGTGTCCATTTCGCGCTCGTCCCAATGGATCTGCGTGACGAAGATGGTCGCGGCGCTGTTCTTGTAGCCGCCGCCGAGGAAGTCGAAGCCGGTGAAGGCGATCGCGTAGGCATTGGCCGGGTTGGACTTGATCGCATCGACGACCTGTTTCACCACGGCGTCGGTGCGTTCCAATGTTGCGCCGTCGGGCAACAGCACGGAGGTGAAGTACCAGCCCTGGTCTTCGTCCGGCACCAGCGAGCCCGGCGTGTGTTTCCACATCCACGAGGTGATGGCGACCATGCCGGCGAACAGCAGCAGGCCGAGCATGGAGCGCTTCAGCATGAAGGCGACGCCGTGCGTGTAGCGACCGGTGACGCGCTTGAACCAGGCGTTGAAGCGCTGAAAGATGGCGGCCTCGTTTTTGTGCTCGTGCTTCAAGATGAGCACGCACAGCGCGGGCGTGAGCGTGAGCGCGACGAAGCCGGAGATCACCACGGCGATGGAAATGGTGATGGCGAACTGGCGATACAGTTCGCCCGCGAGTCCGCCGAGGAAGGCGATGGGCACGAACACGGCGGTCAGCACCAGCACGATGGCGATGACCGGGCCGGTGACTTCGTGCATGGCCTGGATGGCGGCGTCGTAGGCGGACTTGCCTTGTTCGTGCATGATGCGCTCGACGTTCTCCAGCACCACGATGGCGTCGTCGACCACAATACCGATGGCCAGCACCATGCCGAACAGTGTGAGCGTGTTGATGGAATAGCCGAGCAGGTGCAGGCCGGCGAAGGCGCCGATCAGCGACACGGGAACTGCAATCGTCGGTATCAGCGTCGCGCGCCAGTTCTGCAGGAACAGGAACACCACCGCGAACACCAGCAGCATGGCCTCGCCGAGCGTCTTCAACACTTCGCGGATGGACACTTCGACGAAGCGCGTGGTGTCGAACACGACCGCGTGTTCGATGCCGGAGGGGAAGCGGCTGGCGAGTTCCGCCATCAGGCCGTTCACGTCGTCGGCGACCGCCAGCGCGTTCGCGCCGGGTTGCAGGAAGACACCGACCAGCACCGCATTCTCGCCGTTCACGCGACCGACGAACTCGTAGTCCTTGCTGCCAAGCTGCACGTCGGCGACGTCCTTCAGCCGCACCAGCGAGCCGTCTGTGTTGGCGCGCACGACGATGTTCTCGAACTGCTCCGGTTCGGAGAAGCGGCCCTGCGTGGTGATGGTGTACACCAGTTGCTGGCCGTTGCCGACCGGCGGCTGACCGACCTTGCCGGGCGCGAACTGCGCGTTCTGTTCCTGCACGGCGCGCGCGACGTCGCCGGTGGTGAGGCCCAGTTGCGTGAGGCGATCCGGCTTCAACCAGAGGCGCATGGCGTAATCCTTCGCGCCGAAGATCTGCACGTTGGTGGTGCCGGGCACGCGCTTCAAACGGTCGAGCACATTGAGCGTGACGTAATTGGAAATGGTCAGGCCGTCGCGGCTGCCGTCCGGCGAGGTGAAGGCGATGACCTGCAGAAACGACGATGAACCCTTCTCGACGGTTACGCCCTGACGGCGCACTTCCTGCGGCAGTTTGGCCTCGGCCTGCTTGACGCGGTTGTTGACGTTCAACGCGGCCTTGTCGACATCGGCGCCGATCTCGAACGTGACCTGGATCTCCACCGTGCCGTTGGAAGTCGAGGTCGAGCTCATGTAGAGCATGTCCTCGATGCCGTTGATCTGGTTCTCCAGCGGCGCGGCCACGGTCTGTTCCAGCACGCTCGCCGACGCGCCGGGATAACTGGCGAACACCGTCACCACCGGCGGCGCGATCTCCGGATACTGCGCGATTGGCAGGATGCGCATCGCTGCGAGTCCCGCGATGATGATGAACAGCGACAGCACAATGGCGAGAATCGGCCGGTCGATGAAAGTGCGTGAGATCATGGTGTCGTCCCTTATCTATGAACCCCAACCTACATATACGCGTAGGATGGGTGGAGGTGCGCAGCGCCGCAACCCATCATGGTCCGGCGAAACCGATGGGTTGCGCTGCGCTTCACCCATCCTACGTATCTGCGTATTGTCAGCTCTGCGGTGGCTTCGGTTGCTCCGGCGCCGCGATCTGCACCGGTGCGCCGGGGCGTACCTTGATGAGGTTGTCGAGGATGACTTGATCGCCGTTGCTCAGGCCTTTGCGGATCACCCAACTGCGCGCCTCGCCTTGACCGGCCCATTCGCCGACGTCGACTGGACGAATTTCCGCGACCGGCGCGCCGTCCTTGCCCTTGCCGACGACGTACACGAACTTGCCTTGCGGGCCTTCCAGCACCGCTTTTTGCGGTACGGTGATGGCGTTGGGGCGCAGCGCGCCGCTGACGATGACGCGCACGAATTGGCCGGACTTCAACTGACCGTCGGCGTTCGCTAGCCGTGCGCGCATGTTCAGCGTGCCGGTGGCGGTGTCGATGCGCGCGTCGTTGAAATTGATGTGGCCGCTGCGGTCGAGCACGCGGCCGTCGGCGAGACGCACTTTCACTTGCAAGGCATTGTCCGCGGGCGTTTGCAGACTGCCGTCGGCGGCTTGCGTCTGCTGTGCCAGCAGTTCGTTCTCGGACACGGAAAAATACACGTCCATCGGATCGGTGACGGTCAATGTCGTCAGACGTTCTTCGCTGGCCTTGACCACGGCGCCCTCGACCTTCTCGGCAAGACCGACCACACCGGCAATCGGCGCGGTGATGTGCGTGTAGTCGAGTTGCAAACGGGCCTCGCGCACCGCGGCGGCGGCGGCTTTGACATCGGCACTGGCGAGTTCGAACGCGGATTGCGCATCGTCCAGCGCCTTGCGGCTGATGACCTTGTCCGCGGCCAGCGGTTTGAGACGGTTCCATTCGCGTTCGGCCTGGTTGCGTTGCGCCTCGGTGCGCGCGAGCACTGCTTCGGCGACGGCCAGTTGTGCCTCGTAGGATTTCGGGTCGAGCTGGAACAACACCGCGTCGGCCGCGACCTGCGTGCCTTCCTCGTACAGGCGTTGTTCGATGATGCCGCCGACGCGCGCGCGGATCTCGACCTCGCGCGAGCCTTTGGTTTGACCGATGTATTCGCGTTCGACCGGCAGATCCCGCGCCGCGACCGTGACCACACTGACTTGTGGCGGCGGGAACGCCATGCCGGCGCCTGGATCGGCGTTGCCGTTGCAGCCGGTCAGTCCGAGCAGCAACGGTAATAGGCGCCACACGACGTGCTGGCCAAGTTGCGGAATACGCATGTTCATCGGTAACGACTCCCTTCATTCGGGCAGGTATGGACGTTCGGAATTCTACAGACATATCCGCAAACAAACATGTCCACGGATAAATATTCCGCTAGAATGCCGTGCCGAACCGGCCAACTCAAGTGCGCCGGATGGGCGAGTCGTCGTCGGAACATGAATGGCAGACAAACTGCAACAAACGGATTCCCGTAGCTGGCGCACCGCCTTTGCGGTGTATGCGCAGCCGCGCGTGCTCGGCATGCTGTTTCTGGGGTTTTCCGCCGGCCTGCCGTTTCTGTTGGTGTTCTCCACGCTGTCCGCCTGGTTGAGCGACGCCGATGTGGATCGCGGCACCATCGGCTTCTTCAGTTGGATCGGCATTCTGTATTCGGTGAAGATCGTTTGGGCGCCGCTGGTCGACCGCCTACCGTTGCCGATACTCGGCACATGGCTGGGGCAACGGCGCAGTTGGTTGTTGCTGGCGCAATGCGGCATCGCAGTGGGCCTGCTGTTGTTGGCATCTGGCAGTCCGCAACAGAGCTTGCAGACGTTTGCCTTGTGCGCCTTGCTGGTGGCCTTTGCATCGGCGACCCAGGATGTGGTGATCGATGCCTATCGCATCGAGGCCGTCGCCAAGGAATATCAGGCGGCGATGTCGGCCAGTTATATTCTCGGTTATCGCGTCGCCACACTGGTCGCGGGGGCGGGCGCGCTGTATATCGCCGATAGCGCCGATTGGCGCACGGCGTATCTGGCGATGTGCGCCTTCACGCTGGTCGGTATCGTCACCACATTGGTGATCCGCGAGCCGCGGCATGCGATCAAGACGGAAACGCAGGTGCAGGAAGAACGGCTTGCCCATGAACTCAGCCACGCGCTGCACGCGGGACGTTTGTGGGGACGTATGACGGAATGGTTCGCGGTGGCGGTGGTCAGCCCGTTTGCCGAGTTCTTTCGTCGCAACGGCAAAGGCGCGCTGCTGATCTTGCTGTTGATCGGCACCTACCGCATCACCGATATCATCATGGCGGTGATGGCCAATCCGTTCTATCTCGATCTGGGCTTCACCAAATCGCAGATCGCCAGTGTGACGAAGTTGTTCGGGTTCTTTCTCACCATCGGCGGCGCGGCCCTGGGCGGTGTGCTGGTGATGCGCTACGGAATTCTGCGCATCCTGCTGCTTGGTTCGGTGCTGGTGATCGTCAGCAATATGCTGTTCGCCTGGCTGTCGTTCATCGGTCCGGACATCACCGCGCTGGCGCTGATTATCAGTGCCGACAGTCTTGCCGGCGGCGTCGCCACGGCGGTGTTCGTTGCCTATCTGTCCAGCCTCACCAATACGGCGTACACCGCCACGCAGTATGCGTTGTTCAGTTCGCTGATGACGCTGTTTCCGAAAATCCTCGCCGGCTTTTCCGGGGTGGTCGTCGAGCAGTTCGGTTATTCCACGTTTTATATTTATTCGTCGCTGCTGGGGTTGCCAGCGTTGCTGATTATTGTTTATTTGTTGAATAGTCAGTCGGCAACCGAGCGGGCATGAAACCGCCGCAGCAGCGCCTTCTCCACTTCCACGAACGTATACACGGCTAAGGCGATCGCGCCGATATGCAGCCAGTCGGCGATGCCCAGCGGCGTGGTTGCAAACAGGGTTTGCATGATCGGCAAGTAGGTGAACAGCACCTGGAACGCACACACCAGTAACACGGTCAGCAATACCACCCGATTGCCGATCAGACCTTGCCAACTGAAACTGGAGCGATACAGGAAGCGCGTGTTGAACAGATAGACCGCTTGGCCGGCCACCAGCGAGTTCACTGCCAGGGTGCGGGCCTCGGCCAGACTGGCGCCGCCGTTCTGGGCGTGGCTAAACAGCCAGAAGACACCGGCCACGATCAGCATCGACACCAGTCCGACGCGCCACAACAGAAAGCGCGACAGCAAGGGTTCGCGCGCGCGGCGCGGTGGCCGCCGCATGATGTCCGCCTCGGCCGGCTCGAAGGCCAGCGCCAACGCCAGGGTGACGGCGGTGATCATATTCACCCAGAGGATTTGCACCGGCGTGATCGGCAACACATCGCCGAGCGCAATGGCGATCACCACCACCATGGCCTCGGCCATGTTGGTCGGCAGGATGAACAGGATCGACTTGCGGATATTGTCGTAGACGGTGCGGCCTTCCTCGACGCCGGCGACGATGGAGGCGAAGTTGTCGTCGGTGAGTACCATTTCGGCCGCTTCCTTGGCGGCCTCGGTGCCGTTGATGCCCATGGCGACACCGATGTCGGCGCGCTTCAGCGCGGGCGCATCGTTCACGCCGTCGCCGGTCATGGCGGTGATCTGCCGGTCGGCCTGCAAGGCCTCGACCAGACGCAGTTTATGTTCCGGACTGGTGCGCGCGAAGATCGATGCCACACGGACCGTGTTGCGCAACTGTTCCGCGTTCATCGCCTCGATGTCGGCGCCGGTGACGACGCGCTGGCCTTCGCCGATGCCATCGCTTATACCCCCGCCTATACCCAGTTGCGCGCCGATGGCCGCGGCGGTGACGGCGTGATCGCCGGTAATCATTTTCACGTGAATGCCCGCCGCGCGACACGCGGCCACGGCGTGGATCGCCTCTTCGCGCGGCGGATCGATCAGGCCGAACAGGCCGAGCAGGGTCAGTCCGCCTTGCACGTCGTCGAAGTGAATGCTGCGCTGTTCGGCTTGCGCGGCGATGTAGGCGACCGCCAGCAGCCGTTGACCGCGTTCGCCCATGGCTTGCATGTGCGCATGCCAGTAGCGCGGATCGAGCGGCCGATCCTCGCCGTCGAGGCGCTGCCGGCTGCACATCTCCAACACCTGTTCGGGCGCGCCCTTGACGAAGACGAAGGCGTGACCGGCGCGATCGTGATGCAGCGTCGCCATGAAACGGTGTTGCGATTCGAAGGGGATCGCGTCCGTGCGCGGCAATTCGGCGCGCGTCCGTTCCGTGTCCAGACCGGTCTTGCGCGCCACGCACAGCAGCGCCGCCTCCATGGGATCGCCGTGCGGGTGCCAGGTGGTTGCGCGTTCTTCCAGATGGGCGTCGTTGCACAAGGCGCCGGCGCGCACGATCTCAAGCAGATCGCCGTGCGTATCGGGATCGAGCGGTAGGTTGTCCTGGCGAAACTCGCCGGAGGGCGCGTAGCCGGCGCCGCCGACCTCGATATAACCGCCGGCGGTGGCGATGCCGGTGACGGTCATTTCGTTGCGCGTGAGCGTGCCGGTTTTGTCGGTGGCGATGACGCTCACCGAACCCAGCGTCTCGACCGCCGGCAGACGGCGGATGATGACATGCCGCGTGGCCATGCGTTGCACGCCGATGGCGAGCGCGATGGTGATGATGGCCGGCAGACCTTCGGGGATGGCGGCCACCGCCAGCGCCACCGCCGCGAGAAACATCTCGTCCAACGGCTTGCCGTGCAGAAACACACCGAAGGCGAAACTCGCGGCGGCCAGGATCAGAATGATCCAGGTCAGCAGGTGGCCGAAGTCCGCCATTTGCTTGAGCAACGGCGTGGTGAGTTCCGGCACCTCGGCCAGCAAGCCGCTGATGTGGCCGAGTTCGGTGTCCATGCCGGTGGCGATCACCACGCCCAGACCCTGGCCGGAACTCACCAGCGTGCCGGAAAAGGCCATGCAGTGACGGTCGCCGAGGCTGGCCTGTGCGGCGACCGGCGCGGGCGCTTTGTCGACCGGCACCGATTCGCCGCTGAGCGCGGCCTCTTCGATGCGCAGTTCGCGCGTGCGCAGCAGTCGCACATCGGCGGGCACCTTGTCGCCGGATTGCAATTGCACCAGATCGCCGGGTATCAGCGTCGCTGCCGGCACGCTCAGCACATGGCCGTCGCGCACCACCCGGGCGGTGGGCGAGAGCAGCGCGCGAATCCCCTCCATGGCGCGTTCGGCCTTGCCTTCCTGCACATGGCCGATCACCGCATTGATGAACACCACGCCGAAGATCACGCCGCTGTCCACCCAATGGCCGAGCAGCAGGGTGATGAAGCCGGCGGCCAGCAGCATGTAGATGAGCACGTTGTGGAACTGACGCAGGAAGCGCAACAATGCGCTGCGCCGTTTGGGTTGCAGCAATTGATTGGGGCCGTGTTGCGCAAGGCGGGCGGCGGCCTCGTCGCTGCCGAGTCCCTGGTAACTGGAGCGCATGCGTGCCAGCACCTCGGCCGTGTCCAGGGCGTGCCAAGCGGTATCGGCGGTGTGCGCTTGCCTGATCTGGGTCATAGTGGCACCTTCATGTGCTGCATACTGTATCAGAAACGGTCGATGCGACCTGATTCAGACACCTGCGGAGTGATGCATTGCTAAAGCAGTGGCTGGCCTTCTGGCATACCTTGCGCGACAGTCTGCGCGATCTGGCGCCTATTTTTCTGACGATCGGATTTTTTCAGTTGGCGGTGTTGCGGCAGCCCATTCCCGATCTCGGCAATCTGCTGGTCGGCGCGGTGTGGGTAGTGCTCGGCCTGACTTTGTTTCTGCGCGGACTGCACTTGGGGCTGTTTCCCATCGGCGAGGCGATGGCCTATGCCTTCGCGCGCAAGGGCAGTGTGCTGTGGCTGCTGCTGTTCGCCTTTGCGCTCGGCTTCGGCACCACGGTCGCGGAGCCGGCCTTGATCGCCATCGGCGCCGAGGCCGCGCGGGTGGCGGCCGACGGCGGCATGATCGCGGACAATGACCTGGCACAGGCGCAGTATGCCCGTGGCTTGCGCTACACCGTCGCGGTGTCGGTGGGCTTCGCCGTCGCGCTCGGCGTGTTGCGCATTCTCAAAGGCTGGCCGGTGCACTATCTCATCATCGGCGGTTACATCGGCGTGGTCATCATGACCGTCTTCGCGCCGCCGGAAATTATCGGCATCGCCTACGATGCCGGCGGCGTAACCACCTCCACCATCACCGTGCCGCTGGTGACCGCGCTCGGCATCGGCCTGGCCATGTCCATCAAGGGTCGTAATCCGATGATCGACGGTTTTGGTCTGATCGCGTTCGCCTCGTTGACGCCGATGATCTTTGTCATGGGTTATGGCATGGTGATTACATGAATGTGCCCGGAAGCTTCATCGCCACCTTCATGTCCACGCTGTTGGACGTGTTGCCGATCGCCGCGATCCTGTTCGGCTTTCAGGCCTTCGTGTTGCGTCGCCAAGTGCCGCATCTGCGTCAGGTGCTGTTGGGCTTTGTCTATGTGCTGTTGGGACTGACCTTGTTTCTGCAAGGACTCGAACAGGCTTTAGTCCCGCTCGGCAAGGTCATGGCCGAGCAACTGACGCATCCCGAGTTTTTGTTCGACGGCGCGGTCGAGCGACTGGCCGGGGCCGGTTGGGTCGATTATCTGTGGGTGTATATCTTTGCCGCGACGGTCGGTTTCGCCACCACCATCGCCGAGCCGGCGCTGATTGCGGTGGCGATGAAGGCCGAAGAGGTGTCGGGCGGCGCCATCGGCACCTGGGGGTTGCGCATCGCCGTGGCGCTGGGTGTCGCCATCGGTCTTGCACTCGGCGCCTTCCGCATCGTCACCGGCACGCCGTTGCACTATTACATCGTCGCCGGCTATATCGTGGTCATCGTCCAGACGTTCTACGCGCCGCGCATGATCGTCGCCTTGGCCTATGATTCAGGCGGTGTGACCACCTCGACCGTAACAGTGCCGCTGGTGGCTGCGCTGGGACTTGGGCTCGCCGGCAGCGTGCCTGGGCGCAGTCCGCTGCTGGACGGTTTCGGCTTGATTGCTTTTGCGAGTCTGTTTCCCATCGTCACCGTGATGGGCTATGCGCAACTCAGTGAATGGTTCGCCCGGCGTAACGGGCGTAGCGCCGGTAAATCCTAGACGGAGGAACGTTGCATGCATTTCAAACTCATCATCGGCTTGGTCGAGGACGACAAGACCGACAAGATCATGGACGCCGCGCGCGCGGCCGGTGCGACCGGTGCCACGGTCATCAATCATGCCCGCGGCGAAGGCCTGGTGAAGACCAAGACCTTTTTCGGCCTGAATCTGGAGGCGCAACGCGATATGCTGCTGTTCCTGGTCGAGGAACATCTCAGCCGGCATATCCTGGAAAAGATCGCCGAGGTCGGCGAGTTCGACATCAAGCCCGGCACCGGCATCGCCTTTCAGATCGATGTCGAGGATGCCATCGGCGTGTCGCAGCAGATCCGCAAACTCAGTGATGTCGTGGAGGAGAAGTTATGAACGAGAGAAAACCCATCCGGGTCCGCGAGGTCATGAAGGCCAAGTTCGATATGGTCGACGGCATGACCACCGTCGCCGAAGCGTTGCGCGCCATGCGCCATATCGAGACCAAGGCGCTGATCGTCGAGAAGCGCCACCCCGACGACGAATACGGCATCTTGCTGATTTCGGATATCGCGCGCCACGTCCTGGCCAAGGACCGCGCGCCGGAACGCGTCAACGTCTACGAGATCATGGCCAAACCGGTGATCGCCGTCGACCCGGACATGGACATCCGCTATTGCGCGCGCCTATTCGAACGCTTCGACCTATCGCGCGCGCCCGTGATCGAAAACGGCACCGTCATCGGCATCGTCAGCTTTACGGACATGGTGTTGAACGGGTTGTGCAAGGGGGCGTGAGGTGATGATTTTTAATCGGGGTTAACGGAGGATATACTGCGTCGACTGATTGAACGTCGGTCGCCAGGTCGATCCGCGAGAGAGCATGATGAAACAGAGATTAAATAAATCTGTCCCGGTTTTTCGTCCCGTTCTGAGGAGCACGACTGCGGACTTCAATTACTCAAGTAGGAACTATTTTTCGAGAGGTGGCGAGACACAGTACTTTGTTGGACCCGACTACCTGAAGAACTTCAGGCTCAATCAGTAGGGGCGGCGATATGAAAGACATAGACCTACTTACCAAACTGCTCGGCGAGTGTGAAACCAGGTTGAGGAGGACCCCGGATTTTCGTCCACTGATGATCGTAAAGGAGGAGGTCCAGTATTTGGTCGCGCTAATGGAAGGGAAGACCAAAGACCGGAGCAACCTCGCCAATATTCAGATTGGGTTGTTGGCTGTCCGAGAATTTGAGGCTGATGATCCTGAGTTCGCGGAACTAATATTTCAAGCTGCTGATGTTGTGAAGAAGTTGCGGTGAGGACAGCCATGAGTTGTTGTTGCAAACAGTGAGAGTGCTTCAGTCCTATTTGGACAACGGCGAGTTGGACCGACATTTAGCCCGCTGAAAGCTCTGAAAGCTGATGGAAGCGGCCCGCGGACCGAAAACCGGGACAGATCTATTTACCAAAACCGGGACAGATCTATTTACAGGAATTCCCGGGAATTTCTAAACAGTCAGGAGGGCGGCCATGCCAAGGATTGGCAGAGTCATGTTGGCGAACTATCCGCATCACATCGTGCAGCGTGGGCATAATCGGCAGGTGGTGTTTGCCGAGGCGCGCGACTACGTGCGTTACTTGGATACGTTGGCCGAGTTCAAAGCGGTGTTCGATATCAAGGTGTATGCGTATTGCTTGATGACGAATCACGTGCATCTGCTGCTGGCGCCGGGTGAGGAGATTGCGGCGGTGGGGCGGTTGATGAAGCGCTTGGCGGGCCGGCAGACGCGCTATCACAATGGTTTGGAAGGGCGCACCGGCACGTTGTGGGAGAGTCGCTACAAATCGAGCCCGGTGGATAACGACAGTTATCTGTTGGCCTGTAGCCGCTACATTGAACTGAATCCGGTGCGCGCGCGGATGGTGGCGGTGCCCGAGGCGTATCGGTGGTCCAGTTGCAGTCACCATCTGGGCGATGCCCGCTGTCACTGGCTGGATGACGATCCCTGCTATCGGGCGCTCGGGGACGACGAGGCGCAGCGGCAAGCGCGGTATCGGCAGTTTCTGCTTGAATCGATCCCGCCCGGCGAATGGGCGTTGATACGCGAGGCCGTACAGCGCGGCCAGTTGACCGGGACGAGTCGATTCGTAGATCAGGTCGAGGATATACTCGGTCGGCGAATTGAACGTCGGTCACCAGGACGACCTGTGAGAGCGCGCAATGAAACGGAGTTTAAATAAATCTGTCCCGGATTTTACGGATTTTAGTTGCGGATTTTAGTTGACAGCGGCTGGCTAATGGGTGTCACCTTTTCGCCGTCGTGCGCAGACAAAGCAACCCCAAAAGCCCCGAACCAAAAAGATAGAGCGCCGGCGGGACAGGCACAACCGGTGCGACTGTTGCGACTTCTATAGATAGTACAGTTCCACGCAACAAAGTGGCATTTCCACCATAATCAAACGTGTAAACATCGAAATTTTCACTGAGAAATGAGTATGACCCATTCGTCACACGAACGGTAAAAATCCCATCGATACTTCCATCAGTAATCGATGTGAAATCAATTTTTGATGGCCCAGAGTAATCACTGCCGTCCGCCCCATAGCAGGCACTTGGCCAGGACACCTGTTTTATATTTAGCAGGCTCTCCCCATCATATAAAGATGCTATCGCAGAAAATGGTGGGTTCGCAGGGCTGGAACCACCGACCGCGAGACACAATGCGTTGTAATGCACCGGTTGCACAGGCACTGAAAAATGGAGCTTCAAAAAATCTGGCCCATATGCGCTTATTGTAACAGCAGCAGCGTTGGCAGCCCCCACGCCCAGGAATCCGAAGATGAACAAACAAGAGTAGGCAGCACGGCCAATCAGATTTGATTTCATCACAGATCTCCTAACGTTATTATTGTGAATTAGCCTTAAAGAATAATTCTTTATAATATTATTAGCATTATTAGCGTTGGCGTCAATTGCTCTCTGAGCCACCCTAGGTTAATAGGGGACAGACGGTGCATGCTTACTGCCTGGTGACCAACCATGTGCACCTTCTGGCAACGCCGTTGCGCGATGATGCGGTGTCGAATGCCATGAAGGTGGTCGGCAGCCGCTATGCGCAGTACATCAACCTGCGCTACACGCGCACCGGCACGCTTTTGGAGGGGCGGCACCGCGCCAGCCTGGTCCAGGCCGAGCGTGGCTATACGTATCGGGAGTTGTTCAGGTACCAACTCAGCGAGGCCGATCTGCACCTGATCCGCAAAGCGGCGCACTATTGCCAACCGGTGGGCGATGACCGGTTCAGGTTGCAAATCGAATCGCGGTATGGCATTCAGTCAGGTCAGATGCATCGTGGCCGACCTCGGAGGGTATTGGAAAGAGAGTAAAAAATATTCCCTCCGTCCCCTTTTCCGCATAACATGAGGAGTACTGAGCAAAGTAAAAATACTACGACAAGTTGGATGTACATGCGCATACCTTGACCCTGCTTCAAGTTCTGCGACACGTCCATCGCATCTTTAAAGTGACCGCCAGATCCGAACGCAGAGGGGAAGTTACATGGGACTATACAATAAGATTCGTAAATCCATTATCGATAGGGCGATTCGAAGAAAGACACATGGCGAACTCATTGAAGAATTGATCTTATCTAATTTAGACCTATCAGGTCCACCAATGGTCTTTGTTGAGACTGGCTGCGGCGTCTCGACCATATCGCTCGCCCATGCCGGTAAGAACAATAAAGCGATCATATATTCATGCGATATCAATACCGAGAAAGCCGACGAGTTGACTGCGCTGTCTGGCGAGAAAATCAAGAACGTAGAATTCCTAATCGGTCAAAGCCTGTCCAGCCTCGAAACAGTTGCAGCAAGACATGACACGATCAATTTCCTGTTCTTAGATTCGGCGGCTTCCGCCATGTATACATTCAACGAATTCAAAACAGTCGAAAAGCTACTCAAACCCGGCAGCATTGTATTGATAGACAATGCTGCCATCCCCGGCGAGCGACGGTTGCTCTCTCCCGTGCGAAAAGGAAAGATAGTGGTTCCGTATTTGCTAGCCTCCCCGTACTGGGAAGTCGAAGGCCACCCCGACGCGGGAGATTCCATGGTGTCGGCCATAATGAGAGATACCGCCGACTATGCCGATCCGGCCTATGAAGATCCTGAATACATCGATCATTGGCGCCGGTATTTTGCTAATGAGTTGAAATCGTAAGCTCCCCCATCTGGATCGGTGAGTGCAACGACCTGCGGCCACACGATGCACTGGGTGGATTTGCCACCCAGTGTCTAGCAACCCAGAAGGCTGGAATCTCCACTTTAGAAACGTCTACTTGACGGGGAAGCTTACGCCCATGGATCAAATCACTATCGAGCACAATCCAACGCCCATGAAGCTCGATGCCATGGGTGTCTACGACTGGCCGATCTGGAGCAAGGAGGTGGCGACATTTCCGTGGAGTTATTCGGTCCGGGAGATCTGCTACATCCTCGAAGGCGAGGCCATCGTCACCCCGGAAGGCGGTGCCCCGGTGACGATCAAGGAACTGGATCTGGTGAATTTCGCCGCTGGGCTGGTGTGTACCTGGGAAATCGTCAAGCCGATCAAAAAACACTACCGGCTCGCCTGATCGCAACGCCGGACTTGCCGGGGTGTCCCCCCTCACGCCCCGTTGTCATGCTGCTGTAACATTGCTTGGCTTTAATGCCGGCCATGATGCAAGACCGTAACATGCCTGAAACAACCATTCTGATCGTCGACGACGAGGCGCCCATCCGCGAGATGGTCGGCTTCGCGCTGGAGCGCGCCGGGTTCCATTGGCTGGAGGCGGCGGATGCGGCCGCGGCGCAGGTGGCGATTGCCGACCAGCGTCCGGATTTGGTGCTGCTCGACTGGATGCTGCCGGATCTCGCCGGTATCCACTTGGCGCGGCGGCTCAAGCGCGAGGAACTGACCGCGCACCTGCCCATCATCATGCTCACCGCGCGCGGCGAGGAAGAGGATCGTATCCGCGGTCTCGAAGTCGGGGCGGACGATTATGTGACCAAGCCGTTCTCGCCGCGCGAGCTGATCGCGCGCATCAAGGCGGTGCTGCGACGCAGCGGGCAAACCGAGACGGAGGCCCAGATCGAGTGCGAGGGTCTGTGTCTGGATGCCACCGGCCACCGCGTCACCGCTGGAGGGGAGCCGGTGGAACTCGGGCCGACGGAATTCCGGCTACTTCATTTTTTCATGACCCACGCCGAGCGCGTGTTCAGCCGCGCGCAATTGCTCGACAGCGTCTGGGGGCGTAATGTGTACGTCGAGGAACGCACCGTCGATGTCCATATCCGGCGGCTGCGCAAAGCGTTGTCGCCGTGCGGTCACGACCGGCTGGTACAGACTGTCCGCGGTGCCGGGTATCGGTTTTCAGCAAAGGTTTGAGTTTTGTCCAATCCCTGGTTCGAGGAACTGTGGCGGACCCTGGGTATCGCCGCGGTCAGCCTGCTGGTCGGCTGGTTGTTCGATGCCGTCGCGCTGGCATTGTTGCTGGGGCTGGGTGTCTACGCCGCTTGGCATATCCGTCAGGCCTATCGCCTGGAACGCTGGCTGCGCCAGGGCAAGCGCTTCCATCCGCCCGAGGCCAACGGTATCTGGGAAGAGATATTTCAGCAGATCTACCGTCTCCAGCAGCGTAACCGCAGGCGCAAACGCAAACTCGGCTTCATGCTCAATCGCTTCCAGCAGGCGACTTCCGCGCTGCCGGATGCCACGGTGGTCTTGGCCAACGACGGCCGCATCGAATGGTGGAACGATGCCGCCGAAGCCTTGCTTGGACTGAGTTATCCGCGCGACATCGGCCAGCATGTCGGCAATCTGATCCGCTATCCGGTGTTCGTCGCCTATTTGCAAGGCGACAATTTCGATACGC
>JACREG010000128.1 GCA_016218375.1 Gammaproteobacteria bacterium
GGGCAGGACGTGCGCGTGTATCGCAACGACCAGATCACGCTCGAAGAGATCGCGGCGTTGAAACCCGAACGCATCGTCATCTCGCCGGGGCCGTGCACGCCCAACGAGGCGGGTGTATCAGTGCCGACCATTCGCGAATTCGCCGGCAAGATTCCAATTCTCGGTGTGTGTCTTGGTCATCAGAGTATCGGCCAGGCCTTCGGCGGCAAGATTGTGCACGCGCGCGAGATCATGCACGGCAAGACCTCGATGATTCATCACAAGAACGTCGGCGTGTTCCGCGGTCTGGAAAATCCCTTCGAGGCGACGCGCTATCACTCGTTAGTGATCGAGAAAGACAGCATTCCGGATTGCCTGGAGATCACCGCCTGGACACAGGACGCCAACGGCAATCTCGACGAGATCATGGGCGTGCGCCACAAGACGCTGGCGGTGGAAGGCGTGCAGTTCCATCCCGAGTCGATCCTGACTCAGCACGGCCACGACATGCTGCGGAATTTTCTGGAAGGTCATTAACCACGATGGACATGCAGGCAGCCATACGCGCGATCACCGAGCGCCGCGATCTCAGTCACGCGGACATGACTGCGGTGATGCGCCTCATCATGACCGGGCAGGCGACGCCGGCGCAGATCGGCGGCTTCCTCATCGGTATGCGCATGAAGGGCGAGACGGTCGACGAACTGACCGCTGCCGCGCAGGTGATGCGCGAGCTTGCGGCGAAGGTCGAGGTGGGCGGGCCGCATCTGGTCGATATCGTCGGCACCGGCGGCGACGGCAGCAGCACGTTCAACATCTCGACGGCGAGCACCTTCGTGGTCGCGGCGGCCGGCGGGCGCGTGGCCAAGCATGGCAACCGCGCCGTCTCCAGCAAATCCGGCAGCGCCGATCTGCTGGAAGCGGCGGGTGTGAAGCTTGATCTTCAACCCGAACAAGTGCGCACGTGCATCGACACAGTCGGCGTGGGTTTCATGTTCGCGCCCATGCATCACAGCGCCATGAAGCACGCCATCGGTCCGCGCAAGGAGATGGGCGTGCGCACGCTGTTCAATTTATTGGGGCCGTTGACCAACCCGGCCGGCGCGCCGCATCAAGTGCTGGGCGTGTTCAGCCAGGATTGGGTGCAGCCGCTCGCCGAGGTGCTGAAACTGCTCGGCAGCACACATGCGCTGGTGGTGCATGCGCAGGACGGCATGGACGAGATCAGTATCGCGGCGCCGACCGAGGTCGCCGAACTCAAGGACGGCACGATCCGCTGCTATCGAATCGCGCCGGAGGATTTCGGTTTCGCGCGCGGCGATCTGGCGGTATTGAAAGTGGCCGATGCGCGCGAGAGCCTTGCCATCATTCAAGACGTACTGGCCGGAAAACCGGGTCCGGCGCGCGACATCGTGGTGCTCAACGCGGGCGCGGCGATTTATGCGGCCGACTTGGTCGATACGCTGGCAGCGGGTGTGATGAAAGCGGCCGACGTGATCGACAGCGGCGCGGCGCGCGAGAAGCTCGATGCGTTGGTCAAGGTCAGCAACAGCGTATAAGCATGTAGGTTGGGTTAGGCGCAGAGCGCCGTAACCCAACAGCTGTTAGCAATGTTGGGTTACGCCCTGCGGGCTCTTGTGCCCTTTAGGGTAAACCCAACCTACGGGGTTATCCGTTTATCCAAGGTTCGATCAGCATGACAGGCGTCCCCGACATTCTGCAAAAAATACTCGCCCGCAAAGCCGAAGAGGTCGCGGCGCGTGCTGCACGTGTGCCGTTGTCCGAGCTGACCGCGCAGCTTGCGGCCGCCGATGCGCCGCGCGGTTTCGTTGCCGCGCTGGAGCGGCGCATCGCCGCCGGCCGGGCCGGCGTCATCGCCGAAATCAAAAAGGCCTCGCCGAGCAAAGGCGTGCTGCGCGAACACTTCGATCCGCCGGCGATTGCCCGCAGTTATGAGCAGGGCGGTGCGGCCTGTCTGTCCGTGCTCACCGACATCGACTTCTTCCAAGGTGCCGACGAATACTTGCAGCAAGCGCGCGCGGCCTGCGCGTTGCCGGTGTTGCGCAAGGACTTCATGATCGATGCCTATCAGGTGTACGAGGCACGCGCGCTCGGCGCCGATTGTATTCTGCTGATCGTCGCGGCACTAAGCGATACGCAGATGGCGGAGCTGGCCGGGCTGGCCGCGCAGTTGGGGATGGATGTGTTGGTCGAGGTGCACGACGCGGGCGAACTGGTGCGTGCGTTGCGCCTGCCGTGTCGCATGATCGGAATCAACAACCGCAATCTGCGCACCTTCGAAATGCGTCTGGAAACGACTTTGGATCTGCTCAAGCAAATCCCCGCCGACCGTTTGGTCGTCACCGAAAGCGGTATTCACACGCAGGCCGACGTGAAACTGATGCGCGACCACAACGTGCATGCCTTTCTGGTCGGCGAGGCCTTCATGAAGGCGGCCGATCCGGGGCAGAAGCTGGCGGAGTTGTTTGCTTAGTCAGCGCGTCCCAAACACCACGATGGTCTTGCCTTTGGCGCGGATCAGACCCTGTTCTTCCAGCGCCTTCAACACACGCCCGACCATTTCGCGCGAGCAGCCGACGATGCGGCCGACTTCCTGACGGGTAACGCGAATCTGCATGCCGTCGGGATGGGTCATGGCGTCGGGTTGTTTGCACAGATCCAGCAGCGTGCGCGCGACGCGGCCGGTGACGTCCAGAAACGCCAAGTCGGACACCTTGCGGCTGGTGGTGCGCAGGCGCGCCGCCATCTGCGAGGCCAGCGCGAACAGGATGCCGGGGTCTTCCTCGGCGATCTGGCGGAAGCGGCCGTAACTGATTTCGCCGAGTTCGCATTCGCTGCGGGTGCGCACCCAGGCGCTGCGTTTGCTGCTCTCGCCGAACAGACCCATCTCGCCGAAGAAATCGCCCTTGTTGAGATAGGCGAGCACGATCTCGTGACCGTCCTCGTCCTCGATCAGTACCGTGACCGAGCCTTCGACAATGTAATAGAGCACGTCGGGCGCATCGCCGGCGTAGATGATGACGCTCTTGGTGGGATAACGCCGACGATGACAGTGCTCCAGGAAACGATCGATCGACGGGTTGCCGGTGGTTTTCAGTTTATTGGGAATCATGGCAGTCCTGTGCTCAAGGCCAGGTAAAGGCCGGGTAACGAATACTATAACACCCTGGCCGGATTCGGCGAGTCGGGGAACTGTGATAGTCTTCGCACAACAAGACGGTGTGGGTAGTACGGAGGGGCCATGAAGGCGCGGGTGAAATGGGTACAGGACGCCACGTTTATCGGCGAGGCCGGCAGCGGCCATGCGGTGGTGATGGACGGGCCGCCGGAGAGCGGCGGGCGCAACCTCGGTCCGCGGCCGATGGAAATGCTGCTGCTGGGCATGGGCGGCTGCACCGCGTTCGATGTGGTCTATATCCTCCAGCGCGCCCGCCAGCCGGTGCTGGATTGCGTGGTCGAGCTGGAGGCCGAGCGCGCCGAGGAGGCGCCCAAGGTGTTCACCAAGATCCATGTCCATTTCATCGTCAGCGGGCGCGGTCTCAGCGACAAGCAGGTGGAACGGGCGGTGCAGCTCTCGGCCGAGAAATACTGCTCGGCCTCGATCATGCTGGGCAAGGCCGCCACCATCACCCACGATTACGCAGTCGTCGAGGCGCCCTGAATCCATGAGCCAGCGCCCCGCAGCGACCCGTCCCGAATCGACCTTGGGTCTGCGGCATGTCGCCCTGTATGTGGACGACCTCGCCGTCGCCGAGCATTTCTATGTGGACCTGCTGGGCATGCAGGTCGAGTGGCGTCCCGACCCCGACAATGTCTATCTGACCACCGCCGGCCAGGACAATCTGGCCCTGCACCGCCGCGCCGACGGGGCACCGGTCCGCAGCGGCAACCAAGTGCTCGATCACATCGGCTACATCCTGCCGAGTCTCGCTCAGGTCGATGCCTGGCACGACTTCCTGGTTGCCCACGGCGTGACCATCAAGGCCGCGCCGCGCACCCACCGCGATGGCGCCCGCAGCTTCTACTGCGCCGACCCCGAGGGCACGGTGGTGCAGATGATCTACCATCCCCCCATCGCCGGAAATGTGGGATAATCCCGCGCCGCCCGTCCGGGTGGGGCGACTCGTCCACTTGTTGATCAAGTCGTTGAATTAAATTGCCGCGCAGGGCCAGCTCGCAGTTTGGCCGGGGTCGTCATTCGCCATGGTTAATCGATCGATGAAAAAGCTCAAACTCCACGGTTTCAACAACCTGACCAAGACGTTGAGCTTCAATATCTATGACATCTGCTATGCCAAGACCCGTCGGCAGCGCAAGGAATACATCGAATACATCGACGAGGCCTACAACGCCGAGCGCCTGACCCAGATCCTCTCCGAGGTGTCGAACATCATCGGCGCCAATATCCTCAACATCGCCCATCAGGACTACGACCCACAGGGCGCCAGCGTCACCATGCTGATCTCCGAGGAGCCGATCATCTCCGAGGAACTGTCCAACTCCGAAGCGCCCGGCCCGCTGCCCGATTCCGTGGTCGCGCATTTGGACAAGAGCCACATCACCGTGCACACCTATCCGGAAAGCCACCCGGACAACGGCATCAGCACCTTCCGCGCCGACATCGACGTGTCCACCTGCGGCCGCATCTCACCGTTGCGCGCGTTGAATTATTTGATCCACACCTTCGAGTCCGACATCGTCATCATGGACTACCGCGTGCGCGGCTTCACCCGCGACGTCAGCGGCAAGAAACACTTCATCGATCACAAGATCAGTTCCATCCAGAATTACCTGTCCCGCGACACCCGCGAGCGCTACCAGATGCTCGACGTGAACGTGTACCAGGAAAACATCTTCCACACCAAGATGCTCCTGAAAGACTTCGACCTGGACAACTACCTGTTCGGCACCGGCGCCGACGAACTCAGCGCCAAGGAAGAAAAACAAATCCGCGACCGCCTGCAACGGGAGATGGCGGAAATCTTCTCGGGGCGGAATTTGAAGCGCGGCCTGCGCTGATTACACCCAATACGTCGTTCCCGTCATCACCTTCGACATCGCCTGCATCAGTTGTTTGACCGGGCCGGGCAGTGCCGCGCCGCCGGCTTCCAGTGCGGTGGTGCCGTGGTGCAGTTCGTCGATTTTCATTTGTTCTAGGATGGCGCGGCTTTTGTGGTCGTGCGGGGCCATGGTCGTGAGGTGTTCGTCCAGATGGTTGACGACTTGGCGTTCGGTTTCGGCGACGAAGCCCAGACTCCATTTGTCGCCGGCGATACCCGCCAGCGCGCCGATGCCTGCCGAGCCGAGATACCAGAGCGGATCGAGCCGGCTGGTGTGGCTGCCCAGCTCCCGAAGGCGCGCCGCGCACCAGACGAGATGATCGTTCTCTTCGTCCGCCGCCTGCGCCATGCGTTCGCGCACGGTATCGAGGCGCGCCGTGAGCGCCTGCCCCTGGTACAGA
>JACREG010000130.1 GCA_016218375.1 Gammaproteobacteria bacterium
CCAGAAGCGCAGCAGCGCCCCGAGGGCGCCGCCGGTGGCGATGGCGACGAGTTGGTTCACGCGATCCTGTCGTGGTTCATGTTCATGGGCGGCAATGGTACAACAGGACCGTAGCCCGGATGGAGTAAAACGGACAATATCGAGAAGCGCGTTGAACGCCCGAAGGGCGGCCCGCAGGGCGAGCGCAGCGAGTAATCCGGGGTACCGGATTCCCGGATTCCGCTGCGCTGCATCCGGGCTACGACCCTGTTCCCTTTTCCCTCGCGGGAGGGGTGGGGGCTACTTCTTCCCCGCCGTGCGATCCAGCTCCCGCAGGTGCGCGAGCTTCTCGGCGATCTTGATCTCCAGGCCGCGCGGCACCGGCTGGTAGTAGCGGCGCTCCGGCATTTCGTCGGGGAAATAGCGCTCGCCGGCGGCATAGGCCTCGGGTTCGTCGTGGGCGTAGCGGTAGCGGTCGCCGTAGCCGAGTTCCTTCATCAGTTTGGTCGGCGCGTTGCGCAGGTGCAGCGGCACGTCCAGCGAGCCGAATTCTTGAGCGTCACGCCGGGCCTTATTGTAGGCGACATACACGGCGTTGCTCTTGGGCGCACAGGCGAGATAGACGATGGCCTGCGCCAGCGCGAGCTCGCCCTCGGGACTGCCGAGGCGTTCCTGCACGTCCCAGGCACTCATGACCAGGCCCAGCGCGCGCGGGTCGGCGTTGCCGATGTCCTCGCTGGCCATGCGCACGATGCGCCGCGCCAGATACAGCGCGTCGCAGCCGCCGTCGAGCATACGCGTCAGCCAATACAAAGCGGCGTCGGGATCGGAGCCGCGCACGGATTTGTGCAGCGCGGAGATTTGATCGTAGAAGGCCTCGCCGCCCTTGTCGAAACGGCGCACGCCGCCGACGATGACCTCGTTGATGACCGCTTCGGGAATCACCTCTCTGCCCGCTTCATCCGGCTCGGCGAGGTCGGCGGCGATCTCCAGCAGATTCAGCAGACGGCGCGCGTCACCGTCGGCGGCTTGCGCCAAGCGCTGGCGGAGTTCATCGGCGAGGTGCAAATTTCGCGTACCCAGACCGCGCTCGGAATCACTCAGCGCATGATCGAGAAGATTCAACAGATCCTGCTCTTCCAGGCGTTTGAGCACATAGGTACGTGCGCGCGACAACAGCGCGTTGTTGAGTTCGAAGGACGGATTTTCGGTCGTCGCGCCGACGAACAGAATGGTGCCGTCCTCGATGTGCGGCAGGAACGCGTCCTGCTGCGCCTTGTTGAAACGGTGTACCTCGTCGACGAACAGAATGGTCAATCGACCGTAGGCTTCACGCAGTGTGCGCGCGTGATCGACGGCGGCACGGATATCTTTCACGCCGGCGAGTACCGCCGACAGCGTGACGAACTCCGCGCCGGCGGTATGTGCCAACAAGCGCGCCAACGTCGTCGTGCCCGTGCCCGGCGGACCCCACAACACCATCGAATGCAGACGACCGTTTTCGATGGCCAGCCGCAGCGGTTTGCCCGGACCGAGCAGATGCTGTTGGCCGACGAACTCGTCGAGATTCTGCGGCCGCAGGCGGTCGGCGAGGGGGCGGTAGGGATCGGGGATAGGTGTTGGCATGGCTAGCTATCCCCACCCTCACCCCGGCCCTCTCCCGCCCAAGCGGGCGAGGGAGAAATTCCCTCTCCCCGATACGGGGCGTGGGGTAGGGTGAGGGGCGATAAGATCAGGGCATGTCACCGATGACATCCACGCCGGCCGGTGGCGTGAAATCGAACAACGCCGCCGACACACCGCCGTTGCGTTGCAGATCGTTGAAGCGGATCAGCGTGGTCTGATCGAAGGCATCGACCAGTTCCATGGCCACCAGCGTGTCGTGGACGAAGCCCAAGCGCAGTCGATTGAACTGCGTGTCGCCGAGACCGTTCTGCGATTTCGGCGTGAGTTCGAACCACTCTTCGCTCTCGCGCGCCGGCAACGGCGCAATGTCGAACAGATCGCCCGGCTGTTCCTTGGCACTCAACAGCAACGCCGGCGTGCCGGCCAGCGCGTCGCTCTGCGGCTTGACCGTGGCCTGTTCCAGATCGGCGTCGTAGGTCCACAAGTGTTGCCCGTCGCCGAGCACCAGTTGTTCGTAGGGCGTGACGTAGTCCCAACGGAATTTACCGGGCCGCTGGATCGTGACCTTGCCGCTGGCATTCTGCGTCACCACACCCTTCGCATCGGTGATGGTCTGATCGAAGTTGGCTGTGAGGTTGCGCAGGCCGCTGAAGAAGCGATCCAACGACGTGGTCGCGGCATCGGCAGCGCA
Source organism: Gammaproteobacteria bacterium (assembly GCA_016218375.1). Taxonomy (GTDB): domain Bacteria; phylum Pseudomonadota; class Gammaproteobacteria; order Thiohalobacterales; family Thiohalobacteraceae; genus JAHJQQ01. Next base: position 2,297 of record JACREG010000130.1, read on the forward strand.
AGCAACAGATAGCAGACTCCACAGCAACAGGCTCGTCAGTCCGCGCACGATATTCGTCATTTCAAACAACCTCTCGAATTATTCCGCGAGTCCCGTAGGCTGGGGTGAGCGCAGCGAACCCCAACGACCCGCGATGTTGGGGTTCATGCACATTCACCCCAACCTACAAAGCTTTTGTTTCAATCCGCCGGCGGTGCGGCGGCGATCACTTCGCGGCTGCCGTTGGATTGCAGCGGGCCGACGATGCCGGCCATTTCCATGGTCTCGATCATGCGCGCGGCGCGGTTGTAGCCGATTTTCAAACGCCGCTGCACGCCGGAGATCGACGCGCGCCGGCTTTCCGTGACGATGCGCACCGCCTGATCGTAGAGCGGATCGGATTCGCTGTCGCCGCCGCCACTGCCGAAGCCCATCTCGCCGGGCAATTCGCCGCCGGGCGTATCGCCCTGCAAAATCTCTTCGAGATAATCCGGCGAGGAATTGCCCTTGAGGTGATCCACCACGCGATGCACTTCCTGATCGGACACGAAGGCGCCGTGAATACGTACCGGCAGGCCGGTGCCGGGCGCGAGATAGAGCATGTCGCCGTGACCGAGCAGCGCCTCGGCGCCCATTTGATCGAGAATCGTGCGCGAGTCGATCTTGCTCGACACCTGGAAGGCGATGCGCGTCGGGATGTTCGCCTTGATGAGGCCGGTGATGACGTCCACCGATGGACGCTGCGTGGCGAGAATCAGATGAATGCCCGAGGCGCGCGCCTTCTGCGCAAGACGTGCGATGAGTTCCTCGACCTTCTTGCCGACCACCATCATCATGTCGGCCAGCTCGTCGATGAGGACGACGATATACGGCAGATGCACGAGTTCCGGCGCGGGCGCGGTGGGATCGAGCTGATCTTCGGGCTTGTAGAGCGGATCGAGGATCGGTTCGTCGTTGTCCTCGGCCTCTTTGATCTTGCGGTTGTAGCTGGCGATGTTGCGCACGCCCAGCGCGGCCATCAGTTTGTAGCGCCGCTCCATTTCGGCGACACACCAACGCAGCGCGTTGGCGGCTTCTTTCATGTCGGTCACCACCGGCGTGAGCAAGTGTGGGATGCCTTCGTAGATCGACAGTTCCAGCATCTTCGGGTCGATCATAATCAGCCGCACATCGGTCGGCAGGGTCTTGTACAGCAGACTCAGAATCATGGCGTTGACCGCCACGGATTTACCCGAGCCGGTCGTGCCCGCGACCAACAGATGCGGCATGCGCCCCAGATCGACCACGGTCGGATGACCGGAAATGTCCTTGCCCAAGGCGAGCGTCAGCGGCGAGGCGGCCTCTTCGTAATCCTGCGACTTGATGATCTCGGACAGCGCGACGATTTCGCGCTTCTCGTTGGGGATTTCCAGGCCGATAACCGACTTGCCGGGAA
>JACREG010000131.1 GCA_016218375.1 Gammaproteobacteria bacterium
CGAAAGAATTCAACCGCCGTCGGTTGATTGAAGTTGTAGTAGTCGCTTTGCATCTTGAGCTTGTGGAATACCCGCATCGGATCTTCATCGGTCCAGTCGGCCAACTGCACCACGTAATCGCGGTCGGCGTGGATCGGATCGCTGCCGGCCGGGTCGATGACGATGGCGCCGTACATGCCGGTCTGCTCCTGCATGCCGGAGTGCGAGTGATACCAGTAGGTGCCGGTCTGCTGCACCTTGAAGCGATAAACGAACGTTTCTCCCGGCGCGATGCCCTTGAAGCTGATGCCCGGCACGCCGTCCATCTGAAACGGCAGGAGAATGCCGTGCCAATGGATAGAGGCTTCCTCGGCGAGACGGTTGGTGACACGCAAGGTCACGGTATCGCCCTCGCGCCAGCGCAGCGTAGGCGCCGGCAACGAACCGTTGACGGTCGTCGCCATGCGCGGCGCGCCGGTGAAGTTGACCGCTGTCTCCGCGAGGGTGAGATCGAATTCCGTACCGCTGAGTACCAGGATCGATCCATCGGCCGAGCCGCTAGCCGTCGCCACCGTCTCCTGCGCCCACGCCGACCGAGCCCAAGGCGACAGGCCAAGCAGAACACCGCCCGCGGCCAAGCCTTGGATGAAGCGCCGGCGCGGCAGGTTCGGCAAAACGAGGTGGGATGGAAAATTACGCTTCATTGTGAATTCGTCCTCTGAGCTTTTGCCGTCACGATCTTGGCAAAAGCACGATAGCGATGCGCCACTGTCCCACGCATGACGACTTCATTACATTCCTGTAATCGCAGGATCTGGAGGGCGGAATAAGCGTCTTTCGTCTATTGTTATCGTTGTAGGTAAACCTTGTGCGGATTGCTGAAATGCAACCGCAGAGCGGCACGCACCGAAGACGGAAAACCGCCGGAGAACACGCGATGAATATGGGCGACAGTTGGAGTGGCGGTATGGGGTTTGGTCATGGCGTGCTTGGCATTCTGCTCTGGGTGTTAGTGATCCTGTCGATCCTCGCCCTGCTCAAGTGGCTAATCAAGAAATGACGTCACACAGGCAACTGGGCAATGACGACACAATCCCCTTTACTGACGCAACGCCGACCGGCGCATCAACCACAGCAACAGCGGCGGGATCAGCAACCATTGCAGCATGGGCGCTGCCCCGATGCCGAGCACAGGAACGATCGGCATCCGCGCGGTGTATTCCCAAGCCCCGCCGGGTACGGTGTTGGTCGTTTCGCTGTACACGGTATACGCCGCGCCGACGAGGGTGAACAACGTACCGGTCCAATAAATCCGCCCGGCGAACCAACGACGGTCGCGGACCATCACGGCAATCGATTCATAAACGATCAACAGAATCAGCAGATCGCCGACCGTGCAATGCGCCAGGCTGTACAAAATGTAATCCCAACTGTTGCGATACCACAGGGTATAGAGCGGCAGTTGCGCAATCTCCCAGAACGCTTCGAGCGGCAGGGCCAGCGCCAGCAGTCGTACTTCGGGTTGTTGTCGCCAATCGTTCATGGTGTCGTGCATTCCGTTTGCGCGCGCGCACGCGGGGATACGCCAAAGTATAAGGGCGCCGCCATCACAGGAGACTATCATGGCACATGACCCGGTATGCGGCATGAGCGTGGACGAACAGCGCGCGGCGGCGACAGTGCGGCATCAGGGCACGACGTATTTTTTCTGCTCGTCGTCCTGTCGGGACGCCTTCGAAGCCAACCCCACTGCATACGTTCGGACCACCGCGGCCAATGCGCCGCCGCAAACCGCTGTCGAACCACACCACGCGCACGCCATGCCGGCTGCCGCGCCAACATCCACACCGGTATCCCCATCGGTATCTAAGAACGCCAAGGACCTCGCCAAAGATCCGATCTGCGGCATGGTCGTGGAAAAGGCCACGGCGCTCAAGAGCGAACGCGCCGGGCGCACCTACTACTTCTGCTCGACCGGCTGTCAACGCACCTTCGAGTCGCCCGAGCAAGAACTCAAATCCATGCGCACGCGCATGGCCATCGCGCTAACCGGCGTGTTGGCGCTGGCGATCCTGCGCGCCGCCGCCTTCATCGCGCTCGCCGCCGGCGCCACCATCGTCACTTGGGTGCCGAGCCCGCAACTGCCGTGGTTCACCTGGGGCCTGTGGCTGTTCATCCTGGTGACGCCGGTGCAGTTCATCGGCGGCTGGGGATTCTACAAAGGTGCCTGGCAGGCGATCCGCACACGTTCGATCAATATGGATTTCCTGATCGCGCTCGGCACCTCGGTTGCGTATTTCTACAGCGTCGCGGTGATCTTCTTTCCCGATGTGCTGCCGGTGAAGGTCGAGGAACGCGAAGTTTATTTCGAAGTGTCGGCGGTCATCATCGCCTTCGTGCTGCTCGGCAAGTACATGGAGGAGATCATCAAGAAGCGCTCGTCGGCGGCGGTGCGCAAGCTCATGGATCTTAAACCCGCGACCGCGCATGTCGTGCGCGGTGGCACCGAGATGGAAGTGCCGGCCGAATCGGTGATGGTGGACGAAGTACTCATCGTCAAGCCCGGCGAAAAGCTGCCGACCGACGGCGTAGTGTTGGAAGGCACCTCGTCGGTGGACGAGTCCATGCTCACCGGCGAATCCATGCCGGTGGAAAAGAAACCCGACGCCACGGTCATCGGCGGTACCTTGAACAAGGCAGGATTGCTGCGCATCCGCGCCACGCGCGTCGGCGCCGAAACCGCGCTGGCGCAGATCATCCATCTGGTCGAGGAGGCGCAGACCACCAGCGCGCCGATTCAACGCATCGCCGATCAAGTGACCGGCTATTTCGTCCCGGCAGTGGTGGGCGTGGCGGTCGCCGCGTTCGCCGGTTGGTGGTTGGCCGGCAATTTTCCCCAAGGGCTGTTGGCCTTTATCGCCGTGCTCATCATCGCCTGCCCGTGCGCACTCGGCATCGCCACGCCCGCGGCACTCATGGTCGGCGTCGGCAAGGGTGCCGAGGCCGGCATTCTGATCCGCGGCGCGGAAGTGTTGGAACGCGCGCGCAGTCTCACCACCGTGGTGTTCGACAAAACCGGCACGCTCACGCGCGGTCAGCCCGCAGTCACCGATATCGTGCCGGTCTCCACTCTGGACGAGGCGGAGTTACTGAAACTTGCGGCCGCCGTGGAGGCCGGTTCCGAACATCCGCTCGGCGAGGCCATCGTGCGCGCGGCGCAACACCGGCAGCTCGTCTTGCCCAAGCTGGTGGATTTCGAGTCGATGGCGGGACACGGCATTCGCGGCAGCGTCGACGGCAACACCGTGCTGCTCGGCAACCGCCGCCTGTTCGCGCGCGAAGGCATCGACACGAACACGATCGAAGACGTCATGACGCGCCTCGAAGGTGCGGGCAAGACGGCAATGCTCATCGGTTATGCGGGCCAACTCGCCGGCGCGATCGCTGTGGCCGACACGCTCAAACCCGAATCCACAGACGCCGTGGCGGCACTCATCGCCGAAGGCATCGACGTGGTGATGCTGTCGGGCGACAACCGCCGCACCGCCGAGGCCATCGCGCGCGAGCTCGGCATTGCCAATGTCGTCGCCGAAGTCTTGCCCGCCGACAAGGCCAACGTCATTCAAAACTTGCAAAAGCAGGGCAAGATCGTGGCGATGGTGGGCGACGGCGTGAACGACGCGCCCGCGCTCGCCGCCGCCGACATCGGCATCGCCATCGGCTCGGGTTCGGATGTCGCCAAGGAAACCGGCTCGATCATTCTGGTGCGCGACAACGTGCTCGACGTGGTGGCCGCGGTGCGGCTGTCGCGCATGACGCTGGCCAAGATCAAACAGAATCTGTTCTGGGCGTTCTTCTACAACAGCGTGGCAATCCCGGTCGCGGCCTTCGGCTTTCTCAACCCGATCATCGCCGCAGCGGCGATGGCGCTGTCGTC
>JACREG010000132.1 GCA_016218375.1 Gammaproteobacteria bacterium
AACGAGGAGGTCTTGATGCGGATGCCGCGCTCCATGTTCTCGGCGCCGAGATATGCGCCCCAGGTCCAGGCGGCGACCATGCAATGCACTTTGAGATTGTCGGCGCGCAGGCCCATGCCCTCGGAGCCGTAGAAGCACATCGGGCGGATGTAAGCCGATTCCAATTTATTCTCGCGCACCACGGCGCGCTGGGCGTCGTTGATCGTCGCCTTGTCCCAGGGCATCGGCATCATCAGGATGTGCGCGGAACGGAACAGCCGGTCGGTGTGCGCATCGAGGCGGAAGATCGCCGTGCCTTGGTCGGTCTTATAGGCGCGCACGCCCTCGAACACACCCATGCCGTAATGCAGGGTGTGGGTCAGCACATGCACCTTGGCCTCGCGCCAGGGAACCATTTCCCCGTCCAGCCAGATGACGCCGTCACGATCGGCCATCGACATCGTACGTCTCCTCAATACGTTTAATCGGTACTTGTAGGCCGGGTTCAGGCCCGCAGGGCCGCGCCCGGCACGATGCCCCGGTGGATGCCCCGGAGATGCCGGATGCGCGCCTTCGGCGCTGAATCCGGCCTACGTTTGAACCCGGCTTACGCCATCATTCCATCGTCTGCCGCCACAGCGCGGTCACCTGCGCGCGCAATTCGGCAAATTCGCCGGCATCCACCACGGCCGGCAATTCCTGCAAAGTCAGTTCGTGCACACGCTTGCGGTAACGGCGATAGGCCTCGGCCAGCCGTTCGACCGCCCCCGGCGGATCAAGGCCCGGCGCAAGCAGACGCTCCGCGCCGAGGGTTTCCAGCAGGCGGATATTGTCGCTCCAGACCAGCAGGTTGGGATGGTCGTGCGCGTACCGCAAGACGTGGTATTGCACCATAAATTCGATGTCGGCGATACCTCCGACCCCCTGCTTGAGATCGAAGCGTTGGGGGTCGCGGTCGGCCAGTTCCTGACGCATGCGCTCGCGCATTTCGCGCACGTCGCGTTGCAGCGTCTGCGGATCGCGCGACCGCCCCAGCACCTCGCGGCGCAGGGCGGCGAAGGCCGCTCCCAGGCGGATATCGCCGGCCACCGGCCGCGCCCGCACCAGGGCCTGATGTTCCCAGGTCCAGGCTTCGCTGCGCTGATACTCGGTGAAGGCATCGAGGCTGGTCACCAACAGCCCCGAGGCACCGCTGGGGCGCAGGCGCATGTCGATTTCATAGAGCACACCGGCCGGGGTGAGGGTATTGAGCACATGGATGATGCGCTGACCGAGACGGGCGAAGAACACGGGGTTGTCGAGCGGCCGAGCGACCCCTTTATCACCCTGGGTACGCGCCGTCCCGCCCTGGGCTTCGTGCAGGAACACCAGATCCAGATCGGAGCCGTACCCCAGTTCGATGCCCCCGAGCTTGCCGTAGGCGATGATCGCGAACCCCACCGGTTGTCGGTGTCCTTCCGCGTGCCCGCCCGGCACGCCGTGGCGCCGGACCATGTGCGCCCAGCACAGCGCCAGCACCTCTTTCAGGATCACCTCGGCGAGATCGGTGAGGTAATCGCTGACGCGCATCAACGGCGTCGCGCCCAGCACATCCGCGGCGGCCACGCGCAACACCGCCGCTTTTTGGAATTGGCGCAACGCATCCATCTGCTGCTCCAGATCCTCGGCGTCGATCTGCGCCATGCGCAGCGCCAATTGCCGCTCCAGATCGCCCCGCTCCGGCGGCGTGTACAACTGCCGCGGGTCGAGCAGCTCGTCGAGCAGCAGCGGATAACGCGCCAAACGTTCCGCAATCCAGGGACTGGCCGCGCACAAGCGCACCAGTTGCGACAAGGCCATGGGGTGTTCGACCAGCAAGGCCAGGTAGGCGCTACGGCCAGCGATGGCCTCGATCACCTCCAGCACGCGTACGAAGGTCTGCGCGGGAGCTGCGGCCTCGCCGATCGCGCCGAGCAACAGCGGCATCAGGCGATCCATGCGCGGACGACCGCGGGTACCCAGCGCGCGCAGCGCCGGTCCATCGCGGAACGCATTCAAGCGGCGGAGGATTTCCGCGACGCCGTCTTCATCGACCGTCACGAACAGGTGTCGGGCTGCACCCGCATCCAATATGCCCAACCAGAGCGCCTCGAAATTCGCCCCGCTCGCCGCCGTATCGGGCGACGTGGTGATAGATGCTTGGGGAGCACTGAACACCTGTTCAAATTGGCCGTGAACGAAACGCCGATGCGTGTCCAAGGCCCGCAGGAAGCTGTCCCAATCCGGATAACCGAGGGTGAAGGCCAGCCGCAATTGCGCGCGCGCGTCTTCGGGCAATTGATGGGTCTGCTCGTCGGCATAGGCCTGGAGGCGGTTCTCGACGCGGCGCAGAAAACGGTAGGCCTCGGCCAAACGCACGGCGGCGAAGGTCGGCAATAACTTCAACTCCGCCAGACGCGTCAGCACCGTCAACAGACTACGTTCGCGCAACAACGGTTCACGGCCGCCGCGCACCAACTGAAAGGCCTGGGCGATGAACTCCACTTCGCGGATGCCGCCGGGGCCGAGCTTGATGTCCTGGCGCAGACCGCGCCGTTCCAGTTCCTGTTGGATCAGTGCCTTCATTTCGCGCAATTGCTCGAAGGCACCGAAATCCAGATAGCGGCGGTAGACGAACGGCCGCAGCAATGCCTCCAGCTCGGCAATCGCCTCCGCGTCACCGGCGCCCGTTCCCGACAGGGCGCGCGCCTTGACCATGGCGTAGCGTTCCCATTCGCGACCTTGCGATTGGTAATAATCCTCCAGCGCCGCGAAGCTCATCGCCAACGGCCCGCTGTCGCCATACGGCCGCAGGCGCATGTCGACGCGGTAGACGAAGCCGTCGGGGGTCACATCGTTGAGTGCCTGAATCAGGCGCTGCGATAAACGGATGAAAAACTCTTCGTGACTGAGCCCGCGCCGGCCACGCGTGCGCCCTTCCTCCGGGAAGGCGAAAATCAGATCGATGTCGGAGGAGAAATTCAGCTCGCGCGCGCCGAGCTTGCCCATGCCCAGCACCACCAGTCGCTGCGGCTGACCGGCCAGGGCACCCGTTGTAGTGATGGGCGTGCCCAGCTCGCGGCACTGCCAGGCATACAACGTATCCAAGGCGGCATTGACGCAGGCATCGGCCAGTGCCGATAAATCTTCCAGCACCTCCTCGACCCGCGCCCAACCGGCCAGATCGCGCCAGGCGATGCGCACCATTTCGCGTCGCCGCAATCGGCGTAAAGCCCGGCCGAGTTCCGCATCGTCCACGACACCCGTCAGCGCGCGTTCGGCCTTGGCACGCAACTCGCCGCTGGCGTAATCGCCGAGCAGATCGCCGCTGGTCAGCAAATCGTCCAGCACACCGGGCTCGTGCACGCAGGCCCGCGCAACGAAATCGCTGCCCGCCCAGACCCGGCCCAGGACACCCAGGAAATCCGCCTGCGCCGGCGGCGCGAGCCCGGCCTCTACGGCGGCGGCCCCATAGGCCTCCCAATGCGCAGCCACTCCGGCTTGGAGATCGGCCGGCACGGCACGTATTACGGATTCTGTGGACGGGTTCACACTCGACACTCTGCGACTTGTTCATCAACAGCTTACCGCGAAATGGCCGGGGTCGCAGCGGCCGCGCGCCGCTCAAGGCCGCGGCCCCGGCGCCGACACCTTATGAGCAATCGGCCTTCCGCACCGGCGCGACCGCGTGCCCCTTATCCAACCAACACTGCCTCGCGGGGAACAGAGATGGAATTCAAAGATTTTCTCAAGATCATGGTGATGAAAGACGCCTCGGACCTGTATCTGAGCACGGGCGCACCCGCGTGCATGAAATTTCATGGTCAGTTGAAGGTCGTCGACAAGGCCACCATGACGCCGGATCGCATCAAGGAAATCGCCTATGCGCTCATGGATGCGGAGCAGATCAGACAGTTCGAGCACAAGCCGGAAATGAATCTGGCGATTTCGGAAACCGGCGTCGGCCGCTTCCGCGTGAACATTTTCAAACAGCGCAACACCATCGGCCTAGTGGTACGTAACATCAAGACGCAGATCCCGCAGTGGCAGGAGCTCGGCCTCCCTCAAACGCTCACGGAAGTGATTATGGCCAAACGCGGACTGGTGTTGTTCGTCGGCGCCACCGGCTCTGGCAAGTCTACCTCGTTAGCGTCGCTGATCGATTACCGTAACACCCATACCGCCGGCCACATCATCACCATCGAAGATCCGGTCGAGTTCATTCATCAACACAAGATGTCCATCGTCAATCAGCGCGAAGTCGGTCTCGACACCGACACCTATGAAGATGCGCTGAAGAACACCTTGCGCCAGGCACCCGATGTGATTCTGATCGGCGAGATTCGCGACCGCGAAACCATGGAGCACGCCATCACCTTCGCCGAAACCGGTCACCTGGCCATTTCGACGCTGCACGCCAACAACGCCAATCAGGCGCTGGATCGCATCATCAACTTCTTCCCGGAAGACCGCCGCAATCAATTGCTGCTGGACCTGTCGCTGAACCTGCGCGCCTTCGTTTCGCAACGCCTGGTTCCGACCGTCGACGGCAAACGCGCGGCGGCCATCGAGATTCTGCTCGGCACGCCGCTGGTGCAGGACATGATCCGTCGCGGCGACGTGCATGAGATCAAAGAGATCATGGCCAAGTCGGAAAATATCGGCATGCAGACCTTCGACAGCGCCCTGTATCGCTTGCACATGGACGGCAACATCTCCTTGGACGAGGCGCTGCGCAATGCCGATTCGCCGAACAACCTGCGCCTGCGCATCAACCTCAGCAGCGAGCAACCCGGCCAGCCGCCGGTCAGCATCATGCCTACGGGCCTCAGCCTGGAAGGTGAGGAGCCCCCGGAACTTCCACGCCGCGGCGCCGGCCTGGCCGCGGGCGGCAATTCCGGACTTTCGCTGGCCATCGCCGACGACTGAGTCGCCCGGAGCGCAGATTCCACAAGCCCCGCCTCGCGGGGCTTTTTTTATTCCCAACGCTGGCCCCAAGCCCCACACCTGGAATAATCTCCTCCGACGACTCGTCTTGATCTGTGACGGAGGAATCCGTCCGCATTGCCCTCCGCATCCACACGGGATACGCCATGAATCTGCTGAATCTGTTTTGCCGTGGCCAGGAATTCAAACAGCGCCTGGAACAGAGCCGCACGCGGCTCTATCGGCTGGCCTATGCCTGGTGCCACGACGCCGCGCTGTCCGACGACCTCGTTCAGGAAACCTTGGAAAAGGCCCTGAAGAAAAAAGATCAGTTACGCGACCCGGCGGCCTTGGAGACCTGGCTGTTCAGCATCCTGACCAACTGCTGGCGCGACCATTTCCGGCGCTCGCGCGATATGGTCGACATCGACGACGTGCCGTTGGAACACCCGGTCACGCCGGAACTGGAACATCAACAACATCAGATCGTGCGCGAGGTGCGCGCCGCCATCGCACGGCTGCCGCTGGGCCAGCGCCAGGTGCTGACCTTGGTCGATCTTGAGGAATGTTCGTACATCGAAGTCGCGCACATCCTCGACGTGCCGGTGGGCACGGTGATGAGCCGGCTGTGCCGCGCCCGCCGCGCCTTGAAAGAGGCCTTGCTCGATTCCAATCTGGTACCGCAAGAATCGGCCACGCCGATGCAACGCATGCGGAGGATCAAATAATGTCCACCGATCACACCTTATCCGACGAACAACTGAACGCCTGCGTCGATGGGCAACTCGATGCGGACGAAAAAAGTCGTATCTTGAGCGCACTCAATGCCGACGAAGACCTCGGCCGGCGCGCCTGCGAACTGCGCCGCCTGCACGATCTGGTACAGCACGCCTACGCTACGCCGCCGACACCGCCGGTGCGCAAACCCCTGACCACCCGCGGCCGCGGTTGGCGTCAGGCGGCCGCGGCCGCGCTGCTGATGACGATGGGCAGCATCGTCGGCTGGATCGCGCATGCACGACAACACCAGCCGTTGAACATACAGGCGATGTATCTCGACGAAGAAAAGGCCTTCCAGACCAGCGCGCTCGAACAGGCGCCGGTGCGTGGCGAAGAGCATAAGGTTCTGTTGCATTTGAGCAGCGCGGAACCGGAAAAACTGGAACGCGCATTGGATACCGCGGAACGTCTGCTCAGCACCTACCGGAGACTCGATCAGCCCATCGAAGTGGAATTGATCGCCAACGCCGGTGGCCTGGAATTGCTGCGCGCGGATATCTCGCCGTTCGCCGAACGCGTGCGTGCCATGCAGCATCAATACGACAATCTGACCTTCATGGCCTGTCAGACCGCGCTGGATCGCCTGCGCCGCGAACGGCATGTCAGCCCCGATCTGTTGCCCGAGGCGCTCATCACGCCGAATGCCTTGGAGGAAATTCTCAGCCGCTTGCAGCAGGGCTGGGTGTACATCAGCGTTTAGGTCAAAAAGAAAAGCCCCGGTGGTTCGCACCGGGGCTTTCTGTTTTACAGCGGGGTAACGACTGGGCTTACATCATGCCCATGCCGCCCATACCACCCATGTCGCCCATGTCCGGCGCACCGCCCTTATCGTCCTTCGGCATTTCGGCGATCATGCACTCAGTGGTGATCATCAGACCGGCCACCGAAGCCGCGTTCTGCAATGCGGAACGACTGACCTTGGTCGGGTCCAGAATACCCATCTTGACCATGTCGCCGTATTCGCTGGTCGCGGCGTTGTAGCCGAAGCTGTCCTTGCCTTCCTCGACCTTGGACAGCACCACGGAGGCCTCTTCACCGGCGTTGCCGACGATCTGGCGCAGCGGCTCTTCCATCGCGCGACGGGCGATGTCGATGCCGACGTCCTGATCGTGGTTGTCGCCCTTGAGCTTGGCGA
>JACREG010000133.1 GCA_016218375.1 Gammaproteobacteria bacterium
CGCAGCTCGGAGGCGAAAGGGATCGACCCGCCGCAGCCCCCAGCTCACCACATACAGATGGGCGGAGAAAACATCGCCCCACATTAGACGTAGCTCCGGTTTTAGGCGCATCGCCTTCAATGATTGCGCCCACCCGGTCGATACCCTCGGCAGTCAACCCTGATGCCCTGGAGAAACCCGATCATGCACCGCACATCCGCCCGCTCGCTACTGCTCACCGTATTGCTGTCCACCGCGACCACCGCCCAGGCCGGCTGGAATCCGCTCGCCAAGGAAAAGGCCGAAGATCAACCGGCCGCCACTAACAAGGCCGCCGAAACCATCGCTGCCTTCAAGAACAAAGATCCCGGCATCAAAGTATTTTTCGACAAGGCCTATGGCTATGCCGTGTTCCCCACCGTCGGCAAAGGCGGCATGGGTATCGGCGGCGCTTACGGCAAGGGCGAGGTCTACGAGCGCGGCACGCAGGCCGGCACGTCCAGCGTCACGCAGCTCACCATCGGCTTTCAACTAGGCGGTCAAGCCTACAGCGAGATCATCTTCTTCAAGGACAAGACCACGCTGGACAACTTCAAATCCGGCAATTTCGAATTCAGCGCGCAGGCCTCCGCCGTCGCCATCACCGCCGGCGCCTCGGCCGACGCCGACTACAGCAACGGCGTCGCCATTTTCACCCTTGCCAAGGGTGGTCTGATGTACGAGGCCTCGGTGGGCGGACAGAAGTTCAGCTACACATCGAACTGATTGCGTCGTTCGCCGGACAGTCGGAGACTGTAGCGATTATCGATCCGGCAGCAACGTGGAGTAGGCTTCGCTGCCGCTCGATCAAGCCCCGGCAATGAGCAGATTGCCAAGATTCTCGGCCGGGCCGGGCCGACTGAACAGATAACCTTGCAGAAGGTCGCAATCCAGATCTTGCAAGAACCGGCACTGCTCCTGGGTTTCCACGCCTTCGGCGATCACTTTGATGTCCAAGCTGTGCGCCAGGGCGATGATGGCCTTCACCAGCGAGCCGGCGCGTTGGTCGTGCGGTAGCTCGCAAATGAAACCGCGGTCGATTTTCAGCGCATCGACCGGCAGACGGTTCAGATAGCTGAGCGACGAATAGCCGGTGCCGAAATCGTCCAGGTAAACCCGCACGCCCAGTTCGCGAATCGCGCGCAGCACGACCTCGGCGCGCTCCAGATCGTGCAGAAACGCCGTTTCGGTGACTTCCAATATGAGCGACGAGGCGATGCTTCTCGCGCCGGTGCGGTCGAGAATATCGTTTACCGTGTCCATGAAATTTTCGCGCAGCAGTTGCGGGGATGCCACGTTGACCGACAGATAAAACGGCTCCGCGCGCATACCCTGCCACGCCACCAGTTGCCGGCAGGCCTGTTCTAATACCCAATCGCCGATGGGATGAATAATGCCACTCTCCTCCGCAATGGGGATGAAGCGTGCCGGACCGATTTCACCGAAGCTGCCGTTGTGCCAGCGCAGCAGGGCTTCGCTGCCCATCGGCTTTTGCGTGCGGGCATCCACGAGCAATTGGTAGGCAAGCGAAAACTCGTTGCGTTCCAGCGCATGGTTCAGGCCGTGTTCGAGATGCAGCCGTTCCTGCGCCATCGCGTCCAGCGTCGGGGAATAGAATGTGCAGGCGCCCGGCAACGCGGTTCTTGAATGGAGCGCCAGCGCCGCATAGCGGAGCAATGCCTCGTCGTTCTCGCCGTCGTCAGGATACAAGGCCGCGCCACCGCGCAATGCGAGACGAAGCGGCGCCACTTCCCCACCGATCTGGATGTCCGGACCCCAGAGTATCTGCTTGGACAGTTCCACCATGTCGGAGGCTCTGGCCATGTCGGCCAGGAGTATGGTGAATTCGTAACGCCCCGTGCAGGCGACCGTGTCACCCTCGCGCAACATGCTGACCAGATAATCCGCCGCCACTTTCCGGCAGCGGTCGCCCAGTTGTTGACCATGGATGTCCTCGATCCGGATGAGTTCCGGGACATCGGCCACGATCACGCCGACGACCCGCTTGTCGTATTGCGCGCGGGCCAGGGATTGACGGAGCCGGTCGGCCAGCAGTGCCGCGTTGGGCAAACCGGTCAACACATCGTAATAGGCGAGCGTCCGCAGCTCTTCCGATTTATCGATCATCTCCAGACCGAGACCGATATCACCGGCGATTTCGCGCAGCAGGGCCATTTCCTGCTGATCGAACATATCGCCCACGGTGCTGAACAGTTCCAACCAACCGCGTTCGGTATCGCGGATGGCGTAGCACGGTATGGGCAAGGCGGCGACCGCGCGAATCCCGTAATTGCTCATTGCCCTTCCCAACACCTGTGCCGACAGGTCGTCGTCACACTCATCAAGCACCACGGGACCGTCGTCCAGCGGCCTGGGGACAACGTGTATCAGCGGGATTTGTCCGGGCAGATCGGCCACGCCGACACCGGACCAACTCACCACGGCGAGCGGCGGGTTTCCTGCGGACCGAAGGGCGATGCGCGCCAGCAGAAAACCGCCTTGGACGGTTGCGAGTTCGCAGACGATGCGCAACAGTTCGTCGCGATTGCGCACGCGCACGATTGCACCATTGATGCCGCTCAGCAGTCGGTAGGTCCGATTGAGACGCCGTACCTGCTCATGTTCCCGTTCGAGACGATCCATCTGCTGGGTAACGAGCCACGCGAGCAGCACAGCGGTCGAGGCGACAAAGATCCAACCTTTATACGTCTGGATATGAACCCATTCGACGGGATCTTCGACGAGACGCACCAGCAACTGGTCGGAGAACAGAATCCACAGGGCGCCAAGGATTGCGTATATCGAGGCGATGCGCAGTCCGGTAAACGATGCAGAGTGCGGAGGGTGACATTTGATTCCGTGAAGGAGATCCATTCCAGTGTCCGCTCCCAGCAGTCGAGGACTCCATAAAATCATCCTGCCGTATATCGGCGGGAGTCTCTTCCCCGCCCACGGCCGTTCTCGGATGAAGTTTAAGTATAGGTCAATAGCTCAGGAAATATTTCCGGCCCCCGGCGTATAGGACGCTGCAATGACGGAGTTCGCCTGTAGCACATCGCAGCTCACCATGCCTGACGCATGCACGATGCCGGCATCGATTTGCACGTGAGCGGCGGCGAAGGCCACGGTGGCGCCGGCGGCGATATAGACATTGCCGGCACCGGCAAGCGTCACGGAGCCATCCGCGGCGATGGCGATACAGCGCTCCAGCGCTGCCAAGCGCGCAAGCGCTTTATCCAGCTTGCCGCGCAACAATTTCGTCTGTTTCTCCAACGCGACGATGCGCGCCGCTGTCACTTTGGCCGGCACGGCGGCACGTGCGGGTGCTGCGGTTTTAACGGGCATGTGGACCTCCATGTTTAAGACAGACGATTCAACCGGCACGGATTGCCGGTCGAGCCGTCTCAACCAGACGTCATTGGGCGAATGCGGATTTCAGGAACGCCTGCATGCGCGTCCAGGAAGCGGCGTCCGCTTGCGCGTTATAGGCCAGCGGCATATTGAAACGTTTGGCGAAATCGTCGGCCTCGGGATTGGTGAAGCCGTGCATGACGCCGGAATAGTTGACCAGCTCGTAATTGACGTTGGCGGCGCGCATTTCCTTCTCGAAGGCCTGCACCTGCTCGGCCGTGGACATGACATCGTCCGCGCCGTTGAACACCAGTACACGCGCCTTGACTTGTCCGGCCCGTGCCGGCGTCTGCGTACCGAGCGCGCCGTGGAAACTCGCCACCGCGTCCAGACCCATGCCGGCGCGCGCCATGTGCAGGACCATGCCGCCGCCGAAGCAATAGCCGATGGCGGCGATGTGTCGTTTATCCACGCTGGGCTGCCGTTCGAGGACCGCGCGTGCCGCCGCGAAACGGCGCTCCGCCTCGGGCAGGTTGTTGGTCACGGCCTGCATGAAGGCCATGGCGTTGTCCGGATGATCGGCGACCTTGCCGTCGCCGTACATGTCCAACGCGAAGGCGGTGTAACCGAGTTGTGCGAGCATCTCGGCGCGTTTGCGCGCATAGGCGTTGTGACCCCACCATTCGTGCACGACCAGCACGCCGGGGCGCGATCCTTGGATGGCGTCGTCATAGGCAAGATAGCCGGTCATGCGCGCGGCGCCGACCTGATATTCGATGACTTGGGTTTTGATTTCCGCGTGCGCGACGGACGCGATGAGGAGGAATAACAGACCTGCCAGACGCTGCGACATGATGTTCTCCCTGAACGGTATAGCTTGACGCCGGCTAGCATGCCAGAGCCGGCCGCGGCATGCGAGCCCTGTATATGCGTGTCAGCGCCCGCGGCGCGTTTGGGACAGGGCCAGATTGGCCTGTTGGCAGAAGTGGCGGAACGCCATGTAGGAATCCTCGTCCAGGGCGCGTTCACTCGATTTGCGGTCGGCGTAGAACAGGCCGATGGAGCGGCCGTTGATCTCCACCGGCATGACGAAGAACTGCGCGTCGCCAGTCAATTCGCGCACCTCCGGCGTCTTCAGCTTTGTGAGGCGCGAATCGGCGCCCGGACCACCGAACCATAACGGCTGCCTTGACTCCAGTGCGTGACTGAAGATGTTCGCCTTGAGCGGCGAGATATCGAACAGAAACTTCTCGCGCATGTCGTCTTTGTCCCAACCCAACGCGTAGCGCGCGCGCAGACGCGTGCGCTCGGGATTGAGCATGGCGAACAGGGCGCGGTCCATGCCGATGCCGCGCGAGATGCCTTCTAGCACCATTTCCAGCAGCAGATTGATGTCGTGCTGTCCGTCCAGCATCCCCGACAGTTCGCGCAGAATAGTGAGCTGCAACATCGGATCGGGTGCGGTGAATTGCGCTTTGGCCTCGTCCGCCCGCAGCACGGCACCGGGACGGTGTTCCGCCGACTTGCGCTGTGAATTCGGCAGCGGAATGCGTTCGGCTGCGGCACCCGCACCGAAACACTGCGCCGCCTTCGCTGCCTCGTTGGCATTCTCATGCACCAGCTTGGTAACGTCCTTCAGCGGCAAATACAGGGCTTCGGACATCCGCACCAGAAATTGTTTGACCTCGGGCGAATCCCAGCCTTTCTCGGCCTTGAGCGCCAGCTCATGCGCCATGCGCACACTGCTCACGCGCGGATTGCTGTCGCCCTTGTTCTCCAGGGTATTCTCCAGCAGCGTGCCCAACTGCCATTTGCGCGCCAGACCCAGACTTAATTCATCCAATTCGAATCCCAGCACCTCGCGCTCGGCACCCGCGCGGTCGACCCCGGGGCGTTGCAAGGCCTCGTTCAGCTTGGGCGCGGCATCGCTTTTCAAACCCCAGAAGGCAAGATCGCCGATGTTGCACAGCAAGGTGGCGATGAACACCTCTTCGGGGGACGGATCGCGGCGCTTGGTGGCGAACGAACGCGCCTGCACTGCGGCATGGAACGAACGCGCCATGTGTTCCGCGACACGCGTCTTCTGCGCGCCGTTGCCGATGGCGTCGATAATGGCGATGGACAGGCACAGGCTGCGCACGGTATCGAAGCCCAGCAGAATCACCGCCCGCGAAACGGTGCTGACGGTGTGCCCGGACAGACTCATGCTGTACATCGGACTGTTGGCCACCCGCAGCAGACGTGCGGTCATGGCCGCGTCTTGCAGGATCACCCGGGACAGTTCCGCGGCGGAGCTTTCCCGATCGGCGGCGACGCCGGCAATATCCTTCACAGTCTTGGCGAAGACCGGCATGCCCTTGTCGCTGAGTTTCTCGATCCACTCGGCAAAATTGCGCGGCGTCTTGTCCGGCGCGGCCTGTGGATTCCCGGGTGGATTCTCGGTCGGATTCTGGGCCGAGCTATCGATCGTCTCGGCATCGGGAGCCAGCGTCTCGGGGGTATCCTGGGTCGTCGGCACGGCCATGTGTGTGTTTCCGGGTTGCGTTGAGTCTGATATGCGATATTCAGGCCATATCCAGTGTTTCGGTTGGCGAGGGGGTGAACTTAAGACGCCCATAATCACATTGGGCACACCTCGGTCCTACGTGGCACACGCTTGGCAGGTCCGGGCAGGGGCGCTAGGCTTGGCCCCCACAGCCCGCACGTCCCATGTTTCATATCAGGGAGACCTCCGATGCACGTCACGCTCGTCCATGTCCGGGTTGTCCCCGAACACGTTCAGGACTTTATCGCCGCGACCCGCGCCAACCATCTGGCTTCGGTGCGGGAACCGGGCAATCTGCGCTTCGACGTCCTGCAAACGCCGGACGATCCGACCGACTTCATACTCTACGAAGCCTATGCCAGCGCCGCCGATGCGGCGGCACACAAGGAGACCGCGCATTACCTGACTTGGCGCGACCGTGTGGCCCCGTGGATGGCGCAGCCGCGCCAGGGCGTGCCCTATCGCGGCCTATTGCCGGAGGCATCACTGCTCCCGGCGGAGGCGCCATGATCGCGCCCTTTTCCCTGGCGCGGCTGCCGCGCATCGAGTTTGGCGCCGGGAGTCTCGCTCGGGTACCCGCACTGGCCGCCGCTTACGGCAGCCGCACCCTGATCGTCTGCGGCGCCCGCGCCCTGCAATCCACCCCGCATTGGCAACACCTGCTCGACGGGCTGCGCAAGCACGGCCTGGACTGGGACGTCCTGCATGTCGGCGGCGAACCCTCGCCGCAGTTGGTCGACGCGGCCGTGGCCCAGTTCCGTGCGGGCGGTTTCGATGTGGTCGTCGGCATCGGCGGCGGCAGCGTGCTGGACGCGGCCAAGGCCATCGCCGGACTGCTGCGCGTCGGCGACTCGGTCATGGACTATCTGGAAGGCGTCGGCCCGGAAAAACCCTATCGCGGGCCTGCTACGCCGTTCATCGCCATCCCCACCACCGCCGGTACCGGCAGCGAAGCCACCAAGAACGCGGTCCTCAGCCAACACGGTGCGGACGGTTTCAAGAAATCCTTCCGCGACGAAAAGCTGGTGCCCGAATACGCCATCGTCGATCCCAATCTACTGGCGAGTTGTCCGCCCGAACTGATCGCCGCCAACGGCATGGATGCGCTGACGCAGTTGATCGAATCCTACGTCTCGCTGCGCGCCAACACCTTCACCGACGCGCTCGTCATCAGCGGTCTGCGCGCCGCGCGCGACGGTCTGCTGCCCTGGTACGAAGGCAGCGGCGATCAAGCCTGTGCGCGCAGCCGCATGGCCTATGCGGCGCTCATCTCCGGGATCGCGCTGGCGCAAACCGGTTTGGGTTCGGTGCACGGCCTGGCCGCGCCGATGGGCGCGTTCTTCCCCATCCCGCACGGGGTCGTCTGCGGCACGCTGGTGGCCAGCGCCACGCGCGTGAATATCGCGGTGTTGCACGCGCGCGAACCGGACAATCCGGCGCTGGCGAAATACGCGCGTCTGGCGGAAATCCTCTGCGAACGGCGCATCCGCGAACCGGTGGCCGCTTACACTGCACTGATCGAACGGTTGGAAGACTGGACCGAACGTCTACGTCTGCCGCGTCTGGCGCATTACCGAATCGCCGCCGCGGATATCCCGCGCATCGTCGCCCACAGCCGCGGCAGTAGCATGAAGACCAACCCGGTCGTGCTCACCGATGAGGAAATCGCGCAGGTGTTGGAGGCGCGACTTTAAGACATGAAACCGTTCGCCGAATCCTGCGCGGAAAACCAGCAGCCGATCCTCGATGTGTTGCGCATCGAGTTCGCGGCCGTGCGACGCGTATTGGAAATCGGCAGCGGCACTGGACAACACGCGGTGTTCTTCGCCGCGCACCTGCCGCACTTGAATTGGCAGACCAGCGATGTCGCCGACTATCACCCCGGCATTCGGGCCTGGATCGACGACGCTCGCTTGAGCAATGTGCGCCCGCCCCTGCCGCTCGATGTGACACGCGATGTCTGGCCGGATGAAAGCTTCGACGGCGTGTTCAGCGCCAACACTGCACACATCATGGCGTGGCCGGCGGTCGAAGCGATGTTCACCGGCATCGGCCGCGTACTCACACCCGGCGGACACTTTTGTTTGTATGGCCCGTTCAATTACGGCGGCGAATTCACCAGTGCGAGCAACGCCCGCTTCGACCAATGGCTGAAGGCGCGCGACCCGAACAGCGGCGTGCGTAATTTCGAGGATCTGGATCGGCTGGCCGCAACGGCCGGGATGCGCTTGGCGCAGGATTATGCGATGCCGGCGAACAATCGCACGCTTGTGTGGATCAAGGGTATGGACCCAAGGGTGTGGACCACGCCGCGATAAACGCGACGCCGTCAGGAACTCATGACGATCGTCTTCTCCGCATAGGTCTGGCCGACGCTCTGCTGCTCGATGATGGCACGCACCGACGGCCGCGCCAGAAACTCCGCCAGATTGATGCCCGCAAGATAGTCGTGAATCTGTGCGCTGAGGCTGCTCCACAGTTCGTGGGTCAGACAGCGGCCACCGTCCCGGCAGTCCTCTTTACCCTCGCAGAGCATGGTATCGACCTTCTCGTCCACGGCCGCGATGATGTCGGCGATGGAAATGCTCGCCGCAGCCCTGGCCAGCCGATACCCGCCGCCGGGTCCGCGCACGCCTTCGACCAAACCTTCGCGTCTCAGTTTGGCGAATAACTGTTCCAGGTAAGACAATGAAATTCCCTGACATTGGGAAATATCCGCCAGGGTGACGGGGCCTTTGCCATCGTGGATGGCAAGATCGAGCATGGCGGTCACGGCATAACGACCCTTGGTAGAAAGTCTCATCGCGATTCCTGCTCCTCCTGGCCCGGATCGAATCCAGTACCAGAGTAATCCGGTCGGGAATCACCTTATACAATGCTTGAGTATTTCTATCAAGATTTCGCGATGGGGGATTATGTGCCCTTGGGTTTGGCCGTTTCGCTCAGGGCGGCAAGCAGGTCCGGCCAACGACCGGCCGGGCTGAGGGTGTCTGTGCCCGCGGGTCGAAAACGGTGTCCCTGACGCAGACAATAGCCCAGCCATTTCTGCAGAAAGCGGTTGATGCGCCACTTGGCGTCGAGGGTGTAATCGCGCCGCCAACAATCGTACGCGGCACTGCGCACGCCGCGCCGCCGACCGCAACTGACGACCTCGGCGAGCCGCGCGTCGTGATAGATGCGGATCTGGATATCCGGTGCGGGGAAACTGCCCTGTTCGTCCTCGAACAGATAGGTCAGCGTGAGTGTCGTGGTATAGCGATTGCGCTCCGACACCGTCAGATGCAGATCGAGCGCACCGGCCGCCACGGACACACCACCCGCCGCCACTGCATCCATATCCGGGATCAACTGACGCAGCCGGATATAGTTGCATTCGTAAATCGCCATGAGCTCGCCGAGGTCGTGGACCTGGCGCCGGCGACGTAACGATGTGGGCTCGCGTAACAACATTCTGGCATCATACCATAGTGAAAATTCACGGCCGGGCAGGTGGCTGCCCCGTTTCAGACATAGCGGCGCACTTGCAAGATACTTCACCGGTACGCCATAAAACGGCCGGTAAACGCTTGGAGAAAGGTAGCACCATGCAGGTTACAGATGTTCGTACCACCCCTTTCGCCGATCAGAAACCCGGTACCTCGGGCCTGCGCAAGAAGGTTCCCGTCTTTCAGCAGCCGCATTATCTGGAGAACTTCGTCCAGTCGATTTTCGACAGCGTTCCGGGCCTCAAGGGCGCGACGCTGGTGCTGGGCGGCGACGGTCGTTATTACAATCTCACCGCGATCCAGACCATTCTGAAAATGGCCGCAGCCAACGGCGTGACGCAGGTATTGGTCGGCCGCGATGGCCTGTTGTCGACACCCGCGGCCTCTTGCGTAATCCGCAAACATCGCGCCACTGGCGGCATCGTCCTCTCCGCCAGCCCCAACCCCGCCGGCCCCACGGAAGACTTCGGCATCAAATACAACACCGACAACGGCGGCCCCGCGCCGGAGAAAATCACCGAGGCGATCTATGCGCGCAGCCGCGCGATCGACCACTACCGCATCATGCAGGCGGACGCCGTGCCCTTGGATCGCTTGGGCGAACAACGCCTCGGCGACATGCGCGTCGTCGTGATCGATCCGGTCGCCGACTACGCCGAGCTGATGGAATCCCTGTTCGACTTTCCGCGTATCCGCGCGCTGTTCCAAAGCGGCCACTTCCGCATGCGCTTCGATGCCATGCACGCCATCACCGGCCCGTATGCCGAGGAGATTCTGCTACGCCGCCTCGGCGCGCCGACGGACAGTCTGCTGAATGCCACGCCGCTGGAAGATTTCGGCGGCGGCCATCCCGATCCGAATCTCACCTACGCGCACGCGCTGGTGGACATCTTGTTCGGCACGGATGCGCCCGACTTCGGCGCGGCCTCGGATGGCGACGGCGACCGCAACATGATCCTCGGCCGCAACTTCTTCGTCACACCCAGCGACAGCCTCGCCATACTCGCCGCCAACGCGACCTTGGTGCCGGGTTATGCCCAGGGCATCGCCGGCATCGCCCGCTCCATGCCCACCAGTCAGGCGGCCGACCGCGTCGCCGCCGCGTTGAATCTGCCCTGCTACGAAACGCCGACCGGCTGGAAGTTCTTCGGCAACCTGCTCGATGCCGGCAAGGTCACGCTGTGCGGCGAGGAAAGTTTCGGCACGGGTTCGGATCACGTGCGCGAGAAGGATGGGCTGTGGGCGGTGTTGTTCTGGTTGAATCTGCTCGCCGTGCGCAAGCAATCGGTCGCCGGGATTGTCCAGGAACATTGGCAGCGCTTCGGCCGCAATTACTATTCGCGTCACGATTACGAAGGTGTGGACAGCGCCGCCGCCACGGCGTTGATCGAGGATCTACGCGCACAGTTCGCCACGCTGCCGGGACGTCGCTTCGGCGCGTACACCGTCGCCTACAGCGACGACTTCGCCTACACCGACCCCATCGACGCGAGCCTCAGCACGAACCAGGGCATCCGCATCGGCTTCACCGACGGCTCGCGTATCGTGTTCCGTCTGTCCGGCACCGGCACCGAAGGCGCCACGCTGCGCGTATATCTGGAGCGCTACGAAGCGGATACCACGAAGCAAGGTCTGGACAGCCAGACCGCACTCGCCGATCTCATCCGCATCGCCGACGAACTCGCCGGCATTGCACGTCACACCGGCCGGGACCGGCCGACGGTGATTACCTAGCGTTCAATCCCGACGCAAGCGCTCGTTGACCGCGATCGGTGTCGGATATTTCATGACAATGAAGTACGACGAGGCCATGAACGTCAGGATGGTCGCGGCCTGGATCAGATAGGACGCCTCGCGGCCGATCACGTTCAGCTCCAATGCGAGCACCGCGATCAGCAACGAGAACTCGCTGATCTGTCCGAGCCGCACCCCCACTTCCTGCGAGCGCGCCGACGCCTCGCCGGAGTGTCTGAGCAGATAAGCGAATACCGGCGGCTTGAGCAGCATGGCCGCGCCCGCCAACACCAGAGCGGGCAGCAGCACCGCCTGCAAAGCGCCCAGATCGAAGCCCGCGCCCAGCGAGAAGAAGAAGATCACCAGAAAGAAATCCCGCAACGGCTTCAGACTCTCGGCGATGAACAAAGCAATCGGATTGGTCGCCAGCGCCACGCCAGCTATGAACGCGCCAATTTCGTGCGACAGTCCTATCAGACCGGCCAGCTCCGCCATGCCCAGACACCAGCCGATGGTCAGCAGAAAAATGTATTCCTGGATGGTGTCGAAGCGTTGCAGCAATTTGATGAGGATGAACTTCTCCAGCAGATAGGCGATCACGAACAGCAGCGGCAAGGACACCGCCAGCAGGATGAACTGCGCCATGCCGATCTCGCTGCCACCTTGAATCTGCAACAGCATCAGGATCACGATGGCGATCAGATCCTGGAGCAACAACACGCTGATGATGATCTCGCCGGTGTGCTGATGGTGCAGGATAGTGGTCGGCAGCAACTTCAGGCCGATGATGGTGCTGGAGAACATCATTGCCGCGCCGATCACCAGTTGTTCGATCAGCGTGAAACCGAATAGCCAACCGACGCCCATGCCCAGCACGCCGAACAGCGCCGAACTGAGCCCGGTGACCCGCAACGACTCGCCGACCAGGGAATAGAGCTTTTCCAGAGGTAGATTCAGGCCCAGCAGGAACAGCAGGAAAATAATGCCGATCTGGGAAATGCCGCCGATCAACTGCGGATCGGTGACCACCCCCAGCCCCCACGGCCCGAGCAACACGCCGAGCACGATATAGGCCACCAACAAGGCCTGGCGCGCGAACAGGGCCAGGGTCGCGAGCAGTGCCGCACCGGTGAAGATGACGAAAATGGTGAAGACCAGCGGGTCGCTATGCATACTGAAACCGGCGTCGCCTAATGAATGAGAGACGAATGGGGATGAATGGGAAAGACTTTGGCCTATAATGAGCGAAGCGCACGCCCGCTTCAATCGTCCTGCCACCGAATCCGCCACGATGACCGCCACGCCGTTCTGGAAAACCACCCCGCTTGCCGAGATGAGTCGCGCGCAATGGGAATCGCTGTGCGACGGCTGCGGCCGCTGTTGCCTGCACAAGCTCGAAGACATCGACACCGGCGCACTGTTTTTCACCAGCGTCGTCTGCCACCTGTTCGACGACCAGAGTTGTCGCTGCACGCACTACGCCGAACGCAATGTCCGGGTGCCGGACTGCCTGGTGCTCGCGCCCGACAATCTCGCCGCGATCAATTTTCTGCCCGACACCTGCGCCTATCGTCTGCTCAACGAGGGCCAGGATCTCCCCGACTGGCACCCGCTGGTCTCGGGCACGGCGGACAGCGTTCACGCCGCCGGCATCTCGGTACGCGACAAAGTCATCAGCGAGGAATTCGTGCATCCGAACGACTTGGTGAATTACATCGAACTTGCGGATGAGTCGCAGGACTAATCCCACAGACTCGCCAGTGGATACCTTGACGCGGATCGACGCCACACCTATACACAGATTAACCACGCACCTCCCCATCGATCTCGACAGCGAGGTCTCCACCATGCTGGACCGCACCCAGGATTTCCCCATCGAAACCGACGCCGATGGCTTTCTGCTTCACCCGGAAGAGTGGAACGAACAGGTTGCCGACCAACTCGCCCAGAGCGATGGCATCGGCCCACTGACCCCGTCGCATTGGAAAATCATCGAGAGTTTGCGCACGCACTTCTTCAAAACCGGCGCCCTGCCACCCTTCCGGCATATCTGCCTGGAAAACCATCTCGATCCCCACTGTATCCCGGAACTCTTCAAGGACACCGGCCGCGAGGCTTGGCGCATCGCGGGACTGCCGAATCCGGGCGAAGAAGCCAAGGCCTATGTTTAAGACGGATCGTCCTCGGCCGTTCATCGAGTGAATGCCTAGCGATTCACCGTCTTCGCGACAACAATCTTCAGCGCGCGGGCTTGTGGACAACTTGGTTACGCAGATACACCGGCTGCGCCTGTTCCGCGACGACAGCACGGCCGGCGAGGAAATCTATCGCCGCCAATCGAACGATGTGTGCCGCGCGCGGCAGCGCCGTGGCATCGACACCGTGTAACGTGGCGCCGAAATGTACGCGCAACGCCTGTTCGTACTCGCCCCACCCGGTCCCAATGCCGAACCAGTCCGTTCCTGCCGGCACCGTCACCGCGTTCGCGGGCGCGACCTGTTCTTCGGTCAACGCCTGCGGCTCGCCCTGCGCATCGCGCACATACGCCGCCCAATAAATCTCGCCCATGCGCGCATCGATGGCCGCGAACACCTGCGCCGTGGACGTGCGTTGCAGCGCATCGCGCGCCAGCGCCGCCAATGTGGACACCGGCAGCACCGGCAACTCGGCGGCAAAGGCAATACCTTGCGCGACACTCGCGGCGATGCGCACGCCGGTAAAGCTGCCCGGCCCGCGACCGAAGGCGATGGCATCGAGTTGCGTCGGTTTGAGTCCAGCCTCGGCCAGCAAACCGTCGAGCATCGGCAACACCAAGCGTGCATGCGCGCGCGGTGCAATCTCGAAGCGCTCGCGAACCTCGCCGTCGATCAGCAAGGCGGCGCTGCATGCCTCGGTAGCGGTATCGAGGGCCAGGATTTTCATGCCTGCGCCTCCTGTTTGGCCGATCGTTCGAAAAAGGCGCGCACATCCTCCAAACGCTGCGTCACCGGCATCGGCGGCAGGCTGGCACGAAACACCCGGCCATAGCCTTTGTTCACCACGCGCGGATCGCACAACACCAGCACGCCGCGATCGTCCACGTCGCGGATCAAGCGTCCCGCGCCCTGCTTCAACGCGATCACCGCCTCCGGTACTTGAATGTCGAAGAAGGGATTGCCGCCGGCCGCGCGCAATGCATCGATGCGCGCCTGCAACACCGGATCGCCCGGCGAGGCGAACGGCAGTTTGTCGATCAACACCAGCGACAAGGCCTCGCCACGCACATCCACACCTTCCCAGAAACTGCCGGTACCGAGCAACACCGCGTTGCCCAGCGCACGAAACCGCGCCAGCAGTTCCGCGCGCGGCGCCTGGCCCTGCACCAGCAGCGGAAAATCCAGGTCTTCGCGTAACGCGCCAGCGGCTTCCTGCAAAGCGCGGTGACTGGTGAACAACAGGAAGGCGCGTCCGCCGCTCGCTTCCAGTAACGCGCGCGCCACACGGATCACGGACTGTGTGAATTCCCGCGCGTTCGGTTCCGGCATGCCGCTCGGCAGATACAGCAGTGCGTTGTGCGCATAGTCGAAGGGGCTGTCGAGACGCAGTGTGCGCGGCGCTTCGAGACCCAGCGTGGTCGTGTAATGCTCGAAACTGTCGCCGACCGCGAGCGTCGCCGAGGTGAATATCCAGGTATTGTCGAGCTGTTCGAGTTGGGCGCGGAACAGCGGCGCCACCGACAACGGCGTGAAGTGAATGGCAAAGCCGCGCGTAAAGGTTTCGACCCAATGCACATAGTCGGCCGGCGGTTGCGTGGCCACGCGCTGTAGGCGTTCGCACAAGCGCTCGGCGCGCGACCAGCAATTTTCCAAGCCACGCCCGCGCGGCGCGGCGACCTTGAGCCAGTCGCGCAATGCATGCAACTGCGCGGTGAGGTCTTCCAACGCGGCGCGCAGGCGCGGCGGATCGCCGAAGGCCTTCCACGGTTGGCGCACACTGTCGGGGCCGAAGGCCAGGCGCATCTCGGTCACGGCCTTTTCCAGCGCCGCCGCTGCGTCCGGCAGATCGCCCATGTCGCCGGCCTCGCGCAGATGTTCCTGCACCGCGTCGCGCGCGAGTCCCGCGAGTTGGCGGCTTCCGAGACTCATGCCGAAGAACTGCGTGGCGACTTCCGGGATCTGATGCGCCTCGTCGACGATCACCGCATCCACGCCCGGCAGCAACTCGCCGAAGCCTTCTTCCTTGAGCGCCATGTCGGCGAACAACAGATGATGGTTGACGACCAGCAGTTCGGCGTCCTGCGCGGCGCGGCGTGCCTTGACGACGAAACAGTCGTTGAAATTCGGACACTCGCTACCGACGCAATTGTCGCTGGTCGAGGTCACGCGCGGCCACAGCGGCGAATCCTCGGCGATCTCGGCGAGTTCGCGGATATCGCCACTCTTAGTGCGTCCGGCCCAACTGCGGACGTCTTCCAATTCCGCGGCCTGCGTGCGCGTGGCGAAGCGTCCTTCGGCGGCGGCGAGATCGAGACGGTGCAGACACAGATAATTGGCGCGACCTTTGAGCAGCGCGACCCGCGTAGACAGTCCCAGCGCACTGCGCACGGCCGGCAGATCGCGGTCGAACAATTGATCCTGAAGATGTTTGGTGCCCGTGGAGACGATGAGCTTGCGCCCGGACAGCAGCGCCGGTACCAGATAGGCGAAGGTCTTGCCGATGCCGGTACCGGCCTCGACCACCAACTGACCGCCGTCGGCCAACGCGCTTGCAACGGCTTCGGCCATATCGCGCTGCGCGGCGCGCGGGGCGTAACCGGAATGCTTACGGGCCAGCAGTCCCGAGGCGGCGAAGACGTCGTTCAGATCCATCCTATTACCCTACGGAACCGCACTGGGAAATGGCGTGCCGAGATCATTCACACCAAAGCACGCAAAGACCGCCAAGAAATATTTTTGTTCTTCACTGCGGTCTTTGCGCGCTTTGGTGTGAAATGACAATCCACCCGACTCACCCACCGGATTGGTTGTCCCAGATCTCGTCGGTGAGTTCGCCGTCTTCGCGGGTCCAGATCAATTGGCCGATGGCCTTGAACTTCGCCACCGACAACAGACCGCGCTTGGCGCGTTTGCTGGATTCGGCCTCGGCGACGGCGTCGATCAGATCGTCGTGTTCGGCTTCGTAGATCTCGAAGGGTTCGTAGTTGTCGTCCATCAGCACCAACAGCACGCTGTCCCA
>JACREG010000013.1 GCA_016218375.1 Gammaproteobacteria bacterium
CTGCGGAAAATATACCGGCCTGCATGATGCGTATAAGAGCATCATCGAATCCTTCATCCACGCCGGTGTCGCCAATGGTGTGCGTGTCAAGCTCCGCTGGATTGATTCGGAAAGGGTGACTTCGGAGAATCCCGCGGAAATCACCGCGCGCTCTTCCACGTTGGTGAACAGCGCGATCTTGCGGCGCTCGTCGTTGGGCAGCGGCCGGTCGGCGCGGCACATGAGGATGTCCGGCTGGATACCGATGGAGCGCAGTTCCTTCACCGAATGCTGCGTCGGTTTGGTCTTGATCTCGCCGGAGGCGGCGATGTACGGCACCAGCGTGAGGTGCATGAACAAGGCCTTTTCATGGCCGAGTTCCACGCCCATCTGGCGGATCGCCTCCAGGAACGGCAGCGATTCGATGTCGCCGACCGTGCCGCCGATCTCGACCATGGCCACGTCGGCACCCTCGGCACCGGCGCGGATGCGACGCTTGATCTCGTCGGTGATGTGCGGAATCACCTGCACCGTGCCGCCCAGATATTCGCCGCGGCGCTCCTTGCGGATGACGCTCTCGTAAATCTTGCCGGTGGTGAAATTATTGCGCTTGCCCATGGTGGTGCGGACGAAGCGCTCGTAATGCCCCAAATCGAGGTCGGTCTCGGCACCGTCGGCGGTGACGAACACCTCGCCGTGCTGGAACGGGCTCATGGTGCCGGGGTCCACGTTGATATACGGGTCCAGCTTGAGCATGGTGATCTTGAGACCGCGCGCTTCGAGGATGGCGGCCAACGAAGCGGAGGCAATGCCTTTGCCCAAAGAGGACACCACACCGCCGGTGATGAAGATGAATCGGGTCATTGGATTCCGAACTGCCAGAGACGTAAATCGGGGCGTGGATCAGGGCGAAAACCGCGGTTGAAAACGGCTGCGCAACTCACCACAAGACGGGATTGAACCTTACCAGAATGACCCCGTATGCACAATCGCGCGGCTCCAGGAAAAACGCACGCCGGGCTCGTCCGCGCGGGCTTGAAATTCGGCGCATACCCAATAACCGGCGACGGCGATCAGCGTGTCGCCGCGATAAATCAACGGCACCCGCGCGCGTTCCCAGGGCGGCACACCGGCCTCCTGGAACAGATGCTTCAATGAATGATGTTCGCGGCGGCCGACGGGTTGCAGGGATTCGCCGCCTTGACGGAAGCGTACCTGGAGATTCCCGCCCGTCAGATGGCGCGATGCGACACCCTCGCCGTACACATCGGCGGCACTCAACACGCCACCCGGCAAGGACATCGATTGACTCCGCTGCCAGTCCAGACAGCGACTTGGGTCACTCTCCTCAAGCACATCGTCCAGATAGAGTCCATCGCGGTAACGGCGCAGGCGCACCGCACCCCAGCGCACCAGCGGCTCTGCATCGTGGGCGGCATGCAACAGATCGCTGTCGACCCGTTCGAGCACCACCGTGCTGGGCATCGGCGCGCCCTGCCGATGCAGCCAATGCCGCAGCAGATTGGCGCGACGCGGGGCGGATAGACGCAGCAATACCGACACCGATAACGGGGGAAGCATGGAACGACACGGACTCAAGGCGTGCGTTGTGTTTTTTTCGTCATCCCGGCGCATGCCGGGATCCAGAGTCCGCTTCCAGTCTGATTCCCTGGATCCCGGCATGCGCCGGGATGACGGCTGCTCTACGGAAGCGGCCGAAGGCTGTTCCTGGCAATGTTGCCAGTCGAGTTCTGCCAGCGCCTCCAGCAACTGCGCCGCCTCGGCCTGATGCCGCGCCCCACGCGCCAGCGTCTCGCCCGCCGCCGGCCAGCGCGTGCGCAGGCGCGGCAGAATCTCATGGCGCAGACAATTGCGGTCGTAGTCCGTATGCGCGTTGCTCGGATCGTCCACCCAGCTCAAGCCTTGCGACCGCGCATAGTCGTGCAGCGCTTCACGGCCGACATCGAGCAAGGGACGCAGCAAGGTCGCATCCCCGATCCTGCTGATCTCCGGCATCGCCGCCAACCCCTTGGAACCGGCACCGCGCAACAGTTGCAGCAACAACGTCTCGGCCTGATCGTCCCGATGATGCGCCGTGAGTACCACACCGCCCGCCGGCACCGCCGCCGCCAACGCCCGATAGCGCGCCGCACGCGCCGCCGCCTCGGGGCTTTCACCAGGCTGGGGCTGAGCCTGTACGGAGAGGACTTGATAGTCGATGCCCAGCGCCGCACACACGGCGCTGCAATGTTCCGCCCACGCCGGCGCATCCGCTTGCAGATTGTGATTGACGTGCAACGCGCCCAGCGGCGCAGGCAGGCGTTCACGCCCCGCAGCCAGCGCGTGCAACAAAACCTGTGAATCCAATCCGCCGCTGTAGGCAACCCAATAGCCGGTGGCATCCGGCGCGAGGGCGAGGACTTTGGCAATGAGCTGGTCGGCATTGAAGGACATGCCGGGAATGGTAGAGCAAACTTGCGGAGGGTTATACCCCGGTCGTATGCTGCACGGAGGCTTGCGACAAATCGAGGAACATTCATGCAGAAACAACTTACTGCGATTATCGAACGCGAAGGGGACGGGTACGTAGCGTTCTGCCCTGAGGTCGATATTGCCAGCCAAGGCGATTCCATCGAGGAGGCCCGCGAGAATCTCCGGGAAGCGCTGGAGTTGTTTTTCGAGACCGCCTCACCCAACGAAATCCAGCAGCGCGTACATTCAAAGGCGCAATCCGTCCGCCCTTCCTTCAATTAACGAGGTGATCCATGGCCACACCCAAGCAAGCCGCCAAGGAGTTGATTGAGCATATGCCCGACCAGGCTTCCTGGAATGACATCATGTACGAGTTGTATGTGAAGCAGAAGATCGAGGCCGGGCTTAAGGCCGTGGCCGAGGGACGCACCGTCCCGCACGAGGACATCAAGCGCCGGCTGATGGATAAAAAACGGCCCGCATGAACATCCGCTGGTCGGACATCGCCGAGGCGGACCTCAACCAACTCTACGACTACATCGCCCGCGACGTTCCCTACTACGCCGAGCAGTTCGTCGATCGCCTGATCGAAGCCGTGGGTGTGCTACGGGATCATCCCAAAATCGGCCGGCGAGTGCCGGAAGCCGAAGACCGCGACGATGTGCGCGAACTGATCTTCCAGAGCTACCGCGTCATTTATCTGCTCGAAACCGAGCAGGTGTACATCCTGGCCGTGATCCACGGCAGCCGCGATCTGGCGGGGCAGGAGAAAAAAGCCATGGGAGGTGGCGTGAGTTGCAACGAGTTGAGTTGTAATTTTAGCCGAAATTGTTCTCTGACTCTGATTCCTCAATCCCGAGGATACCCCGGGAAGAAGCGCGGTCCTTGCCCGTGTCTGCGAGCCGGGGCGACAAATACCGAGATTAGCGGCGAAACCCGCCTCCGCTCTCGGCCTCATACGCACACAATCACTGCTTAATCACTTGCAGGAACCCTACATCAGAGGGTGAACTTGTAATATATCCTGCCATAGCAAAGGCATCCTTCCCTCTTTCCATCTGAGCATATTGAATGCGGATTGACGCACAGCCATAGGCATTACAGAACCTAATAGAACCTGTGACCGCACAAGACGATGAGAGCGCTAGCGAGCCGCCAGTAATATTCGACGTATCAGTTCCAGAACCACCTCTGAATGAACAACTTGAACCGGTCGCAATTACTCCGCCAGTTGAACCTACTCTAACCTTGCAGCGATCAATCTCATCAAAGGTACCTGCATTTACATCCCCGCCTACACCGATCGCATACCACGTCCCCGCCAGATCGGCCTGTGTACATGCAGCACTCGCAAGTCCTGACATAACAAGCGATGCCACAAGCAATAACATCCGTGTTGAACATTGATTCATGAGTTTCATTGGCTATCTTCTCCTCTGGCCTGTTATTGTTTCTTGCTACACCGACTTGATTCGACTTGATTCAGATATAGTCGGCTGAGGCCCATACGCTAACCCCGCGCCGGACGGTTTGACCAGCCCTGCGGAGAAAATTAGGAATAGGCTTACAAAGTTGCCTTGCCGTCATGCCGGCGCACCGTTCGTTACCCCGGCGCATGCCGGGGTCCATGCCCTTCAAACCGCTGGATGCCGGCCTTCGCCGGCATGACGGAACCAAGCACTCAATTCACACTGAAATGCCCATACCCCATCAACCGTTTGTAGCGCGCTTTGAGCAACTGATCCGGTGTGGCGCTGGCAATGTTGTCCAACTGTTGCAGTAAGACGCGTTTGAGCGTGTCGGCCATGAGGTCGATGTCGCGGTGGGCGCCGCCGAGCGGTTCTTCGATGATGCCGTCGATGAGTTTGAGTTCGTGCAGGCGGCTGGAGGTGATGCCCAGCGCTTCGGCGGCGTCCTGGGCCTTGTCGGCGCTCTTCCATAGGATCGACGCGCAGCCTTCCGGCGAGATCACTGAATAGGTGCTGTATTCCAGCATCAGCACGCGGTCGCCAACGCCGATGGCCAGCGCGCCGCCGGAACCGCCCTCGCCGATCACGGTGCAGATGATCGGTGTGCGCAATTCGGACATCACGAATAGATTGCGCGCGATGGCCTCGCTCTGACCACGTTCCTCGGCGCCGATACCGGGATAGGCGCCGGGCGTGTCGATAAAGGTCAGGATCGGCAGATGAAATTTCTCCGCCATGTGCATCAAGCGCAGCGCCTTGCGATAACCCTCGGGACGCGGCATGCCGAAATTGCGCGCCAGCTTCTCCTTGGTGTCGCGACCTTTCTGATGGCCGATGACCATCACCGGGCGGCCCTCGATACGTGCAACACCGCCGACAATCGCCGCATCGTCGGCATAGGCACGGTCGCCGTGCAGCTCTTCGAAATCGGTGAACACGCGTTGAATGTAATCGAGCGTGTACGGGCGTTGTGGATGGCGCGCGAGTTGCGAGATTTGCCAGGACGACAGTTTGGAGAAGATCGATTCGGTGAGCGAGCGGCTCTTCTCCTGGAGCCGTCCGACCTCTTCGCTGATGTTGATCTCGGTGTCGTTACCGAGGAAGCGCAGCTCTTCGATCTTGGCTTCAAGCTCGGCGATGGGTTGTTCGAAGTCGAGGAAATTCAGGTTCATGGGGCTCGGAGTTCAGGTTCGGCAATCGCCTGGAATGGTGGGCAATTCTACCTGCATCGGTGGGCCGGGGCTACTGATACCCCAACCTCTGCCTCTCCCTGCCAACTCGCGTAGGGCGCAATGAATTGCGCCGGATGGGGTGGTGGGGAAAACATCCGGTGGTGCTGGCCGGCATGCTCCGTCACTGGCGTTAATC
>JACREG010000129.1 GCA_016218375.1 Gammaproteobacteria bacterium
CTATGTCACGGACGACGCCCGGTCCCCGGAATAAGCGGCTAAGTTTCGGCGTAGCGGGGGTTCGAGTCAAGCCCGGAAAACGGCCCTTGCAAACCCCTCTTGCATAGAACGTGAATGCCCGTCCCGGCTCGGCTACTCTATACCGCCTTTTGATCCCGAGACGATGGGTTGTGATCCTGCCATGAGCGAATTGCGCGCGTTATTGTTCGATGTCGATGGTACGTTGGCCGAGACCGAGGAGGTCCATCGCCGGGCCTTCAACCAGGCCTTCGCGGCGGCCGGCCTGGATTGGGTCTGGTCGGTGGATTTATACCGTGCATTGCTGGCGGTCACCGGCGGCAAGGAACGCATGCGGCATTATCTGGACACCTACCGCCCGGATTATGTGCGCCCCGCCCATCTCGATGCGCTGATCGCCGAACTGCACCAAGCCAAGACACGCATCTACACCGAGATGGTCGCTTCGGGCGGCGTGCCGTTGCGTCCGGGCGTGCGGCGTCTGCTCGAAGAGGCGCGCGCGGCGGGCCTGCGTTTGGCGATTGCCACGACCACTACACCGGACAATGTCACGGCCTTGCTCAATGCCAGTCTGGCGCCCGAGGGCGAGGCGTGGTTCGAAGTGATTGCCGCCGGCAGCATGGTGCCGAAGAAAAAACCCGCACCCGATATTTATCACTTGGCTATGGAGCAGATGGGTCTGGGACCGGAGGCATGTCTCGCACTCGAGGATTCGGCGAACGGTCTGATCGCCGCGCGCGCTGCCGGTCTGAAAACGCTGGTCACCGTCAGCGACTTTACCCAGGGACACGATTTCAGCGGCGCCACGTTGTTGCTCGATCAGCTCGGCGAACCCGATGCGCCATGCCAGGTGTTGGCGGGCGATGCCGGCGGCGCGCGTTATGTGGATGTCGACGTGCTCAGACGCGTACATGCGAACTGAGCGGTGTCCTCAACCCTTATGGCCGACCGGATCGCACCGCCCATCGCAGCCCGCATGGCGGATATCCAGCCGTTTCATGTGATGGCCTTGCTGGCGCGGGCGCGCGAACTCGAAGCGGCGGGGCGCTCCATCGTGCACATGGAAATCGGCGAGCCGGATTTCCCGACCGCCGCGCCGATCGTCGCGGCCGGACACGCCGCATTGGCGGCGGGACAGACGCATTACACGCCAGCGGTGGGTTTGCAGGCCTTACGCGAGGCCATCGCCGCGCATTACCGCGCAGGCGCGGGTGCCCGCGTCGATACCAACGTCGACATCAATGTCGATGCGGCGCGCATCGTCGTCACACCGGGCGCCTCGGGCGCCTTGCACTTGGTGCTTGCCGCGTTGGTGGACCCGGGCCGCGAGGTGCTCATGAGCGATCCGGGCTATCCCTGCAATCGCAACTTCGTGCGTCTGCTGGAGGGACGCGCCGTCGGTGTGCCGACCGATGCCGCGCACGGCTATCAGCTCACGGCGGAACTTGCGCGCGAACATTGGACGGAACGCACCGCCGCCCTGTTGGTTGCCTCGCCGGCCAATCCGTCCGGCACCCTGCTGACGCGCGAACAACTCGTGGAACTGCATGCACTGGCGCGCGAACGCGGCGCGGCACTGATCGTCGACGAGATCTATCACGGACTCACGTATGGAGTCGACGCGCAAACGGCGCTGGACATCGCCGACGATATTTTCGTCATCAACAGCTTCTCGAAATACTACGGCATGACCGGCTGGCGCTTGGGTTGGCTGGTGGCGCCGCACAGTCATGTCGCGGCGTTGGACAAGCTGGCGCAGAACCTGTTTCTCGCCGCGCCCACGCTGGCGCAGTACGCCGCGTTGGCCGCCTTCACACCGGAGGCGCAGGCCGTCTTTGAGGAACGTCGGCGGATCTTTGCGGAGCGGCGCGATTATCTGTTGCCGGCGTTACGCGAACTCGGCTTCGATATCCCCGTCGTGCCCCAAGGCGCGTTCTATCTGTATGCCGGATGCCGTCGTTTCACCGATGACAGCTTTGCCTTCTGTCGCGATCTGCTGGAACAGGCGGGCGTGGCGATTACACCGGGCATCGACTTCGGCGCGTATCGCGCGCATGAACATGTGCGCTTCGCCTATACCACGTCTATCGAGCAGTTGCGGGAAGGCGTCGCGCGGTTGAGTCGATACCTGAAAAAGCGTTAGCGCAACTCCCGCACCCACAACGCCGTCGCGCCGGCGACCGCCGCGGGCATGGCGATAAAATTCACCACCGGGATCAGCATCAGACCGAGCACGGTCAGGCCGAAGCCCCAGGTCAGCAGACGCCGCCCGTGCAGGCGCGGACGCTGGTCGCGGAATTTCAGACCGTGATTGCCGAGCGGATAGTCGGCATATTCCAGCGCGAGCATCCAGGCACTGAACACCGTCCACAACACGGGCGCGACCAGATTGACGCCGGGGATGACGAACAACAACAGCAACGGCAGGCCGCGCACGGCGAAATAGCCGAGCTTCTGCACTTCGGACCTTAGACTCGGGACGATATCCGCGAGCAGCGCGCGCCAATGGCCGGTCTGTTCCAGCGATTGCCCGGTGAGATGTTTTTCCACCGCCTCGGCTAGCACACCGTTGAACGGCGCCGCGATCAGATTGGCGATGAGCGTGAAACTGTAGACCAGGATCAGCAGCGCACTCACGGCGAACAACGGCCACAACAGATATTGCAGCCAATGCAGCCAGTCCGGCAGGAAGCCGAGCAGATAATCGAGCAACTGTTCGAAACCGCTGACGGCCGCGAACATCAGCGTGCCGAACAACAGCGTGTTCACCAGCAACGGCATCAGCACAAAACGCCGCAGTCCGGGCAGACGGATCAACCGCACGCCCTCCAGCACATAGCCGAAACCTTTCAGCAGATCGTTCATGTCGATAAGGGACTCTCAGGCGATGCGCGGGTTCCCTGGCGCGCCAACAAGGCCGCACCGTAGGCGGCGTCCTGATGTTCGGCGAGGCGCACGGGAACGCCGAGACTCTGTGCGCGCATTTGCCGCCACGCCGCGTTGACGGCGCCGCCGCCGATACTGATGACTTCGCTGGGATAGGGTGCGCCGAGGCGATGCAGCAATGCATAACCCTGTTGTTCGATGCGCGCGATGCCTTCCAGCAATCCTTGTAGAAACTGCGTGGCATCGGCGGGGCGCGGTTCCAGGCGTGGTGGCAACGCGGGATCGCTGTGCGGGAAGCGTTCGCCGATGCCGGGCAAGGGATAGTAATCGAGGCCGGTTGGCATCTCTGGATGTAACTGTGTCTCCAGCACGCGCAATTCCGCGTCGCTGAAGAATTGCCGCAGCACCGCGCCACCGCTGTTGGACGCGCCGCCCACCAACCAGCGTTCGCCGAGCCGATGGCTGTAGACACCGTAGTCCGGCGCGAACACCGGTCGCTCGGCGAGCACTTTCAACACCAGCGTGCTGCCCAGCGAGGTGACGGCCTGGCCGATGCGGTCCGCGCCGGTGGCGCCGGTAGCGATAACCGCGGCGGTGCTGTCGGTGGTGCCGGCGACGACATGTGTGCGAGGAAGTTGCCAGCGTTGCGCCCATTGAGCGTGCAACGGGCCGAGATCCGTGCCGGGTGGAACCACTGTCGGTAAGCGTGTCGGATCGATGGGCAAATTCGCCAGCCAGTCCGGCCAACGGCGTGCGACCGGATCGTAACCGAGTTTGAGCGCGTTGTTTTCGTCGGAGTTGCCGAAGCGTCCGAGCAGCCGGCCACTCAACCAATCGGCTTGATGCAGCCACCACCGCGCGTCGCGCGTCGGCGCGTGTGCTGACAGCCACAATGCCTTGGCCAGACTGCTGTGCGCGCCATGCGCGCCACTCTCGACCGGCGCTATGGCGGCGATGCGCGCGGCCTCGGACTGGGCGCGACGGTCGTTGTACATCAGCGCGAGTTCCAACGGTTCGCCGTGCGCGTCGCAGGCGAGCAGCGTGGCCGAGGTGGCATCGATGGCCACTGCGGCGACCGTGTGCAAATCGCGGCGGCCGGCGAGTTCGTCGAGTACGCGCACCAAGGCTTGCCACCAAATTTGCGGGTCTTGTTCGCAGCGTGCGCCGTCGCGTAGCGGTGCGGGGAGCGGGGTGTGGATGGTGTCGAGAACGTGCGCGTCGGCGTCGATCAGACAGGCGCGTACTCCGGAGGTGCCGACGTCGATGCCGAGATAGTGGGGAGGCATGGCCGGATCGGCCCGAGGTGCTAGGGCAATTCGACCTTAGTGGCCGGCTGCCAGTTCGGCGCGCGGTGTTCGGCGACGACGGTGGTGTAAATGCCGCCGCGCACCATGAATTCCGCCGTCAGGCGCATGAAGCGCGGGGCGGTGGCGGCCACCAGATCGTCGAGGATGTGATTGGTCACGTCCTCGTGGAACGCGCCCTCGTTGCGGAACGACCAGATGTACAGCTTGAGCGACTTCAGTTCGACGCAGCGCGCCTCGGGGATGTATTCCAGATGCAGGGTCGCGAAGTCCGGCTGGCCGGTTTTCGGGCACAGGCAGGTGAACTCCGGCATGCGGATGCGGATGGTGTAATCGCGTCCCGGCTGGGGGTTGGCGAAGGTCTCGAGGTCTTTGCTGGGCTGTGCGCTCATGGTGCGCAAAGATACAGGAGGCGCCCGCCCAGATACAAGGTAGGTACAAGGTGGGTACACGTTGGGACACAAGCAAAAACAAGCCGTTTGGCGCACCTTCTCGGAGCCGGCTACGCTTTCGCGCCAAGCGATTGTCAGACCGTCGCCGGTGCAGAGCGGAGCGGGTCTGTCAATCCTTGTACATTGCATCGCGAGTCTTGTATCTTCCGCACCCATGCGCCTGGACAAAATCAAACTCGCCGGTTTCAAATCCTTCGTCGACCCCACCACGATTCACCTGCCCAGTAATCTGGTCGGTATCGTCGGGCCCAACGGTTGCGGCAAATCGAACACCATCGA
>JACREG010000134.1 GCA_016218375.1 Gammaproteobacteria bacterium
CAGGCCAAGGCCGCCGGCGCCGACATCCGCCCGGTCGCCTCGCCCACCGAGGTCGTGCGCATCGCACGCGAGCAACCCAACCGCGACGTGGTGTTCTTCGCCGCCGGTTTCGAAACCACCACCGCGCCGGTCGCGGCCATGCTCGCCGAAGGCGTGCCGCACAATCTGAGTCTGCTGTTGTCGGGGCGTTTGACTTGGCCGGCGGTGGCCATGCTGCTGGACTCGGGCACGCCGGGTTTCGACTGCCTGATCGCGCCCGGTCATGTCGGCACGGTGATGGGCCCAGAGGAATGGGAATTCGTCGTCAAGGATCACAACATCCCGGCCGCAATGGCCGGTTTCACACCCGTGTCGCTGCTGGCGGCCATGTATTCGGTGTTGCGCCAATATCTCGAACAGCGCCCGTTCCTGGACAACTGTTATCCGGAAGTGGTGCGGCCCGGCGGCAATCCCGCGGCCAAGCATCTGCTCAATACCACGCTGAACGTCGTCGATGCCAACTGGCGCGGCGTCGGCGTGATCCCCGCCTCGGGATTCGCGCCCGCTCCCGCGTATGCGCATCTGGATGTACGCGCGCGCTTCCCCGACTACACCGACACCGCGCGTAAACGCGCCGGGCAGATGCCGCCGGGTTGCGATTGCGCCAAGGTCGTGCTCGGCCGCATCTATCCCAACGAATGCCGGCTCTACGGCCGCGCCTGTAACCCGCGCAATCCTATCGGCCCGTGCATGGTCTCCGACGAAGGTGCCTGCCGTATCTGGTGGAGCAGCGGCGTGCGCGAGGCTACGGAAACCGCCGCAGAACCCGTGTAGGGCGCATTAGCTCGCGAAGATCCAGAAATAGCCAAGGTTGTAATACACATGCAACAGGATGGGTGCATGCAGGCTGCCGTGGCGATCGCGGAAATAGCCGAAGATCAGTGAAGGCACCAGCACCGCCAGCGCCGCCAGCGGTGGGTGAGCGAGAAAATGCAGCAGCGTAAAGAGCGCGCTGGTGACGAGATTCGCGTGAGTCAGTCCATACCAACGCCTTTGCAAGCGTGGCTGCTCCAACAGATAACCTTGCAACAGGCCGCGGAACAACAGCTCTTCGATGCAGGGATAGAGCACGCCGAGATAGAGCGCATCGCGCGGATGACGTATCGGCCAGGCCCACTCGGGTTCGGGCGCGAAAACGAAATAGCCCAGCAACCATACCAGCGCTGCCGCGACGACCGCCCAGCGGAACGGCGCGTCATGCAGTAATCGCCGCATGGCTAGCGTGAGTTTCATCCGCGCTCGGCGCGATCAGGGGTTCAAGTCGACCAACTTCTCGCCGGTCTTGCGGTTGACGATCTCGACGCGTTGCGCCTGAAAACTCTGCTCCGGCACCACCAGTACGCCTTCGATGCGGTAGATGAGCTCCTTTTCCATATCGCGCACGCGACGCGCCTGCTCGATGGCCGCGTATGCATAGAAGGTCACGTCGCTGATGAAGAAGGTGTCTTTGTCGCGATGCCAGGCATCTTCCTCGCCCTGCATGTAATAAGTCATGCAGCCGCGCCAGGAGTCGGTGCGGCATGGTTCGATTTTGCTGATGAACCGCTTGTTGGCCCGCGCGTCGCGCGGCGTGCATTCCTTGTAGGCGCTGGCCTTGGGCGTCGGATCGTCGATGTGCCAGCGATCCCGCGGCAGTTTGTCGAGCATGGCCGGGAAGTCGTCCCAGACCAGGGCATCGTAGCGGATGCGCATGCCCTTGGTGGTCGGCAACTCGAACAGAAAGCGGCCGGCATCGGCGTCGTACTTCAGCAGCACCGGCACATCCATGCGCGCGGACTCGACGCGGCGCAACGTGTCGCAGCCGACGCGCAGTTGTTCGACCCGACGTCGGTATTCCTCCTGGGTTTCGTATTCGCCGCGCACCGGCGTGAATTCCTGGCGCGCCTTGCAGCGCTCGTAGTCTTCCCAGAAGCCGGTGAAGGTCTGGGATTTGCCGCTGGCGGTGATGTTCGGCTCTTCTGCGCAGGCGTTGATCGCCAGGCAGGTCATCAAGACACCGATTGCTACTGAAACGCTCTGCATAGTTTCCCCCCAAGACCCTATATGACCCCTGCAATCCCCCTGGACGGCAGCGCGCGGAAGGCCAGCCATTATGCGGCCGTTGCGCGATTGTCGTCGGGCATTCTAGCGTCAAATCGCCGCGGGTATCCACTCGGGAATGAGATCGGAAATGGGGCCGGATATGCGTCGGGCATGTGGCCTGCATCCGCGCGATCCCGGTATACTCGCCGCACTAAATCGACACGCGGGGAGTTCAATCATGTCCAAAGGGGGCACACTGGTGTCCGGCGGCGCCGGCTATATCGGCAGCCACGTTGTACGCCAACTGGTCGCGGCCGGTGAAAGCGTCGTTGTACTCGACAATCTGTCGACCGGCTTCAAAGACGCGGTGATCCCCGGTGCCGAACTGGTGGTCGGCGACCCCGGCGATCAGGTGCTGGTCGCCGAACTGCTGAAGAAATACCGGATCGACTCGGTGCTGCACTTCGCCGCGCATACCATCGTTCCGGAATCCGTCTCCGACCCGCTCAAGTATTACGGCAACAACACCTGCTGCACGCGCAATCTGCTGGCCTGCTGCCAGGCCGCGGGCGTGAAGCATTTCATTTTCTCCTCCACTGCGGCGGTCTACGGTATTCCCGAGGGACCAATGGCGACCGAGGACACGCCCAATGCGCCGATCAATCCCTACGGCACGTCCAAGCTGATGAGCGAATGGATGCTGCGCGATCTGTCGGCCGCGACCGATCTTCGACATGTCGCACTCCGCTATTTCAACGTCGCCGGGTGCAGCCCGGACGGGAAGATCGGCCAGTCCACGCGCAAGGCCACCCTGCTCATCAAAGTGGCCTGCGAAGTTGCGGTCGGCCGACGCGAGAAGCTGCTGGTATTCGGCACCGATTATCCGACGCCGGATGGCACCGGCGTGCGCGATTACATCCATGTCGAGGATCTCGCCGACGCGCATCTGAAGGCGTTGGCGTATCTGCGCCAGGGCGGCGCCTCGACCACGCTCAATTGCGGCTATGGCCACGGCTACAGTGTGAAGGAAGTGATCGACGCCGTCGAACGCGTCGCCGGACATAAGATCAAGGTCGAGGAAGTCGTACGCCGCGCCGGCGATCCGCCGTCGCTGGTGGCGAAATCCGACAAGGCCCGAAGCGTGTTGAAGTGGACGCCGCGCTTCGACGATCTGGATCTGATCGTGAAGACCTCGCTGGATTGGGAACGCAAGCTGGCGAAGGGCGAGGTGTACGGCTGAACGATGCCGCGCGGCGCGGCGCTACGCGCCTTTATGCCCTTCGGGTATGAACCGGGCCTACGCGATACTGCGTCAGACCTTGAAATATTCCCGATACCACGCCACGAAGCGCGCGATGCCGTCTTCCACCGTGGTCGCCGGTTTGTAACCGACATCCGTCACCAGATCCGCGACATCGGCGTAGGTGTCCGGCACATCGCCGAGTTGCAGCGGCAACAGATTCATCTCGGCCTTCTTGCCCAGGCAATCTTCCAGCACTTTGATGTAATGCATCAGTTCAACCGGCTGATTGTTGCCTATGTTGTAGAGCTTGTACGGCGCATTGCTGGTCGCGGAATCCGGTGTGTCGCTGCTCCAGTCCGGATTCGGCGCGGGGATGCGGTCCAATATGCGAATCACGCCTTCGACGATGTC
Source organism: Gammaproteobacteria bacterium (assembly GCA_016218375.1). Classification (GTDB taxonomy): domain Bacteria; phylum Pseudomonadota; class Gammaproteobacteria; order Thiohalobacterales; family Thiohalobacteraceae; genus JAHJQQ01. The sequence continues at coordinate 3,716 of JACREG010000134.1, forward strand.
GTCGATATAGGTGAAGTCGCGGCGGTGTTTGCCGTAGTTGAACACGTCGATGGGTTTGCCGGCGAGGATGTTCTTGGTGAACATGAACAACGCCATGTCCGGGCGGCCCCACGGGCCGTACACGGTGAAGAAGCGCAGGCCGGTGGTCGGCAAGCGGAACAAATGACTGTAGGTGTGCGCCATCAATTCGTTGGCCTTCTTACTCGCCGCGTACAAACTCACCGGATGATCGACGTTCTGATGCACCGAGAACGGCATCTGGGTATTGGCGCCGTACACGGAACTGCTGGAGGCGTACACCAGATGTTCCACGCCGTTGTGGCGGCAGCCTTCGAGAATATTCACGAAGCCGACCAGGTTGGTGTCCACATAGGAATGCGGATTCTCCAACGAATAACGCACGCCGGCCTGAGCGGCGAGATTCACCACGCGGTTGGGCTTGTGCTTGGCGAACACCTCGGCGATGGCGGCACGGTCTTCCAGATTCACGCGCACGTCGGTGAAGCTCGGATATTTCGCAACGCGCGCCAGGCGCGCCTTCTTCAGATTGACGTCGTAGTAATCGTTGAGATTGTCGATGCCGATGACTTCGTCGCCGCGCTTGAGCAGACGCAGGGCCAGATTGGAGCCGATAAATCCGGCGGAACCCGTGATTAAGACTTTCATGCTGTCCTCGTAGTTTGAATGCGCGACCTCAGAGACGGCCGTCGACCTCGTTGGCGGGCAGGACGTATTTCACGTCGAATAACACGCAGTCGGGTTTGCCTAAGGCGCGGATTTTGGCGGTGCCCATTGCGAGGAACTGATGGTGGGAAACCGCCAGAATGATCGCATCGTAGTGCCCCGGTTTCGGTGCCTCGATCGGTGTCAGGCCATATTCATGCTGCGCTTCCTGCGCATCGACCCAGGGATCGTAGACATCCACATTGGCGTTGTAGCCCTTGAACTCCTCGACCACGTCGACGACACGCGTGTTGCGCAGATCCGGGCAGTTCTCTTTGAAGGTCAGCCCCATGATGAGCACGTTCGCACCGGCGACATGAATGCGCTTTTGCGTCATCAGTTTCACGACGCGCTCGGCGACATGCGCACCCATGCTGTCGTTGATGCGCCGACCGGCCAGGATCACCTCGGGGTGATAGCCGATCTCCGTGGCCTTGTGCGTCAGATAATACGGATCGACGCCGATGCAGTGACCGCCGACCAGACCGGGACGGAACGGCAGGAAGTTCCATTTGGTGCCGGCGGCCTTGAGCACGTCTTCGGTGTTTATACCAAGGCGTTCGAAAATCAGTGCCAGTTCGTTGATGAGTGCGATGTTGACGTCGCGCTGGGTGTTCTCGATGACCTTGGCCGCCTCGGCGACACGGATGCTGCTGGCCTTGTGCGTGCCGGCGGTGATGATTTTGCGGTACAACGCGTCGACGAAATCGGCCGCCGCCGGCGTCGAGCCCGAGGTGACTTTGAGAATGGTGCTGACGCGGTGTTCCTTGTCGCCCGGATTGATGCGTTCCGGGCTGTAGCCGACGTAGAAATCCTGGTTGAATTTGAGACCCGACTCGCGCTCCATGATCGGCACGCAGACCTCTTCAGTCGCGCCCGGATACACGGTGGATTCGAAGATCGCCACGTCGCCCTTCTTGAGCACGCGGCCGATGGTGTGGCTGGCGCTCTCGATGGGGGTCAGGTCCGGACGTTTGTAGCGGTCGATGGGCGTCGGCACGGTGGCGATATACACATTGCACCCGGCGATGCCGGCCTCGCTGTCGGCATAGCTCAAGTGCTTGGCCTCGGCCAATTCCTCGGCGTTGACCTCCAGTGTGTTATCGCGTCCGGCGCGCAGCTCGGCAATGCGCTCGGCCTTGATATCGAAACCCACGGTCGGGAAATATTTACCGAATTCGACGGCCAGCGGCAGGCCGACATACCCCAGGCCAACCACCGCGATTTTCACTTCGTCCAACTTCAACATGATGCATCCTTCTGACGACATATTGTTATTCAAGGGGATAAGTGCCGCCCCTTCCGCCCCTTCCCGGGACCACACTCGCCCGCAAGCGCGGCGTAGTGTACCGCAGCGAACCCGGCAACGGCGAGCCACGGGCATGCGCCCGTGCAGGAAATTCTCTGCTTTTGGCGTCCGAATACCGGCCAACTTGACTGTAACAATGACGACTCATACCGACGGACAAGCGCATCCGCGCGCGATCACACAGCGCATCTCAATCCTCTGTAAACTGATCGCATAGCGATTTAACCGTTTGAATCCAAAAACCTTCGGGAGTAGGATTCAACGCGCTGAATAACACAGTATTTGTCTAGGGATGGCATTGCGGTGGACTTCAAAGACTATTTCACACCCAACGAAGTCGCACAGTTGTTCATGGTCTCACCGGTGACCGTCAGACAATGGGCACAGAAAGGGTTATTGAACGCCGCGCTGACAGCCGGCGGACATCGGCGGTTTTTGCACCAGGAACTGATCCGCTTCGCCCTCGAGCGCGGCCTCACCTTGAACTGGCCCGCCCAAGGCAAGGCCCGGATCTTGATCGTCGACGACGACGCGCTGCTGTCTGCATGCCTCTACGAATTTCTGGAAGGACGCCCCGATATCGAGGCAGTGGACATCGCCACGCATGGCTTTCAGGCCGGGCGCAAATTACACAGTTTCAGACCGAACCTGATGTTGCTGGATTTGACGATGCCCGGCATGGACGGCTTTGCCGTGTGCAACGACTTGAAGACGGACCCTTCGACACACAACATCCGGGTGCTGGCCATGACGGATTATCCGGACACGGACAACCTCGATCGCATCCTGCGCGCCGGCGCCGAGGTCTGTCTCGAAAAACCGGTCGATACCAACCGTCTGCTGGAATTACTCCACCCGGAGCCGCGGCAAGGTCTGAGCCACGCGCACAGTTAACTGTCCAAACGCCGCCACACACACACCCCACCGCTGGCAGTGTCGAGTTTTTCCAACCAAGCATTGTGTTCCGCAAGCTCCGCGACGCTCGCCTGCAACACCGGCAAGTGCACACGCTCCTGCGGCAGCCGGCGGATGCCGCTGCTCGCGACCCGGGCAGTATCGCTGGCTGCACCTTCCAGGGATAACGTGACCTGCCCACCGGTCATCGCCAGATAGACGTCCGCGAGGATCTCGGCATCCAGCAAGGCGCCGTGCAATTCGCGCCGCGAGTTGTCGACGCTATAACGCTTGCACAAGGCATCCAAATTATTTTTCTGCCCGGGGTGGAGCTTGCGTGCTAACGCCAAAGTGTCCAGCACACCGCACTGTGCCGCGATGCTTTCGGCATGCCCGAGCAAGCGCAACTCGTTATTGAGAAAACCGACGTCGAACGGCGCGTTGTGGATAATCAGTTCGGCGCCGCGCACGAAGTCGAGAAAATCCTCCACCACATCGGCGAAGCGCGGTTTGTCGGCGAGAAACTCGTTGGTGATGCCATGCACCTCGACGGCACCGTCGTCGATGGGCCGGTCGGGTTGCAGATATTGATGAAAACGCCGGCCGGTCGGGCGACGTTTGTCCAGCTCGATACAGCCGATTTCGATGATGCGGTGTCCGTCGGCGGGCTCCAGGCCGGTGGTTTCGGTATCGAGGACGATCTGGCGCATATCTAACGTTCTCCGCGACGGCTATTGGCCCAACAATTCATCGATGGCGCGATTGGCAAGCTGATCGGCGCGCTCATTTTCCGGGTGTCCAGTATGCCCCTTCACCCACTGCCAATCGATCTGGTGCGGCGTAGCCAGACGATCCAACTCCTGCCAGAGATCCTGATTCTTGACCGGCTGGCGGGCAGAGTTTTTCCACTGTTTGCGCTTCCAACCCGCCAACCATTCGGTGATGCCCTGCAGTACATATTTGGAATCGGTCGTCAGACGCACGCGACAGGGACGTTTGAGCGCCGCCAGGGCATGGATGGCCGCAAGCATTTCCATCCGATTGTTGGTGGTCTGCGCCTCGCCGCCATAGAGTTCCTTTTCCGTACCGTTGAAACGCAGGATCGCACCCCAGCCGCCCGGCCCGGGATTACCGCGGCAGGCGCCGTCGGTAAAAATCTCCACGAGACCTTCGCTCATAACTCGCTCCGCGAGTGACTGCGCGAACTCGGCTCGATCAACCCGCCCGCCAGCAAACTGCGGCGCGGACGCCAGCGCGGTCGCAACGGCGTCATGCCCACGACCCGTTTGCGGGCAATCAATTGATACGCCGCAGCCGGGACCGGCCAGCTCCGTGCGGCAAGGCGGTCGAACATCTGCATCGGCGGCCAGAACGCCAGCCGCTGGGACGGCGGATGGAAAAATACCGGTCGGCAACTCACCGTATCGAAACCGAGCAAGGCCAGCCAATCCCGCAGCCGGGCCTGACTGATGAAACGGCCGGTCCAGGGCTGGCGCCGCCGCCAACCGTAGAGCAACCGCCACAGTCCCCACAGCCCATAGGGGTTGAACCCCAGGATCAGCACATGCCCCTCGGGCACTAGGCAACGATCGACTTCGCGAAGCACTTCATGGGGCTGGGCGGCATATTCGAGGGTGTGCGGCAGAATGATGGTATCCAGGCTGTCGGTCGCCAGTGGAAAGGCCTGACTCGAACCGGCGAAGCTGACCTGCCCAGCCGCCACACTCATCCCCCCGACCTCCCGGGCGGGCGACATCACCCAGCGATGGGAAATGCGGCTGGCGTCTAACGGGGAGGCCTGCCAAGGCGGGGAGACCAACAGCAAGTGATAACCGAACAGCGTCCCCAACGCATCTCTAACCGCTTCCAATTCAGACAGTTCCAGGGTATTCCCCAGCGGGGTCTCATACCAGCTGGAGAGCCGCGCCAGCGTCTCGGACTCCGAATCGGCTGGATATGTCGGGTGCGAGCGGTCCTTTTGCATAGCGTCGGGATGATACCTCAATCCCAGGAAAACTGGGCACAAAGTCAAAAAACGGGAAATTCAAGGTTGACCCCAGGGGGTATGGCTGTCAGCATGCGCCGCTGAAACCTACGGAACCCAGTCATGTCGAAGAAGGCTGTCGACAACAGCCTGCGTCCAGCGCTTGTGGCGCTCATGGTGACCGCACTGACCAGCTGCGGCCAACCCACGGTGGTACGCCATTATACGACGCAGTTATTCACCCGCTCCCCCGAGGCGTCGTCCGCGTATGCCGACAAGGCAGTGGCCGCTCCGGTCGCGGATGCGGTCGCGGCGCGCAACGTCCAGGCGCCGGAGCACGACGGCACGTCCGAACCCATCTCCACGTATACCCACGCCTGGAACCGCATGCGCGACAACTTCCAGTTCCCGACGGCGCGCGACGCACGTCTGGACCGGCAGATCGTTTGGTATCAGAGCAACGCCAGCAGCCTGCGCAATGCCTTGGATCGGGCGGACCCGTTCATGGGCTGGATTCTGGATCAGCTTGAAAGCCAGAATCTGCCCGCCGAGCTGGCCCTGTTGCCGGTGATCGAGAGCGGCTACCAACCCCTGGCCCGTTCGCCCGGTGGCGCCGCCGGCCTTTGGCAGTTCGTGCCCGGAACCGGCAATCGCTTTGGTCTGAAAGAAAGCCGCTGGTACGACGGCCGCCGCGACGTGATCGCATCCACACAAGCCGCGCTGGAATATTTCGCCTTTCTGCGCGACGAATTCTCCGGCGACTGGCTGCTCGCCTTGGCCGCTTATAACTGTGGTGAAGGGACCGTCGCCCGCGCCGTGCAACGCAACCACGCACGCGGCCTGCCCGAGGATGTCTGGCACCTGAACCTGCCGACCCACACACTCGACTATGTAGCCAAGCTGCTGGCCCTGCGCGACATCGTCGCCACGCGCAGCCACTACGGCATCGCCCTGCCCAATCTCGATGCCGAGACGCAGATCGCCCTGGTCGACACGCATGGACAGATCGATCTCGGCAAGGCCGCCAATCTTGCCGGCATCTCCATAGACGACATGCGCCGCCTCAACCCCGGCCTCAAGCGCCACGCCACCGCCCCCAACGGACAGTTGGTGATTCCGGTGGATGCCGCGGAAAAATTCGCGGCGAAGCTCGCCAACCTGAACTACGACGACCGTACCGCCGCGCCGCAGGCCGAATCGAACGCGACCTCCGCCGTCGTCGCCACGGCCGCGACCGGCCCGACCTATCGCGTGCGTTCCGGCGATACCCTGTGGAGCATATCCCGCCGTCACAAGCTGTCGATGCAACAGTTGCTGAGCCTGAACGATTTATCGTCCGATGCGAAATTACGCATCGGTCAAACCCTTCAGGTGGTTGCCGCAAAGACCACGACCGCCGCGAAAGCGCCATCCAAGAGCCGCCAGACGCTGCAATACACCGTGCGCCGCGGCGACTCGCTCATGCAGATTTCCCGCCGTTATCGCGTGACCGTCAGCGACCTACGCTCCTGGAACGATCTGAAGAGCGATCAGTATCTGCAACCGGGCCAGAAGCTCACCCTCTACCCCGACACCCGCATGCGCGCCGACGGCAACGACGGTTGATACCGCACCACTCCGCACTCCAAAGGTTCACCCTTCGCCGCACAGCGGCATTGATGCCATAATAGCGGCGCCCTCGACAGGGCGATTGCCGAATACTCCGGTTTTGAGGACCCCAATGGTCAATTCCGCTTGCGAATGGCAGACCGATACCGGCCTGTCCGCCGCCGATATAGAACACTTTCAGCGCGACGGCTTCCTGATCCTGCGCGGATTCGCCGCGCCCGCCACGGTCGAAACCTTGCGCGGTATCGCGGAAGAACACCTGCGCCGCGAGATTGCCCCGCTCGAATACGAGGCCGACCTGCACTACCCCGGCGCGCCGTCGTCGCGCAGTGCCGAAGGTGGACGCACCGTGCGCCGCTTGCTCCAGGCCCAAGGCCGCCACCCGGCCTTCACCCAATGGCTCGATCAACCGGCCCTGCTCACGCGCCTGCACCAATTGCTCGGCCCTGAGGTGCTCATGCCCTTGGCGCATCACAACTGCATCATGACCAAGCAGCCGCGCTTCAGCAGCGACACCGGCTGGCACCAGGATATCCGCTACTGGGCGTTCGAGCGCGCGGAGCTGATCAACGTCTGGTTGGCCTTGGGACCGGAGCGGGAAGACAACGGCTGTCTGCGCCTGATACCGGGATCGCATCGCTGTCAGTACGAAAAGACTCAATTCGATAACGCGCAGTTCTTCCGTGAAGATGTGGCGGCCAATCGACCGCTGCTAGAGCAGGCACTCAATGCCGAGCTCGAGGCCGGCGATATTCTATTGTTCCACTGCCGCACCCTGCACGCCGCCACGCGCAATTTTTCCGAGCAGACCAAATACTCGGCCGTGTTCACCTTCCGCGCCGGCGACAATCGTCCGCTGCCCGGCACGCGTTCGGCAGCGCTACCGGAGTTGCACATGCCGTGACACGCGCTTGCGTTTAACACATTCGGCGCATTACCGACTGCCGTAATGCGCCATCGCCGCACCGACGGCGACGCCCGACTGAATCGGCGCCCGCATATCGGTGAGCACCGCATCCAACGCACCCAGACAGAACAGCACATTGCGCCGACTGGCCGCGTAACCCATCAGGCCGATGCGCCAGATCTTGCCCGCCATCACGCCTAGACCCGCACCAAGTTCCAGACTGTATTCGTCGAGCAAACGCGTGCGCACCGCCGCCTCGTCCACACCCTCCGGCACACGGATCGCATTCAACTGCGGCAGGCGCGCCTCGGGCTTCACCACGAACGACAAACCCATCGCCTCGATGCCCGCGCGCAATGCCTCGTGATGGCGGCGATGCCGCGCCCAGGCGGTGTCGATGCCTTCTTCTTGCAGAATCACCAGCGCCTCGTGCAACGCATACAGCGTATTGATCGGCGCGGTGTGGTGATAGGCGCGTTTGCCGCCGCCCGCCCAATAACCGAGCACCAGCGTCAGATCGAGGAACCAACTTTGCACTTTGGTTTTGCGCGCCTTCACGCGTTCCAACGCGCGTTCGCTGAACGTCACCGGCGACAGACCCGGCACACAGGACAAACATTTCTGCGTGCCGGAATACACCGCATCCAAACCCCAGTCGTCGACCAACAACGGCGTACCGCCGAGCGAGGTCACGGCGTCGACGATCGTAAGACAGCCATGCTGCTGCGCCAGCGCGGCGAGCGTCTGAGCATCCGATTGCGCACCAGTGGATGTCTCGGCGTGCACGAATGCAACTATCTTCGCCTGCGGATGCGCCTTGAGCGCGTCTTCCACTTTGTGCGGATCGACCGGCTCGCCCCAGGCATCCTCCACCATGACGGCGACACCGCCCGCGCGTTCGACGTTCTCCTTCATGCGCCCGCCGAACACACCGTTCTGACAAACGATGATTTTATCGCCCGGCTCGACCAGATTGACGAACGCCGTTTCCATGCCCGCCGAACCCGGTGCCGACACCGGCATAGTCAGCGCATTGCGTGTCTGCAAGGCGTAACGGAGCAGCTCCTTCAATTCGTCCATCATGGCTACGAACACGGGGTCTAAATGACCGATGGTCGGGCGACTCAACGCTTCGAGTACGCGGGGAGAGACATCCGATGGACCGGGCCCCATCAGGGTCCGTTGCGGAGGATGGAAAGAGCTTATGCGCATAAATTTCCTCTATGAATAATCATGAGCCCGGCGTCCACAATCGACGCAGTTTATCGACATCGATCAATCCCTAACCGACTACACTGACAGAATGGCAGTTCATACCCGTCGGAAATCAATCGTACGCAGTTTTATGGAGATGATCTATATCAAGTAGCTTTGTCAGCCCTTATGCTATCAAAGCACTTACAGAAGTATTTCATTCGGATGCGAGGTATTAGACATGGCACACATCGTTGTACTCGGCGCAGGTATCGGGGGCATGCCTGCGGCTTATGAGTTGCGTGAAGTCTTGGATAAAGAACACGACGTCACCGTGGTCAATTCCAGCGACTTCTTCCAGTTCACACCGTCGAACCCTTGGCTCGCGGTCGGCTGGCGCACCCGCGAGGCCATCACCATCCCGCTTGAATCCGTGCTGAAAAAACACGGAATCAATTTCATCGCCGGTTGGGTGGAGAAAATCGACCCGGCCGCGAACAAGCTGATCCTCAAGAACGGTCAGGAGGTCGGCTACGACTATCTGGTGATCGCCACCGGCCCGCGCCTGGCCTTCGAGGAAGTGCCCGGCGCCGGACCGGTCGATGGCTTCACCCAATCGGTGTGCACCGTCGACCATGCCGAGAAATCCTATGAGGATTTCCTGAAGCTGGTCGCCGATCCCGGCCCCGTCGTGGTCGGCGCCGTACAGCTCGCGAGCTGCTTCGGGCCGGCCTATGAATACGCCGCCATCCTCGACACCGCGCTGCGCAAACACGGCGTCCGCAATAAAGTGCCAATGACCTTCGTGACCAGCGAACCCTATATCGGTCACTTGGGCCTGGGCGGCGTCGGCGACTCCCGCGGCCTGATCGAACACGAATTCCGCAACCGCCACATCAAGTGGATCACCAATGCGAAAACCACCAAGGTCGAGGCCGGCAAGGTCTTCGCCGACGAGATGAACGATAAAGGCGAAGTCGTCAAACAACACGAACTGCCCTTCAAGCACGCCATGCTGCTGCCGGCGTTCAAGGGCGTCGATCCGATCGCCGCCGTCGAAGGCCTGTGCAATCCGCGCGGCTTCGTCATCGTCGACGAGCACCAGCGCAGCCCGAAATATACCAACATCTATTCCGCCGGCGTATGCATCGCCATTCCTCCAGTCGAGGCGACACCGGTGCCGACCGGCGCGCCCAAGACCGGTTATATGATCGAGTCGATGGTCACCGCCATCGTGCGCAACATCAAGGCGGAACTGACCGGCTACCCAATCGCCTCCAAGGCGACCTGGAACGCCTTCTGTCTCGCCGACCTCGGCGACACCGGCGCGGCCTTCATCGCCCTGCCGCAGATCCCGCCGCGCAATGTCACCTGGTTCAAGAAAGGCAAATGGGTGCATTACGCGAAGATCGCCTTCGAGAAGTATTTCCTGCGCAAGATGCGCAGCGGTGTCTCGGAACCGATCTTCGAAAAATGGGCGCTGCAAATGATGGGCGTGGTGCGTCTCAAGAAAGACTGAGTCCGCAAAATCGGATTGCCGTGGCGCGCCTAACGACGCGCCGCGGCAATCCGATACATCTCGATCAGACGCCGCACATCGTTGTCCGCCCGATGCCAGTGCAATCCCTTCAAGCGCCCCACCGCCACCGCCCGTAACTGCTCCATCCAGCCACGCCTATAGGTCTGGGTAGGCGGCGCCACGGCATAGAGCAACTCGTCGAAGTTGGCCAATTCAAACGTCGGGGTTATGCCGGCCGACTGAAACAACTGTTCCAGCCACAGCCGGTCATACGGCAGACCGTCGACATAAACGACCGCCCCCGCCAGTTGCGCATTCATGCGCTCGGCGATCCAGACCGTATCCGCACCCGCTTCGGCCAACTGTTCGCGCCGAATACCGTGGATACCTTCCGCGACCGGTTCCCAGCCTACCTCCAGATGCCAACGCGCATCCGGTCGGATCAGCCAGCACTCCATGACACCGTCGACATTGCCCCAGGCCACCTCGATGGGAAAGCCCAGCACGCCGAGGCCGCTGGCCTCGAAGTCCAGGAAGTGGGGAGGATGGTCTGTGTTCATGCGCGTGTCATGCCTGCATGCTGTCGCGACCCGGTACAACGTCCGGCGTGCGCTGTACCCGGGTTTACCCTATGCTTGTGCACTCTTTCAAATGCGTTCCACACACACCCGCGCCAACCATGAAAGTCAGCGTCATCATAACCACCTACAACCGCGCACAGCTCGTTTGCGAGGCCATCGACAGTGTACTCGAACAAACCTACCGGGATTTCGAGCTGATCGTCATCGACGACGGCTCCAGCGCCGACACGCAACAACGGCTCGCGGCCTACGGCAACCGCATCCACTCGGTGCGCCAGCCAAACGCCGGCGTCAACGCAGCGCGCAATACCGCCCTGGCCTTGGCCCAAGGCGAGTACATCGCCACTTTGGACGACGACGACCTCTGGAAACCCTACAAGCTCGCGCTGCAAGTCGACATCCTGGACCGGCACCCAGACCTCGCCTTCACCTACTCGAATTTCTCCATCTACAAAAACCAGGACGACATCCGGCCGAACGGCATCCAGACCTGGTATGCGCGCCCGATGGATTGGGCTGCATTCTTCAACACCTCGACCACGCTCGACGCTGCCGACCTCCCTGCGCAGACCGCGCTGTATTTCGGCGACATCTACACCGCCTCGCTCGACCACTATTTTGTCCTACCGAGCACCGCCCTGTTCCGCCGCAGCAAAATCCCCGCGGGCGTGAAATTCGTCGAGCACGATCCGATCTGCGGCGACTGGGATTTCTTCGCCCGATTGTCGCGCGACCATCCCGTCGCCTACCTCGATCACGACACCACGCACAACCGCAGCCATCAGGACGCGGTACGGCTCACGCGCACCCAATGGAAACGGCAACTGGAATTCCGCGTCGACCTGCTGGAGCGCCTCTATCTTCAGGATGCCGAATTCTACCGGCAGCACAAAACCGAGACGGATGCCGTCTACCGGCAGCGACTGTCGGCATTATGCCGACAACACATCCTGGAAGGGGAACGCCAGCACGCGCACCGCGTGCTGGATAAATATCGAATGCACCACCGCGACGCGGACCTGCACTATGTCGCCTTGAGAACCGCGGCCAGCGTTCCAGGCCTGGGCCGACTGCTGAAGGCTATCCGTCGCTGACCGCACTGTCCCGATACAACACGCAACTGACGCTCTGCCCGGCGCCGACATGATAAGTCTGCGGATAGTCGCTGCGACACTCCGGTAATGCGCGCGGGCAGCGCGGATGAAAATGGCACCCGGACGGACGCGCCAGCGGCGAAGGAATATCGCCGACGACCACCCGCGCACCACGCACCCCGTGCTGTGCCCCCTGCCGAGCGTCGACGGGACGCGGCACGGCCGCCATGAGCGCCTGCGTATACGGATGCAGCGGATTCGCCAACACCTGCGGCGCCGGTCCACGTTCGACGATACGCCCCAGATACATCACCGCCACATCGTCGGCCAGATAACTCACCACCGCCAGATCGTGGCTGATGAACAGATAGGCCAAACCGCGTTCGTGCTGGAGACGCCGCAGCAGATTGAGAATCTGCGCCTGTACCGAGACATCCAGCGCGCTGGTCGGCTCGTCGCACACCAGCAGTTTGGGCTCGACCGCCAGGGCGCGGGCAATGCACAGGCGTTGCCGCTGACCACCGGAAAACTGGTGCGGATACAAATCCAGTTGCTCCGCGCGCAGACCGACCTGCTCCATCAAGGTGCGTGCGCGTGCGAGGCGATCTTCCGGTCCCGCGCCGATCGCCTGCACCTCCAACGCCTCCAGAAACATATCGCGAATGCGCATGCGCGGATTGAGCGAGGCAAACGGATCTTGAAACACCAACTGGAAACCCGCACGCGCACGCCGCAACGCCTCGCCCTGCAACTGCCCGAGATCGCGACCGTCGAACTGGATCGTGCCGGAGACGCTGCGTTGCAAGCGCATGACCGCCTTGGCCACGGTGGTCTTGCCGCAACCGGATTCTCCGACCAGGGCCAGCGTGCGGCCCGCGGCCAGTTCGAAGGACACGCCGTCGACGGCACGCAGCGACGCAGTCCGTCGAGCGAACCCGCGACTGAGCTTGAAGTCCACACACAAATCGCGCACGGACAATAACGTTTCGCTCGGCGATCTTCGCAGCGGCAAGGGTTCCGCACCGACGTTTGTCTCCAGAGGCGTTACGCCATGCTCCGCCAGAAAACAACGCGCGCCCCATTCAGTGGCGCCGTACCACGCCGGTGTTTCCTGCGTGCAGCGCGGCATGGCCCGATCGCAGCGCGCCGCGAAGCGGCAACCCAACGCCTGCGAAACGCCGCTTTGTCCCGGACCTGGACTTGGGATGGCCGCCAGCCTATGCCCGCGTTGTTGCAGATCGGGTTGGGCGCGGAACAGCATCTGCGTATAGGGATGGGTCGGTGCCTTGAAGAAAGCCTCGCGCGGCGCCTGTTCCACAATCTGCCCGGCGTACATGACCGCGATGCGGTCGGCCATCTGCGCGGCGACGCCAAGATCATGGGTAATCAGCAACAAGGCCATGCCGCGCTCGCGTTGCAAGGTGGCGAGCAATTGCAGAATCTGCGCCTGGATGGTGACGTCCAGCGCCGTGGTCGGTTCGTCGGCGATCAACACCTCGGGGTCGCCAGCGAGCGCGATGGCGATCATCACGCGCTGCTTCATGCCACCGGAGAGTTGATGCGGATAATCGCCCAGACGCGCCGCGGCATCGCCGATACCGACGACGTCGAGCAGTTCCACGCAGCGTTGCTTGAGCGCACGTCCGCGCAAACCCTGATGCAGTCGCACGGACTCGCCGATCTGATAGCCGATGGACAACACCGGATTCAACGAGGTCATGGGTTCCTGGAACACCATAGCGAGCTGCCGGCCGCGCAACCCGCGCCGCGTGCGCGGATCGAGCGCTTGCAACGCGCGCCCCGCGTAGTCGATGCGCCCACCCGCGATCACCGCGCCCTTCGGCAACAGATCCAGCAGCGCCAGCGCGGTCAGCGATTTGCCGCTGCCGGATTCGCCCAACAGGGCCAGGGTCTCGCCGCGCGCAATGCGGAAACTCACGCCATCGACCGGATAGACGTTACCGATGCGCAGACGCAGATCGGCGACGGAGAGCAGCACCTCGCCCGTGCGCGTGTCAGCCGAGGAGTGACTGACTGCCGGCATGATCGCTGAACAAGGAGGCGCGCAGCAGCGTTTGGGTATAGCTGTCTTGCGGCTGGGTGAACAGGTGTTCGGTGTCGCCGGTCTCGATGACGCGACCGCCGCGCATCACCAGAATGCGGTGCGCCATGGCGCGAATGACTTTGAGATCGTGGGAAATGAACAGATAACTGAGACCGTAACGCCGTTGCAGATCCAACAGCAGATCGAGCACCTGCTTTTGCACCGAGACATCCAGCGCGCTGGTCGGTTCGTCGAGCAGAATGAGCTTGGGTTGCAAGACCACCGCGCGGGCGATGGCGATACGCTGGCGTTGGCCGCCGGAGAACTCATGCGGATAACGCCACAGCATGTCCTCGCTCAGCCCCACTTCGCCAAGCACGTGCAGGATGCGCGCGCGGTGCTGTTCGGCGTTCTGTTCCGGGAAATGAATCTGCAAGCCTTCACGCAGAATCTGCTCCACGGTCATGCGCGGCGACAGCGAGGCATACGGGTCTTGGAACACCACCTGAAAATCGCGCCGCAAGGGTCGTAGTGCGCGCGCCGCCAGACCATCCAGGCGTTGGCCGGAAAATTCGATGCGGCCGGTGCAGTCCTGCAAGCGCAGCAGACACATACCCAGCGTCGATTTTCCGGAGCCGGACTCGCCGACGATGCCCAGCGTCTCGCCGGAGTACAGCGTGATATCCACATCGTCCACCGCCTTGACCTCGCCGATAGGGCGACGGAAAAAACCGGACTTGATCGGGAAATAACAGCGCAGCATCTGCCCCTGCAACAGCGGTGGGCGCGCCTCTATCGCCGGCTCGTCCCCCGTTCCTTCCGGGGTGGCCAACAGCCGCTGCGGCTGGGCATTGAGCAATTGCCGCGTGTAGGCGTGCTCCGGCGCGGCGAATACGCGCGCCACATCGCCCTGCTCCACCAACCGGCCCTTCTGCATGACGCACACGCGGTCGGCAAAACGCCGCACCAGATTGAGGTCGTGGGTAATCATCAGCACGGCCATGCCGAACTCGCGTTGCACGTCTTCGAGCAGCGCGAGGATCTGCGCCTGCACGGTGACATCCAAGGCCGTGGTCGGTTCGTCGGCGATCAGCAGTTGGGGCGAACAGGCCAAGGCCATGGCGATCATCACGCGCTGGCGTTGACCACCGGAGAGCATGTGCGGAAAGGCGTCGAAGCGTTTGTGCGGTTCCGGGATGCCGGTGCGGTCGAGGAGTTCGAGCATGCGTGCCCGCGCGCGCGCGCGGCTCAGACCTTCGTGCAGCATCAGCGGCTCGATCAATTGCTCGCCGATAGGATAGACCGGATTCAGCGAGGTCATCGGCTCCTGGAAGATCATGGCGATCTCACGCCCGCGCACGGCGCGGATGCCCGCCTCGTCCAGCGCCAGCAGACTGCGGCCCTGGAACTTGATCTGGCCGCTCGGAAAGCGCGTCTGCTGCATATCGTGCAGGCGCAGGATGGACAAGGCCGTGACCGATTTACCGGAGCCGGACTCGCCGACCAGCGCGAGTTTTTCGTTCGGCGCGATCTGGAAATCCACGCCCTCGACCACGCGCGTGTAATGGCCGTGCGGATCGCGGAAGGCGACGGCGAGGTCTTTGACGGTAAGCAGCGGCTCGGCGGTTTGAGTCATGTTCGGATCAGCCACGGCGGGTATCCAGCGCTTCGCGCAGGGCCTCGCCGATAAAGATGAGCAGACTCAGCGTGCCGACCAGCACCACGAACGTCGTCAGCGACAGCCACCACGCCTCAATATTGTCCTTGCCCTGCGCCAACAACTCGCCGAGGCTCGGCGTCGTCGGCGGCACGCCCAGGCCGAGAAAGTCCAGGCTGGTCAGCGCGAGGATCGCGCCGCTGATACGGAACGGCAGAAAGGTAATCACCGGCGTCAGGCTGTTGGGCAGCAGATGGCGGAACATGATGGCGCGGTTGGACACGCCCATGGCGCGCGCCGCCTTCACATAGTCGAGATTACGGCCGCGCAGGAATTCCGCGCGCACATAATCGGCCAGCCCCATCCAACCGAACAGCGACAAGAGAATAATCAGCAGCAGAATGCTCGGATTGAACAACGAGGCGAAGATAATCAGCAGATACAGTTCCGGCATGGAACCCCAGATCTCGATCAACCGCTGCGCGATCAGATCGAGCCGCCCGCCGAAATAGCCCTGCAAGGCACCGGCGATCACGCCGACCACGACACCGATGGCCGTGAGCACGAAGGCGAACAGCACCGACAGGCGGAAGCCGTAGATCAAGCGCGCCAGCACATCGCGGCCCCGGTCGTCGGTGCCGAGCAGATTGTCCGCCGAGGGCGCTGCCGGGTTCGGCTGCTGGGTAAAATAGTTGATGGTGTTGTAGCTGAAGGGATTGGGCGGATACAGCGCCCAGTTGCCGTCCTTGTTGAGCAGCGCCTTCACATACGGATCGGTGTAGTCGGTCTCGGTGGCGAAATCGCCGCCGAAGGCCGTCTCCGGATAGCTCGCGAACAAGGGGTAATAATATTCGCCGTGATATTGCACGATCAACGGGCGGTCGTTGGACAACAACTCCGCGCCGAGACTCAGCACCAACAGGATGCCGAAGATCCACAGGCTGTAATAGCCGCGGCGGTTGGCGCGGAAACGCAGCCAACTACGGGCCGCGGGAGAGATCGGCGTTCGAGCGGCATTCTGTGGCTGCATCGTCTCCGCCCTCACTGCGCCGAATCGAACTGGATACGCGGATCGACCAGCACATAGCTGATATCGGTCAGCAGTTTGGTAATTAGGCCCAGCAGAGTGAACAGATACAGCGAGCCGAGCACCACCGGATAATCGCGCTTGATGATGGATTCGTAGGCCAGCAGACCCAGACCATCGAGCGAGAACAATTGTTCGATGAGAATGCTGCCGGCGAAGAAGGCGCCGATGAACGCGGCCGGAAAACCCGTGACCAACGGGATCATCGCATTGCGGAACACATGCCGGTACAGCACCCGGTTTTCGCTCAGCCCCTTGGCACGCGCGGTCAGCACATATTGCTTGCGCAGTTCCTCGATGAAGCTGTTCTTGGTCAGCAGCGTCATCACCGCGAAGCTGCCGACCACCAGCGAAATCACCGGCAGGGTGATATGCCACAGGTAGTCGGTGACCTTGCCATACCAGGGCAGTTGATCGAAGTTGTCCGACACCAGTCCGCGCAACGGGAACACGTCCCAGAAGCTGCCGCCGCCGAACAGCACCAGCAACAAAATGCCGAGCACGAAACCGGGGATCGCATAGCCGATCAGCATGACCGTACTGGTCACCAGATCGAACGGCGTGCCGTCGCGCACCGCCTTGGCGATACCGAGCGGGATGCAGGTGAGATAGACGATGAAGAATGTCCACATGCCCAGACTGATGGACACCGGCAATTTGGACACGATCAGGTCGATCACCGATTCGCCGTGAAAATAACTGTCGCCGAAATCGAACACGGCATAGTTGCGCATCATTTCCAGGAAACGTTGATAGGCCGGCTTGTCGAACCCGTACAGCGCCTTGAGTTGTTCGAGACGTTCCGGATCGAGACCGGCATCGCCGCGGTACATGCGATGCGCACCCGCCGCCGCCTCGCCATGCACACCCGTGCCCTGCAATTGCTGGATCAACTGTTCCACCGGCCCGCCCGGCACGAACTGGGTAACGACGAACGTGACCAGCATCACCCCGACCAGGGTCGGGATCATCAGCAGCAGACGTTTGAGGATATAGGCGGCCATGGGGACGTAGTTATACCAGGATTCAAGGGGTCAGAGTACTTGAAACCTTCTTGAACCGCTTCCCGCGCCGGTCGCCGCCGTGGGAAAACCTCTCCACACGTCGGCTGAGCATGGCCGCGATTTCCGCCCTGAACCGATCGTTCCCTATCGGCGCTCCCGTCTCCGTTCCGGATCGGATGGTCGCCAGATCTTCAATCTCGGCGGATGCATGAAAGAGTCCACGGTAGGCAGCGTTACGCGCAGAGAGGCTATCACCCAATGCTTCGTAAAGACGATGAGGCGTGATGATACCATCCGCCCTGCCAAGCGCATTGCGGCCATAACTCGACCACCGGAACGCCTCCGGTGTCCCGACCATCCCCGCTCGAACCGGATTCATCTCGATATAGCGCATACAGGTCAGCAAGTAGCGGTCGGAATCGACAACAGCCGATTTGAAACGCCCTTCCCAGAGCGTTCCGGTCCGCTTGTAGATACCGTTCACATAGCGCACATACCGGCGGCCGACACTCTGCATCAACTGGGAAAGACTGGCCGCAGCACCCGGCGTAACGAGCAAATGCACATGATTGGTCATCAGCACATAAGCGTGCACCGCACAACCGGCACGCTCGGCAGCCAAGCGGAGCGAATCCAGATACAGCCGGTAATCGCTGCCCGAAAAAAACACGGCCTGACGATTATTGCCGCGTTGAATGACATGCACGGGAAAGCCGGGAACCACGTTCCTGGGTAGACGAGCCATCTCGCAAATCCTTTTGCGAAGCATTTTTCGATGGGATCAGAGCTTGCCGAGGAGTGGCGGTGTTTTCAAGTACTCTGACCCCTTGATCCCCCTTGATCCCGCTGACCCCTTGATCCCGGGCTACGCTTGCTTGATCCCTACGGAGCGAAGCCATTGATGCTCCACAAAACGTAAACAGCGGCCCACTTTACCAGCCACCACTGCCCCACAATCACCCCCAGAGTCACCAGCACTATTGAACGTCGTCTGTGTTCTTTGATAGTCAGAATACTCATCCCAAGAGCAAGGCTTATGACTGCGAGACTCAATCGCACGGTCGAACGTGACTCGGTCAACCAGGTACTTAAATCAACATACAGGGTGAGAAGTGAAAACAGCCAGAAAGCCACCCACAGAGCGACACGCACTTTTGCGTTCATCAGTAGATATCCTTTCTTATCATTTAGCACCCGTAGCCCGGATGCAGCGCAGCGTAATCCGGGGAAACGTTCGCCACAGCAGCACCGCTCATCGAACGAGCACCGTCGACCGATGCGGCAATCCCGGATTTCATTTCATTCCATCCGGGCTACGTTTGCTATATAAATCTAATCCCATAGCCACAAAGGTATACGCAAATAACGCCCTCAACATTATGGCGCCATAATCCGGCCCGTACTCCCGTTGATAATCTTTGGCAATTAACGCGACAAGAGCACAGATACCAGCAATACACAGCGCAATTAGCGTAGCCTTAATGCCTTCGTTACCCAGCAGTTTTCTTGGCGTCATTGAAACCAGTAGCGCACAAATAATAGCCACGACCCCAAAGGCATCAACATATGCTTGGGTTGCATCAAGAAACCAGACCAACCCCACTATATTCATCAACGCGAATATTACAGACGCTACTCTCACAATATACATTGGCCGCCTCCTGAATCAGGTTGCATTGTCATTGATTGCACTCATCACACGCCTCTTTCTGCGCTTGCTCATATGCATCACCTCCAAAGAAGGTGACGGCGCCGTAATATAGCGGTGTGCCTGACATGAATAAGAAAATCAGGTCGCACAGAGTCTTGTCTGACCCACACGTTCCATAGCATTGGTCATGGAATTCGCACGCCTTCTTGTAAGGTCCATCTGGAATCCAGGTTGCAGAGGAACCAGAACCACAAACAGGGCCAAATGGACCCAAACCCGGCTTAGAGTATGGCCCAGCGCCACCCCCCATCAGACCAAGCTGATCCACGAACCTAAGCGGATTGTTACTCACATAAGAAAATGTATTCAGCCCACCCTCAAGTCCAATCGGGTCGCTCTCCAGGTATCTGCCTGTGCTCGGGTCATACGTTCTAAACCCGTTTTGATGCAGGCCCGTCTCCGCATCGGCATATTGACCACTGAACCGCAGATTGAACGTGACGAGTTGCCCATTCCCATCCACATCCTCGTTCACCATCGCCAGTCCGAACGGGTCGTGCGTGGCGCTCCACACTTTCGTGCCGGCTTCGTTGGTCAGCGCCTTCGGCGTGCCCAGGTGATCGACGTGGATGTAATACAGCTTGCCGTTGGCGACGGCGGCTTCGGCTTGGCGGATGAGGTCGGTGTCGATGGCTTGCGCTACCGTGTCGAGCGCCTGCTCGACCGCTGCCAGCATTTGCTGCGCGCCGGGAAGTTCGTTGAACCACTCCCGCAGACTCACGCCCAGGATGCGGCGTTGCAGTTTGAGTACGTCGCGCACGTCGATCACACCGTCGGTGTGGGCGTCGGCGTGGGTCTGTTGCTCCGGGGTCGGGACGCGTGTGCCGGTGGCCATCTGCATCACCAGCAGCAGGTCGCCGACGTCGACTTGGCCGTCCTGGTTTACGTCGCCGTCGCCGGGATATTCGGTCGGTGATTGTGGGTCGGTGCCGGCGGCGACTTCGGCGCCGTCGAGTACGCCGTCGTTGTCGCTGTCGGCGTCGCGGGCGTCGGTGCCCGTGCTGTACCACTCGTCGAGGTTCGCTAACCCATCGCCGTCGCTGTCCGTGTTGGCCGGGTTGCTGTGTGTGCGATCTTCGTCGGCGTTGCTCGATCCGTCGTTGTCGTCGTCCGGTTGATACACGGCGAGCGGTTGGCCGTTGAGGTAAAGGTATTCGTTGAGCAGGTTGCCGTCGTTGTCGGTTTCGGCGAGCAGTTCGCCGGTTTGGCCGTAGAGGAAGTGGCGGCCGGTGGTGTCGGGCTTTGTTTTGGCGATGCGTTGGCCGAGGCCGTTGTAGGCGTAGGTCGCGGCCAGCGTGCCGTTGTCATAGCTAGCGACCAGCCGGTTGTGCGTGGTGTAGTCGAACGTCCAACTGCCTTTGTTCAAGGTGTTGCCGTTGGCGTCGAGCAGCACGTCGGCGCTGCCGATGGCGTCTGTGATCCCGGTTAGGCGGTTGCTGTTCGGCGTGTATGTGTACGTCGTGCCATCGAGCGCGGTGCGGTTGCCGTTCTTGTCGAGGGTGTAGTCGCGCGCGCCGAACGGGCCGGTGGCGGTGTCGAGGCGGTTCAAGGCGTCGTAGGCATAGACCTCGCCACTGCGCGCGTTGAGGTTGCCGTTGGCGTCGTAAGCCGTGTAGCTCAGGCTCAATACGCCGGGAATGCTCTGCGCCGTCATGCGATACGCGGTGTCGAACGTCTGCGTCAGGTTCAGGCCGTTGCCGTAGGTGAGATTCATGAGCGGGCCGAACGGCGCGTAGCTGATCGTGCTCGCCAGCGTTTGGGTGACGCCGTTGACGGTGAACGTCATGCCGCTGATTTGACCGCTGGCGCTGTAGCTGTACGTAACCTTGGCGCCCGACGGATAGGTCAGCGTCTTCACGCGGCCGGCGGCGTCGTAGCTGTACGCGATGCCCGGCAGGCCGGTGAGGTTGCCGAAGGCGTCGTAGCGTTCGTCGATGCGGGCGCTCGCGGTGCTCACGCGGCACAGTCTGCCGCTGCTGCAACTGTCGTAGGTGTAGGCGATGTCGTCGCTCGTGCCGGGCGCGTCGAGCAGTGTCAGGCGGTTCAGTGCATCGTAGGCATACCCGAACACCTGCCCCTTGGCATCGGTCCGGGTCGTGAGGTTGCCGGCATTGTCGTAGCCGAAGCTCGTCGTGCCGGTGTCCGGGCTGGTCTGGCTGAGCCGGTTGCCGAGGTCGTCGTAGACGTAGACCGTGTTGCCGTTGACCGGATCGGTGACGCTGCTCAGGCGGTCGGCGGCATCGTAGCCGTAGCGGGTGGTGGCGTTGGCACTGCCCGCGTCCGTGCCGGCCTGATCCTGCACGGTCTGGGTGAGGCGCTTCAAGGCGTCGTAACTGTAATCGGTGACGACGCTCTTGCCGTCGCGCGCGGTGTCGAGCGTGCCGTCGGGTGCATAGGTGTGGTCGGTGGTCTCGTTAGCCTGCGCGGTGGTGTCGAGGCGGTTGTAGGTGTCGAAGGTCTGGGCGAGTTGTTTCTTGAGGCTGCCGGCGCTGTCGTAGGTCTTTTCGAACGTGCGGTTGCCTTCGGTGTCGAGCGTGTACTCGAGGTAGTTGCCGAGGCCGTCGGTGAGGCGCGTGAGCCGGCGCGCGTCGTCGTAGCCGAAGGTGAGCATGGTCGCGTCGGGCGTACCGTATGCCTGCGTGATCGTCTGCACTTCGCCGGTGGCGAGGTAGGTCCAGCGGGTGACGCGGCTGGTGGTGCCGGCGGACTCGGTCAATGTCTCCAGACGGTCGTTGCCGGGGTAATAGCTGTAGCTCAGCGTCACGCCGTTGGGGCGCGACTCGCTCGCGACCTTGCCGGTGGCGGTGTACTGAATGTTGTCGCGGAGCACGACGCCGGTGGCATCGGTCACGCGGTGCAGGCGCGCGCGGTTGTTGCCCTGCGCGGGATCGTCGGGGTAATACGCATAGGTCGTGATGTCGGCCACATCGGTGCGCGGGCCGTCGGCCTGCGAGAGCTGATGCAGCGGGCCGTTGTACTGCCAGGTGGTCGTGCGCGACACGGCCGTGCCGTCGGGCTTGAAGCCGTCGATGGTCTCGCTCAGGCGGTTGCCCCAGTCGTCGTAGGTGGAGGTGGTGACTTTGGAGCGGCCGGACGATACCGACGGTTCGGTGCGCGTCGCGATCTTGTGGTAGAAGCGCGCGTCGTAGGTGGAGTCGGTGCGGCGCGCATCCGGAGACGCGACCGGATCGAAGGCGCACACGCCGGTGGCGGTATCCGTCGCCGAGACGCCTTCGACCTTGCAGCCGTACTGCCCTTTGGCGTCGTAGTTGCCGTAGCGCGTGGTCACGCCGTTTTCGGTCTTGGACAGCAGGTTGTTGGTGGCGGGGTCGTATTGATAGCCGGTGTTGCCGGTGCCGCAGGTGGAACAGCCAGGGCCGGTGATGTTGGTGACGAGCGCGACGCCGAGCTGCACAGCGGTGCTGTAGGTGCTGGGTTGAGCGCGGCTGTTGGTGACGGTGCGCGTGCCGTCGGCGTTGTACACGATGTCGACGCGCTGGGCGTTGTTCGCATGCGTCGAGAGGTTCGCTCGACCTTCGGCATCGTAGCCATAGGTCGCATAACGGATGCCGCGCTCGTCGGTGATGCCGGTCAGCGCGTGCGGGAAGCGCGTGTCTTCGTAGTGGTAGCGCTTGCTCGTCCCGTCGGGGTTGTCGACGTATTCGAGGTTGCCGGCGGTGTCGTAGCGGTAGGTCCAGACGCGGTTGGTGTGGTCGGTGAGCGTCGAGATGCGGTTGCTGGTGTCGTAGCCGAAGGTCAGATACTCGCCGGTGTTGGTGTCGACGCGGTCGAGACGGGATTGGGTGTCATAGGTGAGGGTTTGGGTGTTGCCGTTTATATCGGTGATGGATTGGAGACGGCCGGTGGCGTTATATGTTTCAACGACATTATCGACCGACAAATATTGCCAACCATTGGGAACCGCATGAGTACCATCTAAGCGTATTACGTGATCATGGATATCATTATCTGGTTCCCAACGATGCTCACCATACTCGTAACCACCTTCGGGGAGCGAATAAGCGGCAGTAAACACAAAACGGTATATTTTTCCATCCGGGCGTACAGCATCCAGCCAAAGATTTGTATTCGTATCGAGCTTGATCTGGCGCTGAAATGAATAGCCCCAGTTGACCCCAACCGGAGAGTCGCTACTGGCTACACCGTAATAGTTGTAGTAACGGGCAAACTGCAAGATATCTGTGTTGGAAACATCACGATCAATTTCGTGAAGCCACTTTCCGCCTATACCTACATTAATCGGATTACTAACGTTCTGACCACATCCACCAGAACCTTTGTTTTTACCCGCGGTTTCACATTGGCCGGTAATCACATTTCTCGTTGAGCTAGATGGACAACGACTGCTGTACCGACAAACATGGTAGGAATTGTTAACATAGAATTGCACAGCGGAATCTGGACAATAAACCCGAGCAAACAAATACTGACTTGGCCCCGGGCAATTCCCTATCTGCGTCGACCAATATGTTGTGCCACCGAAATACTGAGACGCTGTAACAGGATCGTAATTCGTATTTTCTGGGAACCCATTATTCCAGATGGGCGTTCCAGTGGTACACCCTGGTACTTCTGTAGAAATTATCTGCGTTCTCGAATTGTAGTATTGAAGTCCTTGGGGCGACACATCTTCTGCCTTGGCCGTGGCTGAGGTCATCAATGAACATGCCATGACTATCGGGATCAATACAGAAATCAAGGGATCAGCGTATTTGAAACCACAAACCCATCTCACCACCGCGCGCAGCCACCCCATACGCGACTCCTCCCTGACATTCTTCTTATGCATTTTTCTTAACGACCGCGAAACGGCGGGGCCGCGGACATCGAGTGTTGTTACTGCCGGTAGTTTTGACTCGCCGGCGCAGCGGCGTCAAGGGCAGAGGCGAAATCGGGGCCGGGAACCCCCGACCGCTTGCAAGCCATGCCGTCCGCTTCGTATGCTCAGTGCCATGGATTATCGCGATTACATCACCATCGAACCCGGCAAGCGCAGCGGCAAGCCCTGCATTCGCGGGCTGCGCATCACTGTGTACGACATCCTCGAATACCTTGCCTCCGGCATGAGCGAAGCGGAAATCCTGGCCGACTTTCCCGATCTGACCGCCGAAGACATTCGCGCCTGCCTGGCCTTCGCCGCGGATCGCGAACGCCGCATGGTTACCATTCCCGCGGCGTGAAGCTGCTGCTCGACGAGAATCTGTCCCCGCGTTTGGCAAATCGGCTGGGCGATTTGTTTCCCGCACAGGGTCGTAATGCGCCGGATGTGTTCGGCGTGTGCCGTGGCTTATGTCCGGCTGAAAACATTCGGCGCAATACGCTGCGCTATTGCGCCCTACGCTGGTTATTTACTTTTTCGGTCCTTCCAATAATCTGGATCACGATGAAGATTCATAACCGCGACAACAAACAATCCTTCTTGCTCTTCGGAGTACAGAACTCCATACGGAAATCGTCTCACCAGAGAACGCCTGATCTCGTCTTCAAGCACGGGCCACGCCTTTGGAAAGACAATCGACCGTT
Organism: Gammaproteobacteria bacterium; assembly: GCA_016218375.1. Taxonomy (GTDB): domain Bacteria; phylum Pseudomonadota; class Gammaproteobacteria; order Thiohalobacterales; family Thiohalobacteraceae; genus JAHJQQ01. Next base: position 28,576 of record JACREG010000134.1, read on the forward strand.
GAATGGTCGCGTAAACCTCAATGGCAAAATCATACCCGAGACCGGACTCAACCCCTTCGTAATATTAGATCGCCTGATTGAACTCTTCTTCCGCCTCGGGGTGAAACGAATAGGTCATTTATTGAAACGTTCCCAGACTTTCTTGAACACCGCGTCTCCCGACACGGCCTTCACCGATCCCGACCTCATTTCGGCCAAACGTTTACGCGCCACTACGATCCATTGCTTGTCGATCTCGGATTCCGGCGGGTTGAGGCTGCGGAGCAACGAGTCCACCACCAAAGCGCGCTCTTCCACCGGCAGGGAAACCGCTTCGGTAATCAATTCTTTTGTATTCATGGAAGTTCGGATCGTCATGATTGATACCTCGGGAGCTTGCAGTTGAAGCTAAGGCCGGACGGATAAACTGTCAAGCAAACGTAGCCTGGAGCAGGCCGCGGGCATCGACTGTTGTAACTACCGGTAGTTTTGACTCTCCGGCGCAGCGGCGTCAAGGGCAAACCGGGCGTCAGGTCATTCGCCATCCTCCGAATGGACAAATCCAATCGGTCGCCGTTTGGGTTCTTCCGGCGCCATCATCTGCCGCAGGGTCTCGATCAATCCAGTGATGGCTTGGTCGTGCGTTTGCAGTTTGCGCTCAATGCGCTGTTCCAGTTCGTCCAGCCGTTGCGCCAGTTCCTTGTTGGAGGCGAGCAGCGCGCGGAGGCGGACGAACGCCCGGACAACATAAACGCCCACTTCGGCGGCCTGCGGGGAATTCAGCACATTGGCCGCCTGAATCGCGCCATGCTCGGTGAAGGCAAATGGCAGCGCATTGGAATATTTGAGTTTTCCGAGGTGGTCACAATTTGTGACCACCTCCTGTTTCTCCTCCGCCGTGAGCTGAAACACAAAGTCATCGGGGAAACGGGCGGGGTTGCGTTTGATCGCCTGGTTCAACGCCTTGGTGGGCACCCCGTAGAGTTCGGCCAAGTCGGCATCGATCATGACTTTCTGACTGCGGATGGAGAGGATTCTGGAGGCGATCGGTTCGATTGTTTGCAGGTTGGACATTCAAGTTCCTTCTTGGCCGATGGGGTGACGGGGCATGATGCCCCACCCCTCTGTGACTCTTCCATGATTTTATGTCTGCGTTTGCCGTGTCCCGCTCGATGACCGCGAAACGGCGGGGTTGCGTACACCGGCACTATTCCTGGCAACCATAGCGGCGCCGGCGAGACTGTGTCAACCCGGCTTCCGTAGGCGGCGTAGCACGGATGAAAACCCATAGGGCTGGAATTCGGGAGGATGCGTACCCGGATTCCGCTGCGCTGCATCCGGGCTACGTGAGCCGAAAACATTCGGCGCAATACGCTGCGCTATTGCGCCCTACGATTATGCTGGAGCCGACGGGGCCGCGGTCATGGGTGTCATGATTGGGGATCTTGGCCGCCCCAATGTAGACGTGCAAACCTAAACGATACCGGCTTATCTCGCGTCGACTTGCACCCGCTCCCGCCCGCGCCACCACGCCTGCAACACCCAACTCTCGGCATCGTAATACAGGGGCAGTGTCTTGGGGTGATCGAATTTGTCCCAATAGGCGACCCGGTGCGTGGCGATATACCAGTTCGGCACGACGTATTCACCGTAGAGCAGCACGCGGTCCAGCGCATGGGCGGCCGCGATTAGGGCTTTGCGGTCCGGCGCATACACCAGCTTTTCCACCAGGGCATCGACCACCGGATCTTTTATGCCGGCCGTGTTGTTCGAGCCTTCCTGATCGGCGGTCGACGAGTGCCACATGTTGAGCTGTTCGTTGCCCGGTGATTGCGATTGCGGAAACGAGCCCACCATCATGTCGAAATTGAAACTGCGGTTGCGCTGCACATACAGACTGACATCGACGGTGCGGTAGTTGAGTTCGATGCCGAGCTTGCGCAGGTTATGTGCATAGGGCGCGAGGATGCGCTCGAAACCTTTCTGCGCCAGCAAGAACTCGATATCGAACGGCGCGCCCGCGGCGTTGCGCAGGCGACCGTCGCGCACCGTCCAACCGGCTTCCTCCAGCAGCGCCTGGGCCGCGCGCAGATTGCGCCGCAGCGCGCCGGACTCGGCGGTATCCGCCGGCCGCCAGACTTGAGTGAATATCTCCGGCGCCAATTGGCTGCGATAAGGTTCCAGCAACGCCAGTTCTTCGCCCTCGGGCAGGCCGCGCGCGGCCAGTTCGCTGTTGCGGAAATAACTGTCGCAACGCGTGGATTGGTTGTAGAACAGATTGCGATTCGACCAATCGAAATCGAAGGCCAGCGCCAGCGCGCGGCGCACGCGCCGGTCCTTGAACTTGTCGCGCCGGGTGTTCATGACAAAACCCTGCATGCCGGCGTTGTTGCGATGCACCAACTCTTCCTTGACGATACGGCCGTCGGCGAATTGCGGGCCGACGTAATCGCGCGCCCATTGTTTGGAATTATTCACCAGCGCGAAATCGTATTCGCCGGCCTTGAGCGCTTCGAGGTGGACGGTCTCGTCGGAATAATATTTGTAGGTGATGCGTTCGAAATTGAACATGCCGCGCCGGGTGCTGAGCGCGCGTCCCCAGTAATTCGGGTTGCGCACGTAGGTGATGTCCTTGCCCAGTCGGTATTTCTCGACGGTGTACGGGCCGCTGCCGATGGGCGGCGTGCGCGTGAGTTTGTCGAACGCGTTACCGTCGACCCACTTGCGCGAGAAGACTTGCATCTGCGCGGCGATCAGGTGCAGTTCTGGATTGCGCTTGACGAACTCGAAGCGCACCGTGCGCGCATCCAGCACCACCGCGTGTTTGATGTCCGCCCAATAGAAGCGGAATTGCGGATGGCCTTTGTCGCTCTTCAAGGTATCGAACGTAAGTTTCACATCCTCGGCCAGCACGGGATCGCCGTTGGAGAAACGCGCGCGCGGATCGAGACGGAAGGTGACCGACAGCCCGTCGTCGGCCAATTGAATGTCTTCGGCGAGATGCGCGTAAAGGCTGTAGGGCTCGTCGGCGCTCTGCACCATCAGCGGTTCGAGCACCAGCGTGCCCAGACCGTCGACGGAGACGCCCTTGAGAATGAACGGATTGAAGCTGTCGTAATTGCCGAACCCGGAGAGGACCAGCTCGCCGCCTTGCGGCGCATTGGGATCGACATAGTCGAAGTGATCGAAGCCGGCGGGATATTTCGGCGTGTAGCCCAGCGCCACGGACGGCGCGGCGACCGCACCGGTGTGCAGGATGGCGAACAACCCCAGGGCAATGACGAGACGCAACACGGGCACGCGTGATTCCTTTTGGTCCGGGGCCATTATATAGTAAGCGCGTCCATTCATATGGAATGGTGATATGAAATGGTAATGGACGATAGTGAAACGCAAATGAGGAATACGCAATGGGCTTTCTGACCGGGAAACGCGCGCTGATCGTCGGACTTGCCAGCACCCGCTCCATCGCCTGGGGCATCGCCCAGGCCATGCACCGCGAAGGCGCCGAGCTGGCCTTCACCTATCAGAACGAGAAGCTTCAGGAGCGGGTGGAGAAAATGGCCGCCGAATGCGGCTCGGACATCACCCTGCCCTGCGACGTCGGCAGCGACGAGCAGATCGACGCGGTGTTCGGCGCACTGGCCAAGCGCTGGGATGACCTGGACATCATTGTGCATTCCGTGGCCTACGCGCCCAAGGAGGCGTTGGAAGGCGAATATCTCGCCAGCGTCACCCGCGAGAGTTTCCGCGTGGCCCACGACATCAGCTCGTACAGCTTCGCGGCGCTGGCCAAGGCCGGTCGCACGATGATGCAGGGGCGCGCCGGTGCGCTGCTGACCTTGAGTTATCTGGGCGCCGAGAAGGCCCTGCCGAACTACAACGTGATGGGTGTGGCGAAGGCCAGTCTGGAGGCCAATGTGCGCTATATGGCCTATAGCCTCGGCCCGGAGAACATCCGCGTGAACGCCATCTCCGCCGGACCGATCCGCACCCTGGCGGCGTCGGGCATCGCCAATTTCCGCAAGCTGCTGGACTTCGCCGAGAAGACCGCGCCGCTGCGCCGCAATGTGAGCATTGAAGACGTCGGCAATGTCGCGGCGTTCATGTGTTCGGATCTCGCCGCCGGCATCACCGGCGAAGTGACCTATGTGGATGCGGGTTACAACATCGTCGGCGGCTCGCCGTTCGAGAGCAAGGACTAGCCTTTCAGGATTTCCGTCTCCCCTTCCGTGGCGCCGACGATCACCGCACAGCAACTGTCGCTGTAGACGTTCACGGCGGTGCGGCACATGTCCAACGGTCGGTCGATGGCCAGGATCAGGCCGACCGCCTCCAACGGCAGACCGACCGCCGAGAGAATAATCGCGATCGCCACCAAACTCGCCGCGGGGATGCCGGCCACGCCGACCGAGGTCAGCAAAGCCAACAGCACCACGGTGAACTGCTGACCCGTGCTGAGATCGACGCCATAGGCCTGCGCGATGAACAGCGCCGCCGCGCATTCGTACAAGCCCGTGCCATCCATGTTGATACTGCCGCCCAACGGAATCACGAAACTGGTGGTGCGATGCGAGACGCCGGCGCGCCGCTCCACGCATTCCAACGTCACGGGCAAGGTCGCCGACGACGAGGCGGTGGAGAACGCCGTCAACAAGGCGGGCGCCATCGCTTGATAATGACGCAAAGGATTTACCCGCGCGACCAGTAACAACAGCGTCGGCAACACAATCAGGAAATGCACGGCCAGCCCGGCCACTACGGTCAGGAAAAACGCCAGCAACGGTTCGACGGCGCGCAGGCCGGTGGTCGCAACCACTTTGGCGACCAGGGCGAACACACCCAGGGGGGCGAATTTCATCACCCACTCGGTGATGAGCACCATGATCTCGAACACGCCCTTCCAGAAGCCCTGCACATACCCGGCATACGGCTCGGCAATGCGCGTCGCGAAATAGCCGAACAGCAGACTGAAGACGATCAGCCCGAGCATCTCGCCCTGCGCGGCCGCGGCAACGATATTGGGTGGCACCAGGCGTAGGAACACGTCGGCCAATTCGCCGCTGTCGTGCGCCTCGGCGCGTGCGGCGATCTCTGCGGTATCGCCGCTCAAGCCAATGTGATCGCGCGCCGGCGCGCCGTCGACAAGTCCAGGCTCGATCCAATTGACCAACGCCAGGCCGATCACAATCGCGATCAGACTGGTGCTGACGTAGTAGAGGAATGTCTTGAAGCCGAGCCGGCCGAAGTCGCGGGATTTACCGACGGCGGCGATACCGGTGATAACGGAAGACAAAATCAGCGGAACGATGACCAACTTCAGGGCGTTCATGAACAACGTGCCGAAGAGGTCGAAGATCTGCACATAACGCACGCCGAACACGCCGGCGTCCGCGCCGGCGAGACTGCCGGCGATGACCGCCAGCAGGAGGGCGATCAGGATTTGCCAATGGAGTTTGAGACGCAGCATGGTTCAGCCGCGCCGGCCGGCCTAGTCCAACCGCTCCAGGTCTTGCTTGATCTCGGCCTTGGCCTTGAGCTGCTCCAGGAATGCGGAAAATTCCAGCGTACCGTAAAGCTGATCCAGGCTGCGCTGGAAAGCCGTGCGGGCAGCCGCATCGATACTGGACACATTACCGTCGCGGATCTCCGCAACTTGCATCAATACATAATCGCCATTGCCCAGCATCGTACCCGCGCTGGCAAGTGCGTTATCGGCCGCACGCGGAATGCGGAACGCCTCGGCGACAATCTGACGATCATGCTTGCTGTCGGAACGACCGATGAATCCGGCATTCTGCACCTCGCCTTTGACTTCGGCGGCGATGCTTTCCAGTGTCGCGCCCGTCTTCAGACGCTCGACCCATTCCGCACCCTGTTTGGTGGCTGCATCGCGCGCCGCTTGCTGGCGCAGATTGGTCTGAATGGCTTCGCGCACGGCATCCAGCGCAAGTTGTCGCGCCGGCTTGTGTTCCAAGACGCGGGCGACGACCACATGATTCGGGCCGACGTCGATCACGCTGCTGTTATTGCCGCCGCTCAACACATCGTCGGCGAACACCGCTTCCATCACCTGCGGGTGACTGCCGATGCCTTCGCCGCCGGTCGCCGGCAACCAGCCCGTTTCCTGCACCTTGAGATCAAGCTGTTCGGCGGCGGTCGTCAAGGTGTCGGGTTGTTCGAAGGTGAGTTTGCCCAGCGTATCGGAGCGCTCGAAGAACAGCGTCTCGGCTTGTTTGCGCAGGGCCTCTTCGACCAGTTGCGCGCGCACCTCGGACAATTCCGGCGTTTTGGCGGCCTGGATCTCCGTGACCTGGATGATGTGAAAACCGAACGGACTGCGCACCGGATCGCTGATGGCGTCCTTGGCGAGACTGAAGGTCGCCGCATCGAACTCCGGCACCATCATGCCCTTGCCGAACAAACCGAGATCGCCGCCTTTGGCCGCGGAACCCGGATCTGCGGAGAATTCCTTCGCCAGTTTGGCGAAGTCTTCGCCCGCGCGCAGACGCTTCACCAGATCGTTGGCCTTTTTCTCTGCGGCGGCGGTCGCTTCCTTGGAAGCACCTTCATCCAGCTTGACGAGGATATGCCGTGCGCGACGCTGTTCGGCAACGGTCAGACGTTCCTTCTCGCTCGCATACAGTTGTTCGATTTCGGCATCGGAGGTCTTCAGACCCTTGGTCAGAGTATCCAAAGACAATTCGAGATATTGCAGTTTGACTTGTTCGGGTTCGGTAAAGCGCGATTTGTTGCTTTCGTAGAAGGCGCTCACCACTTCGGCTTTAACCTCTGCCTTGTCGGCATAGCGCGCAACCGGTACGCGCAGGTAGCGCAACTTGCGCTCTTGTCCCTGCAACCGCAGGCCCTGCTCGATGTTCTGGCGCGGCACGATCGCGGTGCCGGAAATACCGCCCAGCAGCTGGTTATTCAGCAAGCTGCGGCGGAATTGTTGTTCGAAGCGCTGCGTGGTCAGACCTTGCTGCGATAGCAGGCGTTGATAGTGTTCCTGGGAAAATTTGCCGTCCTGCTGGAAATCGGGAATGGCATGAATCTGCGCCGCCAGCAATTCATCGCTGATCGCCAAACCTGCCTCGGCGGCGGCCTGTACCAGCAGTTCCTCCTCGATCAGGCGGTTGAGTACTGCGGATTTAAATTCGGCAGTGCTGGTCAAATTGGCGTCGAATTGTTCGCCCATCATGCTGCGCATGCGCTGGACCTGCAACTGTTTTGCATAGCGGTATTCCGGAATGGATATCTCCACGCCATTGACGACCGCGGCAAAGACGCGCGCCTCGCTCTTCAGATAGCTATCGATACCCCAGAGAGCGAAGACGACGATGATAAGTCCGACGACGATCTTAGCGATCCAGCCGGTCACGCGATCATGAATGGCCTGCAGCATGGTGGTTTCCTAAACGGATTCTTGTAATGTCCAACGCCCGGCTGGGCGGCCGGAGTTTCGAGTCCGGCGACTGTACAAAGTAAAAGGGCGCCCATCAAGGGCGCCCTTCGGTAGTATGGCGGAGTGGACGGGACTCGAACCCGCGACCCCCGGCGTGACAGGCCGGTATTCTAACCAACTGAACTACCACTCCACATGTGACCCTGGTGGGTGCTGAGGGGATCGAACCCCCGACATTCGCCTTGTAAGGGCGACGCTCTACCAGCTGAGCTAAGCACCCAGAGAAGCGCGCTAGTTTACGGCATCCTTGAGTGCTTTGCCAGCCTTGAATGCCGGCGCCTTGGCGGCTTTGATGTTGATGGTTTCACCGGTCTGGGGGTTGCGGCCGGTACGTGCCGCACGCTCACGCACCTCGAAAGTCCCGAAGCCCACCAGCGCCACTTGTTCGCCCTTCTTCAGCGCACCGGCAATGCCGCTGAGAATCGCATCGACAGCACGGGTCGCCGATGCCTTGTTCAAATCTGCCGCTTCGGCGACCGCGTCAATCAATTCAGCCTTGTTCATGGATAAATGCTCCTTCCCCGCAACAGGAATTATGGGTGGGATAATGCTGCGTGATTCTTAATGGATATTGGAGATCTGGGTACCCGGCAGTGCGGGAAACCAAAAGTTTTTTGTGCTGGACCGCGGGATTTCAAGCTTCGATATAGAACATCCGACAGGCACGCGGCACTTTATACCAAGGCATTGGAAGCGCTGTCAACAGACAAGAACACAACAAAAATGCGACGCCGTATAAACGACGTCGCATTTTTACGTTCACATTCGCGCATTAATGCGCATGTACGGATGAACGCTTGCGCTTACCCTTGGACTCGACTTTCTTCTCCGCCGATCCCGCAGCTTCCTCGATCTCGCTCACATCCGATGTAATCGGTGTCGGCATATGCTGCAAGGCCACTTGCAGCACCTCGTCGATCCACTTCACGGGACGAATATCAAGGTGTTCCTTGACGTTCTTGGGAATCTCCACCAAGTCTTTCTGATTCTCCTCCGGAATCAGCACTGTGGTAATTCCGCCGCGATGGGCCGCCAGCAGTTTCTCTTTCAAGCCACCGATGGGCAGCACTTCGCCACGCAAGGTGATTTCACCGGTCATGGCAACATCCGCGCGCACCGGAATCTTGGTCAGAGCCGACACCAGGGCCGTGCACATGCCCACGCCCGCGCTCGGACCGTCCTTCGGCGTTGCACCTTCCGGCACATGCACATGGATGTCGTATTTCTGGTAGAAATCCTGGTCGATCCCCAGCACGGCCGCGCGACTGCGCACCACTGTCGTCGCTGCCTGAATGGATTCCTGCATGACGTCGCCCAACTGACCGGTGTGAATCAGACGGCCTTTGCCGGGCACGATCGCCGCTTCGATGGTCAACAATTCGCCACCCACCTCGGTCCAGGCCAGACCGGTCACCTGACCGACCTGATCGCGTTCCTCGGCACGACCATAGCGGAACCGCCGCACGCCAAGATATTTATCCAGATTCTTGGGTGTCACGCTGACTTTGCGGTCGTCCTTCTTGAGCAACAACTCCTTGACCACCTTGCGGCAAATCTTGGCGATCTCGCGTTCCAGATTACGCACGCCGGCCTCGCGCGTGTAATAACGCACGATGTCGCGCAACACGGCATCGCTAACGGTCAATTCGTCATTGCGCAAACCGTTGCTCTTGATCTGCTTGGTCAGCAGATAACGCTTGGCTATGTTGATCTTCTCGTCCTCGGTGTAACCCGGGATGCGAATCACTTCCATGCGGTCGAGCAGCGGGCCGGGAATATTCAGCGTATTCGCCGTCGCCACGAACATTACGTCGGACAAGTCGAAGTCGACTTCCAGATAATGATCGCTGAAGGTGTTGTTCTGTTCCGGATCGAGCACTTCCAACAGCGCCGAGGACGGATCGCCGCGGAAATCCATCGACATCTTGTCGATCTCGTCGAGCAAGAACAGCGGATTGCGCACGCCGATCTTGGACAGGTTCTGTACCAGCTTGCCCGGCAGCGAACCGATGTAGGTACGGCGATGACCGCGAATCTCGGCCTCGTCCCGCACGCCGCCCAGCGACATGCGCACGAATTTGCGATTGGTCGCGCGCGCAATCGAACGGCCCAGCGAGGTCTTACCTACGCCCGGCGGTCCGACCAGACACAGGATCGGTCCCTTGAGTTTGCGCACGCGCTGTTGCACGGCGAGATATTCGAGGATGCGCTCCTTGACCTTGTCCAGACCATAGTGATCCTCTTCCAACACCTGCTCGGCCAGCGCCAGGTCGTGGCGGATCTTGGTGCGTTTCTTCCACGGCACGTTGACCAGCCAGTCGATGTAATTGCGCACGACGGTCGCCTCGGCGGACATCGGCGACATCATCTTCAACTTGTTCAGCTCGGTACGGGCCTTGTCCAAGGCCTCCTTGGTCATGCCGGCCTTTTCGATCTTCTGCTGGAGTTCCTCGATTTCGTTCGGCGCGTCTTCCAGTTCGCCGAGTTCCTTCTGAATGGCCTTCATCTGCTCGTTCAGGTAGTACTCGCGCTGACTCTTTTCCATTTGCTGCTTGACGCGGCCGCGGATGCGCTTCTCGATCTGCAAGATATCGATCTCGCCTTCGATCAAGCCCATCAGATGTTCCAAACGTCCGCGCACGGAGTCGATCTCGAGGATGTGTTGCTTCTCGTCGATCTTCAGCGACATATGCGCAGCAATGGTGTCGGCCAGACGGCCGGCATCGTCGATGCCCGCCAGTGACGTCAGAATCTCCGGCGGAACCTTTTTGTTGAGCTTCACGTACTGATCGAACAGCGCCAGCAGCGAGCGCATCAGCACTTCGACTTCGCGGTCGTCGGCAGTCACATGCGGCTCCGCGGATTCGATCTCCGCCGAGAAGAATTCCTCGGTCTCGTGGAAACGCTTGATGCGCGCGCGCGCGGCGCCCTCCACCAACACCTTGACGGTGCCATCCGGGAGCTTGAGCAATTGCAGGATGCTGGACAACGTACCGATGCTGTGGATGTCCTCGACCTGCGGGTCGTCGACATCCGCGCTGCGCTGCGCAACGAGCAGAATGCGTTTGTCATTCTGCATGGCCGTATCCAGGGCGCGGATGGATTTTTCACGCCCCACGAACAGGGGAATGACCATATGCGGATACACCACCACATCACGCAGCGGCAGTACGGGAATCATTGCATTCGTCTGCTCAGTCATCACGGCTTTCTTGTCCTCGTGCTCCATTCGGGAGTCCCTCTTGCGGGTGGGAATTGCGTATGTCTTGGATGCATGACGTCATGAATCGCTCCGACACGCGCGCCTCGTTGTATATGTGGGCACCGGGCGACCGATTCAATGGCTGAAACGGCTGCCCACTCACACCAATGAGAAGGCAATTTTTGAGCCAGATGCGTTGAATTGCAGGGAGTGGGAAAAAACGCGCCCGGCCTGTTGGGCCGGGCCAGATTCAATCGGAGACAGCCCGTTGCTCGGCCGCCTCGAATAGCATGTAAGGCTTTGATTCGCCGCTAATCACGGATTCGTCCACAACCACCTTGCGGACGTTGTCCATGGTCGGTAGGTCATACATGGTGTCGAGCAGGATATGCTCCAGGATCGTGCGCAGGCCGCGAGCGCCAGTTTTACGTTCCATGGCCTTGCGTGCCACCGCCCGTAAAGCGTCTTCACGGAACTCGATCTCGCAGCCTTCCATCTCGAACAGCTTGCCGTATTGCTTGGTGATGGCATTGCGCGGTTCGGTGAGGATCTGCACCAGCGCCGTTTCGTCGAGCTCTTCCAGCGTGGCGACCACCGGCAGACGACCGACAAACTCGGGTATCAAACCATAGCGGATCAGATCTTCCGGCTCGACGTCGTACAGAATCTGGCCGACGTTGCGTGTGTCTTCCTTGCTCTTGACCTCGGCCGAGAAGCCGATGCCGCCCTTCTCGGAACGACCGCGGATAATCTTCTCCAGACCGGCGAAGGCGCCGCCACAGATGAACAGGATGTTGCTGGTGTCGACTTGCAGGAATTCCTGCTGCGGATGCTTACGGCCGCCCTGCGGCGGCACCGAGGCAACCGTGCCCTCGATCAGCTTGAGCAGCGCCTGCTGCACGCCCTCGCCCGACACGTCGCGGGTGATGGACGGATTGTCCGATTTGCGCGAGATCTTGTCGATCTCGTCGATGTAGACGATGCCGGTCTGCGCCTTCTCGACGTCGTAATCGCACTTCTGCAACAGCTTCTGGATGATGTTCTCGACGTCTTCACCGACGTACCCCGCCTCGGTGAGCGTGGTGGCATCGGCGATGGTGAAGGGCACATTCAACAAGCGCGCCAGCGTTTCGGCGAGCAGCGTCTTGCCGGAACCGGTCGGACCGATCAGCAGGATATTGCTCTTGGACAGCTCGACGTCTTCCTTGCGGCTGCGTGCATCGAGGCGCTTGTAGTGATTGTAAACCGCCACCGCGAGCACTTTCTTGGCGCGTTCCTGGCCGATAACATACTCGTCCAGAACCTGCTTGATCTCGTGCGGCTTGGGCAACTTATTGCCGCTGGCCGATGCCTTCTCCTGCATCTCTTCACGAATGATGTCGTTGCAGAGTTCGACGCACTCGTCGCAGACAAAAACGGAAGGTCCGGCAATCAGCTTGCGTACTTCGTGCTGGCTCTTGCCGCAGAACGAACAGTAAAGAAGCTTGCCGTCGTCTCCCTTGCCGTTACGATCATTACTCATAGCCCACCCTCTCTCTGCTTAGGCTTAGATCGGCCATTCTCTCGACGAACCTGTCGCGACGATATCGCCGGCAGACGTCAGAGGTTAATCCTGGCCCCATTCAACTACGGTTCTGGCGTAATAACAAGCAATCCCTGTGCCCATTTGAGGGATATGCCCGATCACGTCCCGATCACAATCAGGCCTTGACCGGCTCGCTGACCCGTTGCGAGAGCACCTTATCTACCAGACCGTAACCACAGGCCTGATCCGCGCCCATGAAATTGTCGCGGTCGGTATCCTTCTCGATACGCTCCATCGGCTGACCCGTGTGTTTCGAGAGGATGGTGTTCAACCGCTCGCGGACCAGCATGATTTCCTTGGCATGGATATCGATGTCCGATGCCTGGCCCTGGAACCCGCCCAGCGGCTGATGAATCATCATCCGCGAATGCGGCAGGCAGTAACGCTTGCCCTTGGCTCCGCCCGCCAGCAGCACGGCGCCCATGCTGGCCGCCTGGCCGATACACATCGTGCTAATGTCCGGCTTGATGAACTGCATGGTGTCGTAGATCGCCAAACCCGCACTCACTGATCCACCCGGGGAATTGATATACAGGTGGATATCCTTGTCCGGATTCTCCGACTCCAGGAACAGCAGCTGGGCGACAATCACGTTCGCCATGTAATCCTCGACTGGCCCCACCACAAACACCACGCGCTCCTTCAGCAGACGCGAGTAGATGTCGTAGGCACGTTCGCCGCGCGCGGTCTGCTCGATGACCATCGGCACCAGATTCAGTGCCTGGGCGTGCTGTGCTCCGGGTTTACCATAGATAGCGGGCATGAGTATCGATCCTTTAGGCGTTCAACGTCTTACGAATTTCGGTCAACTCATCGAAGCTACAGGTTTTCTCTTCTACTTGAACTTGGCCGAGAATCCATTCCATCACCTG
>JACREG010000011.1 GCA_016218375.1 Gammaproteobacteria bacterium
GGTACGTGCGTGTTTGCCAACTGCACTTCGATGCCAGTCCCCTGGTCGCGATACAACGTGGCACCTAGCGGGGCACTGGTCGTATAGGCATCGTCGCGCGTATTGAAGCGCAACATCCACATCAGGAAATCCGCGCGGTCGTTCAAATATTGATCGGAATAGTTTTCGAGGTTCAGTTCGCCGTTGGCGTTGTGCGGGGCGTACAACGCGGTATCGCCCGTGGAAATCGCGAACGGCAGCAGATGCGCCAGCGCGTAGCGATAGGCGATGTCGGACTGCGCCAGCTCGGCGAGCTGGTCGCTGCTTAGACTGGCCAGCGACACCACCTGCGCGAAGTCGGCGGACTGCACGGCGGATTGGTAGGTCGCACTGCCTTGGATGGCGTAGATCGCCTGATACAGCGCGTCGCGGTTGGCGTTGCCGCCCGGCAGCGGATCGGTATTGAGTCCGAACAACCCTTCCAGCGCATCGACCACCTGTTCCAGGCTAGCCGCCGTGCCCATTGCGGCACTGTCAAGAATCGATTTGAAGTTATCGGCACTCAGCGCCGGATCAAGCCCGGCGAGTGTCGCGTACACAGCCAACGCGTCTGTCAGCGTCTGCTGGCTGTGATTCAGCGCAGCCGGGGAATCAGGCTCGTCCGAGAGCCACTGATTCTCAATGGCGATATCAATGGAAACGCCGAGTCGGCCATGCAACCCGGCAATCGCGCTCCAGGGCGCATCACCCACGTCCGCTTCATCGGCAATGACGTTGGTCGTGTTGACGCCTGCAGGGATCGTTCCGTCAAGTGCCGCGAAGAACGCCTCATTCGTCGACGTGGTCAGGAACCCCGGCGCATTGAACGTCGTGATCTGACCGGCGACATCGGGAAACAATGCCCCGAAGGCCATCGCCAGATGCCCGCCGAGGCTGTGGCCGGCGACCGCCAGCCGATGGTCGGCATCACTGGCGATCTCATTGGCAAGCTCACCGGTCGCAACAGCAGGCGCCGATGACACCAGATAGTACGCACCAACACTGACCCCCGACGTTCCCAAGTAGAGCGATAATGCGCCTGCCGGCGGCTCATCGAAGATCGGCACGAACTGCACTTCGTACTGATCGACGTTTTGACCGGCGGGACTTGCCGCGCGCTGCCACCAGTTGTACATGGCAGCAATCTGGTCGTAGCCGGCGCCGTAGCTCGCAATGTCGGCGTCGGTCGGGATGAAATCACCGCCTTCCAGCGTGCCGCGCATCGCCAATGTCAGATTGCCGGCCGCATCCTTGAACACCGTCGCTGAAAAACTCGTCGAGGTGTCGGTGTATTGGGTTACGACTGTGTACGTCTGTGCAAATTGTGCAGCTTGTGCTGCGGACATTCCGTTCCCGTCATCTTGCAATGCCGTGGTATTTGGAATTCCTGATAACAGGTTTGCATATGCCGCCAATGCCAATTCTGCCTGAGAATAATACTGTTCAATTGTGCTCATAAATTACTCCTTGTTTTCCTTGTTGAATATCCTCGTTAACAAAGGTATGTCACCGTATTCCTGCGGGCAGTGATAACTTGAACCGTATGATGGCGTTGGCATATCACCACCCCCACGGCCATATGAAACAGATTCTCCTAACAGTTCTCCATCCCCACGTCGAACAACCTGAATGTGATAACGCGCCACTTGGGGGTCGCCTTTTCGGTAATAATGAATTTCAGATAGAAAAATGTACTCTTCCCCCAATGCATTCTTACCGTTGGCTGGCTGATAAAAGTTTGGCTGACCCCATTCGTTGAATTTGTCTGGCGGCAATCCGATAGTTTTATAGACTTTGATACCCCCATCTTTCTCACACATCTCCCGCACCCGATAATCCCAATACGCCTTCCGTCCTTCGTAGAAGGCGAAGACGAGCGCGATAACAAACATCAGCATGATGGGGATCAGCACCAGCGCCTTGATCACGCCCGCACCGCGCTGCGGTGACATTCGAAACACATACTTTCCTCTTGATCCTGAAATACTCACGCTGCAATCCTCGCTTCAGTTTCCGCACAATTCAGAATGCGCATCGCGAAACACATACTTGTCGAATACCTCAACGCCCGCGGCACTCGGCGCTCCATCGATCCTGGTATTGCTGGCGCTCCCGCCGCAAATTCGCACCGGTAACGGCGTCGTGGGCACGGCGAAGTCTGGCAGTTAGATCGTTCATTTCTTCTTGATAGCTGGCGCAGCGATTGACGGTGTCGCTAACGGTCGGTCTAAAACTCTGGCCCTGCGCGTCGCGATTGTTCTCATCGGGACCCATTTGCGGCGATGGCTGCCCCTCTTGCGGAGGAGCGGCATCCGGCTCGATCTCTGGAAAGTCGCCTTCGCTCAATGTACCGAAGCCACCCTCCCGACAACGCGCAAACGTCAGTGAGCCGACACGTTGTGCAGTCAGATCCTGGTTGTAGCGCAGGCTGGCGACGAAATTGATGACACCCAATGCCGCATGACTGATGTAGTTGACACCGCCATACTGATCCATGACGGCATCAGGCTCGATACCATTGGACATATCTTCGAAAGCCGACATGGCCAGGTCTCGCGCCGTGCGGCACAGATCCCTGTCCTGCTTCTGGCCCTCTTCGACTCCACGCATCTGAGCGCCCTGTTGGCTGGCCGTACAGGGCACCTGCGAATAGCTCACTTGGCCGGCGGCATCGGTGCAGCGGTAGGCCCGCGCCCAGGCCGTCTGGCAAGTCAGCAGAGTGATGAGCAGCAGCCCACCCGTCAATCGAACCGAATACATAAACATCCCTCTCGCTAATGTCACCCAGATTATGAGGTCCCGCGGACGAGCAAATAAGGCCTCACCGCTCCCGCAGCCCCTCATCCCTATACTTCAGCAACGGACTCAGCACAAACTCGATCAACCGTCGCGTGCCGGTCTTCACTTCCACCGTGACCGCCATGCCCGGCGTGAGATTGACGAGCTTATCGTTGACGCGGATGGTCGATGTCTTCATCAACACCCGCGCGGCATAGATCAGTCCTTTCTCTTCATCGGTCACGGCATCGCTGGACACGTCGATCACCTCGGCATCGAGGGTGCCGTATTGGGTGAAGGGGAAGGTCTCGACCTTGATTTCCGCACGCTGACCTTCGGTGACGAAACCGATGTCTTTATTCAACACCCAGGCCTCGATTTCGAGATTGCCTTGTTGCGGGACGATCTTGAGCAGTTCCTGCGCTGGCGTGACCACGCCGCCGACGGTGTGCACGGCCAGTTGCTGCACGATGCCGGCGATGGGCGCGGTCAATGTTTGCAGTCCGGTGCGCTGCGTGGCTTTGATGAGTTCCTGTTCGAGTCCGGCCTGTTGGCGCTCGGCTTCGGCCAGGTCGGTGTAAACCTTGCCGGCGAATTCCGCTTGCACACTGTTGCGTTGCTGGCGCGCCTCGGTGATGGCGGCATTGAGTTCGAGGCTGCGCTGTTTGTCGCTTTCCAGGTCTTGCTGTTGTTCGATGCGTTCTTGTTCCAGTTCCAGCCATTGGTTTTCGGGGACGAGTTTTTTACCGACCAAACCTTTCAAGGCGTCGGCGCGCTGGGTGACGAGCGGCAGCGTCTGTTGCAGCTTGGTCACTTGTGCCTTGACGCCGGCGAGTTCCGCCGCGCGCTTGGCGAGATCCGCATCCAAGGCGGCGATGCGCGCAGTGAATTCGGTCCATTGCGTGCGCAGCAATTGTTGCTGGAGCGTCAGTGCCGCCGCATCGGCCGAGGACACTTGGTCAGGATCGATCATGGGGTATTCGGCGCGGCCGGCGGCGGTGGGGGCGGCGTTGTCTTGGGTTTGAAGTTGTTTGGCCAGAGCCGCGAGGCGGGCGCGGTTCAAGTGCGCGGTCTGGTATTCGCTGTTCAAGCGGTCGCGGTCGGCCGCGCTTAGGGTCGGGTCGAGTTCGATCAGCACATCGCCTTGCTCGACGTGCTGGCCTTCGGCCACATGAATGGCGCGCACGTTGCCGATCTCCAGCGGCTGGATGACTTTGACATGGCCGCTGGGGATGATCTTGCCCTGCGCGGTGGCGACGATGTCGATGTGGCCGACGATGGACCAGATCAGTGCGATTAAGAAGAACGCCACCAGCGACCATACAATTGCCCGCCCCAGCGGTGACGGCGGGCGCTCCTGGATTTCCAGGGCGGCGGGGAGGAAGTCGAGTTCGTGGCTCTGCAACGGGTTCTTCTGGCGCATCAGCGCATCACCGTGACGGCGGGATCGCCGGATTGCAGCGCCCACAGGCGCGCGTATTGACCACCATGTTTCACCAGATCATCGTGCGCGCCCTGCTCGATAACTTGGCCGCGTTCGAGCACGACGATGCGGTCGGCATGGCGCACGGTGGACAAGCGATGGGCGATGATGATGACGGTGCGGCCCTGGCAGATGGCGCGCATGTTCTGCTGGATGATGCGTTCGGATTCGTAATCCAGCGCGCTGGTCGCTTCGTCGAGGATGAGGATGCGCGGGTTGGTCGCGAGCGCGCGGGCGATAGCCAGGCGCTGGCGCTGTCCGCCTGAGAGCGTCGAGCCGTGTTCGCCGACCGGGGTGTCGTAGCCTTCGGGCATTTCGAGAATGAAGTCGTGCGCGCCGGCGAGTTGCGCGGCCTGCACGACGGCGTCCATCGTCATGCCGGGGTCGCTCAACGCGATGTTGTCGCGCACCGAGCGGTTGAACAAAATATTTTCCTGCAACACCACCCCGACGCGATGGCGTAACCACGCTGTGTCGACCATGGCCAGATCGACGCCATCGACCAGCACACGCCCGGCCTCGGGGACATACAGGCGTTGCACGAGTTTGGCGAGCGTGCTTTTACCCGAACCCGAACGCCCGACCACGCCAATGACCTGCCCGGCCGGAATATCCAGGCTGACGCCGCGCAAGACCTCCGCACCATCCGGGCGATAGCGGAAGGTGACGTGGTCGAACGTGATGCGACCATTGAGTTGCGGCAATGAGCTGCGGTTTTGGTTGTAACTCGGTTCGGTCGGTGTGTTGAGGATATCGCCCAGGCGCTGCACAGAGACACCAGCCTGCTGGAAGTCCTGCCAAAGTTGCACCAAACGCAGCACCGGGCCGCTCATGCGCCCGGCAAGCATATTGAACGCGATGAGCTGGCCGACGCTGAGATCGCCGTCGATCACCGCACGCGCACCGACCCACAGTATCAGCACCACCACGGCCTTGTTGATGAACCCGGCGATCTGATTGGCGATATTGCCCAGGGTGCCGGCCTTGAAACTAGCTTGTACATAGGCCGCGAGCTGTTCTTCCCAGCGGCGCTGCATCTGCGGTTCGACGGCCATGGCCTTGAGGGTCTCGACGCCGCTGACCGCTTCCACCAGAAAGGCCTGATTCTCCGCGCCACGATTGAATTTCTCATGCACGCGGCCGCGCAGGATCGGCGTGACGAACACCGACAACAGCACATAGCAGGGAATGGAACCCAGGACGATGAAGGTCAACAGCGGGCTGTAGTAATACATCACCGCGAGGAACACCCCCGTGAACAGCAGATCGATAACCAGCGTCAGCGCCGAACCGGTGATAAAGCTGCGCACGTTCTCCAGCTCGCGCACCCGCGCGACCGAATCGCCGACCCGGCGCGCACCGAAATAACTCAGGGGCAAAGCCAGCAGATGGCCGAAGAGCTTGGCGCCGAGCAACACGTCGATGCGGTTGGTGGTGTGCGCGAACAAATACGTACGCAAACCGCCCAGCACCACCTCGAACAGCGACACAACGATCAATCCGAAGGCCAGGACATCCAGAGTGGTCAGCCCTTTGTGTACCAATACCTTGTCGATGACCACCTGGAAGAACAGCGGCGAGATGAGCGCGAACAGTTGCAGGAAAAACGAGGCCAGCAAGACCTCGGCGAATAACCTGCGGTATTTGACGATGGCGGGAACGAACCATTTGAAGCCGAACTTGGCATTCTCGTTCAGCAACACCGCGCGGCGCGTCAGCAAGATGAGTTTGCCCGACCAAGCGTCTTCGAAGAGCGCGCGCGGCAAGGCCAAAGGGCGCGACTCCAGCGGGTCTTGAATCAGAACCTTGTCGCCCTCGATTTTGGCCAGGACGAAATAATGGCCGTCCTTGTGTTGGGCGATGGCGGGAAGCGGGGTTTTCGTGAGGCGGTCGTAGGGAGATACGACGTCTCGGGCCTTGAGGCCCAGATGACGCGCGGCACGCAGGATCTCGGGGGTGCCGATGCCTTTACCCGGCGGAGCAAAGCGATGACGTAACTGGCCGGCATCCGCCGGCAGCCCAAAGAAGCGCGCAACGAGTACGAGACTGAGTAGTCCAGTATCGATAGGCGGCTCAATATCCGCTACATGCGGCATACGTTCCCTGTCGCTGTATTGTTTTGA
The DNA here is from genome assembly GCA_016218375.1 of Gammaproteobacteria bacterium. GTDB lineage: Bacteria > Pseudomonadota > Gammaproteobacteria > Thiohalobacterales > Thiohalobacteraceae > JAHJQQ01. The sequence continues at coordinate 6,403 of JACREG010000011.1, forward strand.
TTATGGTGACGGCCTACCGAACATCCTCTGTCCTATCCCTCTGGCCATCGTCGCGAACTATAGCCCGCCCTCCCAGGAACAGGCAATCACCCCGCGCCCAACACTCCGGGTATGCGGATGAAATCGATTATATGAGGCAGGGGGGGGGGGGGGAGTGCAAGCGCACTGTTATCGATTTATTCACACGGAGGGTGCAGAGAACAACAAACAACTTACAAATCGAAATACACGCCCAACCCTGTATACCGCAGCCGTTCGTTGTAGAACTGTCCGTTCGGCGAAAAGCCGCGGTAGTGTTCCAGCATCAGGCGGATTTCGCGGTTGGCATGGCCGTCGATGGCGAAGCCCATTTGATAGGAGCCGCTACCCTGCCAATTCTGTTCCTGGTTGGCCTGCCAGTCGGCTGCGCTGACGAATTGCCAGCCGTGAAAAGCGCCTGGCCGTCGATATTCCGCGCCCATTTGCATATGCAACGGGTCCAAGTTGGGTTCGCTGTTGAGAATGACGCCGCCACCGCCGTAGAAGCGCCATAACTTCCATTCGTAGGACGTCAGCGTTTCCCAGTCTTCGTAACTGAGATTGATGCGTGGAATATCCGGATTGCCGATCAGAAATTCGTCGCCCAGATGCGAGCTCTGATGATAGATGCGCGTGAGATAGGACAACGGGCCACGCCGCACCGACAGCGGAATGCCCAGCCAGTAATCGGCATTCACCAAATCGTAGGAGTCCGCATCCAGATTGAATACCGCGAAGACCGCGCCTTGCAGGCCGATTTGCGAGACGCCGTATTCGCCGAACAAGCCGCTGGCGAAGCCGAAATAATCGCCGAAGGACACGCTGGCGGCATCGAAACTGTCGCGGGCGTCGTAGCGGTGATACTTGATGGAGAATTGGGGCTGCCGGGGATCGGCGATCAGCGGTTTGAACAGTTCGTCCACGGGTAACGCTTCGATGGAGCCGTCGTTCTCGTGCGCCGGCGCGGATGGTGCTGCGGTCGCATTACGTTCCATCGGCGGTATTTGTGCGAGCGTCCCAGCGGAAGTAGCTGCGGTGCTGCATTGCGGCGCCGTCTGCCAGACGATGTGCGCGAACCGCTGTGTCGCCTCGATGGCGGCTTCGACCGGTACGCGTTCCGCTTCCGGCGCACAACCACCGTCGACGAGCACCAGGCGCCCATCGTCATACGCGGATATCACCTCGATATTGCGCCCGGGAAATTGCAGATCCAGAACCGCGCGCGCATACCCCTGGAGGTAATCCGCAGCGACTTCCGCCCGGGTCAGGCCGGGCAGCAGGGCACATACCGCCAAGAATCCATGCCGTATCACACCCGCCTCCATTGAGACTTCCCACCCCGCCGGTCAACAGCCGGCATTATCCGACATGCATCGGGATGGCACCAGCAAGGCCCCAGCATGTCATACATCCTTTCTATTTCTACATCGGAAATTTCGATACAGAACACCACCGATGGCCGGTGGCGTCGCCTTGGGAGAGAGAGTATCTTCTAGGGCCGCTTTCGGGCGGACACCGCGGTCCCCACACCCTGTGAATGGCGGCCCTATAAATACTAAGGTGTATTGACCCAGGGCAAGGTAGCGACAGCGCGATGCGCGCAAGGTTCGCAGCCGCGCACCGAGACGAACACCCCTGGTGTACGACGAGATTTCAGGCCGCTGCCCCGGGGCGTATCGACCCAGGCTCGCGTGGCTTTTTTAAGATTTTAGGTATCCGCAACGGAGGAAGACCCATGTCGGAGGTAATCGCAACCAACCAGACCATTCTGGTGGTCGGCGGCGGGATCAGCGGGATGACCGCAGCCCTGGAGGCCGCCGAGTGCGGTAAGCAGGTGATCCTGGTCGAAAAAAATCCCACGGTCGGCGGGCGCGTCAGCCAGCTCTACAAATACTTCCCGAAGCTGTGCATCCCGTCCTGCGGCCTGGAAATCAACCTGCGCCGGCTCAAGGCCAACAAGAACCTGCGCCTGTTGACTATGACCGAGGTCACCGCGGTCAGCGGCGACACGGGCAAGTACACCGTCACCCTCAAGACCACGCCGCGCTATGTGAACGAGAACTGCACCGCCTGCGGCGAGTGCGGCAAGGCCGTCGAGGCCGAGTTCGACTCCGAATACAACTACGGCCTGGGCAAGCGCAAGGGCGCCTATCTGAATCACCCGATGGCCTATCCGCAGCGCTATGTGCTGGATGCGCGCATCATCGGCACGCCCGACGCCGACAAGGCCAAGGCCGCGTGCAAGTACAACGCCATCGATCTGGACATGCAGCCCACCGAGACCCAGCTCACCGTCGGCGCCATTATCTGGGCCACCGGCTGGCGTCCGTACGATGCCGCCAAGATCCAGCCCTACGGCTACGACCGCTACAAGAACGTCATCACCAGCGTGGAATTCGAGCGCATGGCCGACCCGTTCGGTCCGACCGGCGGCAAGCTGCTGCGCCCGAGCGACGGCAAAGAGGCCAAGAACGTCGCCTTCATTCAATGCGCCGGTTCGCGCGACAAGAATCATCTGCCGCACTGCTCGCGCATCTGCTGCATGGCCACCTTGAAGCAGACCACCTATCTGCGCGAGAAGTACGCCGACGACTTCAAGTCGACCGTCTACTACATCGACATCCGCGCCATCGACCGCATCGACGACTTCTATCAGAAGGTACAGGCCGATACTAACGTCACCTTCACCAAGTCCAAGGTCGCCAGCATCACCCAGGACAAGGACGCCAATCCGATCCTGCACGGCGTGGACACCGAAGGCTATCACCGCTACAGCAACACGCACGATCTGGTCGTATTGGCCGTGGGCATGGAACCCAGCGTGTCGAAAGATGCGTTCCCGCTGGCAGTGAAAATCAATCAAGAAGGTTTTGTCGAGCAGGATGCGGCCAATGGCGGGTTCTTCGCCGCCGGCTGTTCCTCCGACGCCCTGGATGTAAACCGCGCGGTGCAGAGCGCCACCGCCAGCGCGCTGCGCGCCATCCAGGTGGTCAATCGCGTTGCTGGGATGGAGGGTTAACCCGTGGCAGACATGAAGATCGGTGCATACATCTGTAAGGGCTGCGGACTCGGCGAACGCCTGGACACCAAACAGCTCGCCAACGTCGCCAGCCGCGAAGGCAAGGCGGCTGTCGCGAAAGAGCATGAATTCCTGTGCTCTGCCGCTGGCGTGGAGATGATCCAGAACGACATCACCAACGACGGCGTCAACCGCGTCGTCATCGCCGCCTGCTCGCGTCGCGCCAAGACCGAGGCCTTCGCCTTCGACGGCGAAGTCACCTTGAGCCGCGTGAATCTGCGCGAAGGCGTGATCTGGGTGCGCCCGGACACCGACGAGGCGCGCGAACTCACCGAGGAAATGGCGGCCGACTATGTGCGCATGGGTTGCGCCGAGGCCAAGTACATGACCCCGCCGGCGTCCGCGCAGGAAAAGGGCATGATCAACCATCTGCTGGTGGTCGGTGGCGGTATCGCCGGCATGACCGCGGCCCTCGAAGCGGCCAAGACCGGCTATCCGGTGACGCTGGTGGAAAAGACCGGCGCACTCGGCGGTGCCGCGGCGAACTTCTACAAGCGCATCCCGGATCGCAGTCCCTACGCTGAACCGATGGACACCGGCATCGCGGCGATGATCGCGGCGATCGAGGCCAATCCCAAGATCAGCGTGAAACTCAACTGCACCATCACCAAGACCTCCGGTGCGCCCGGCCGCTTCGCGGCGGACATCACCACCGAGTCCGGCGCGACCACGACCGATAATTTCGGCGCCATCATCATGGCCTCGGGCTTCAAGCCCTACGACATGAGCAAGCTGCCCGAACTCGGCGCCGGCAAGTCCGCCGACGTGGTCGATCAGATGGGTCTGGAGAAGCTGGCGAAAGCCGCCAACGGCAGCGCCATCAAGCGCCCCTCCGACGGCAAAGAAATCAAGAAGGTCGTGTTCGTCCAGTGCGCCGGTCAGCGCAGCGACAAGGAAGGTCATCTGAACTACTGCTCCGGCCATTGCTGCTCGACGTCGATCAAGCAGGCGATGTACTTCCGCGATCAGAATCCCGACATCGAAACCACCATCCTGTTCACCGATCTGCGCACCCCCGGCGCGCCCGGCGAAGACTTCTATCGCAGCGGCCAGGAAAAGGGCGTGACCTTCCGCAAGGGCGTGGTCAGCGATGTGTCGCCGGCCGGCGGCAGCCTCAAGGTCAAGTTCAAGGATCTGATCCTGAATGAAGACATCAGCGAAGACGCCGATCTGGTGGTGCTCGCCACCGGTCAGGTCGCCAACGCCGGCGTCGACATCGAGGTGGTGAAGCAGGACGAGCCGGGCGAATGGAAGGTCAATGCCGACTCCATCCTCAACATGAACTATCGTCAGGGCAAAGACCTGCCGCACCTCAAACACGGCTTCAACGATTCGCACTTCATCTGCTTCCCCTACGAGACGCGCCGCACCGGCATCTACACCTGCGGCCCGGTACGCCGTCCGATGGACATCCAGCAGACCATCGAAGACGCCACCGGCGCCACGCTGAAGGCCATCCAGTCGATGGAGAACGCGCATCTCGGCCGCGCCGCGCATCCGCGCTCCGGCGACTTGTCCTATCCGTCGTTCCGCAAGGAAGGCTGCACCCAGTGCAAACGCTGCACCGTGGAATGCCCGTTCGGCGCCATCGACGAAGACGAACGGCGCTTCCCGGTGTTCAACGAATCGCGCTGCCGCCGTTGCGGCACCTGCATGGGCGCCTGCCCGGTGCGCGTGATCTCCTTCGAGAACTACTCGGTGGACACCGTCGGCCAGCAGTTGAAGGCCGTCGACATCCCCGACGAATTCTCCGAGAAGCCGCGTATCCTGGTGCTGGCCTGCGAGAACGACGCCTATCCGGCACTCGACATGGCCGCCATGCAGGGCTTCCAGTACAGCGCCTTCACCCGCGTGATTCCGGTGCGTTGCTTAGGGAGCGTGAACACCATCTGGATCACCGACGCGCTGAACTCCGGCTACGACGGCGCGGTGCTGATGGGCTGTCAGAAGGGCGATAATTATCAGTGCCACTTCGTCAAGGGTTCGGAACTCGCGCATGTGCGCATGAGCAAGATCGACGACACCTTGAAGACGCTGAATCTCGAACCCGAGCGCGTCGCGACCTACGAAATTGCCATCACCGACATCAAGCGCGCGCCCGATCTGATTAACGATATGGCCGCGACCATCGAGCGCGTCGGCATGAGCCCGTTCAAGTTCTAGGAGCCCGTCATGAGCAATTACAACCAACAGATGGTCGAGAAGTTCAGCGGCAACTTCCTCAAGGAAGTCGAGGCGAACGTCGAGGAAGGCGATTGGGTGAAGATGTGCATGCAGTGCGGCGTGTGCTCGGGCTCCTGCCCGCTCGGCCCGCACTGGGAACATCCGCCGCAGGAAATCTTCATGCTGATCCGCGCCAACAAGCGCGATGCAGTGCTGCAATCGGATTCGATGTGGATGTGCACCTCCTGCTACAACTGCATCGCCCGTTGCCCGCGCGGCCTGCCGATCACCCACATCATGCACGGCCTGGCCACCTACGCGAAGCGTCTGGGCGTGGTTCCGCAACAGCAGCAGACGGCGAAGTTCGCGCAACTGTTCTGGAACAACCTGACCAAGACCGGCCGCGTGAATGAACTGAAGCTCGGCCTGCAACTGTACTTCATGAACGGTTTCGGCGAAGGCGTGAAGACTGCGCTGAAGATGAAGGACATCGGTCTGGGCATGTTGAAGACCAAGCGCATGACGCCCCTGGAACTGCTGGGCGGTCATGGCTGCAAAGACGCCAAGGGCCTGCACGCCATCCTGGCCAAGGCCCAGGAAATCGAAGACGCCAAGATTGGCAAAGCCGGCGCCTGAGGAGAGAAATTCACATGGCTAAGAAATCCTATTCGTTCTACCCCGGCTGTTCTTCGCAGAAGGCGGCCTCGGCGTCCAACTATCAGGTCTCGGTGAACAGCATGTGCGACGTGCTCGACATCGAACTGAACGAGATCCCGGACTGGAACTGCTGCTCCGCCTCCATCGGCTACGCCGGCGGCGGTGAGTTGCCGCGCTTGGCGCTGTCGGCGCGCAACATGGCGTTGTCGGAACAGGCACATCCGAATCAGGACATCGTCGCCACCTGCGCCGCTTGCTGGCTCGCCACCAAAGAGACCCAGGAACGTCTGCATGAAGACGGCGATCTGATGAAGGAAACCAATCAGGCGCTGGCCGAAGCCGGTCTGCGCGTGAAGGCCGACAAGAAGATCCGCCACATGGTCGAAGTCCTGATCGAAGACTTCGGCTACGACGAACTCGGCAAGCATGTGAAGAAGCCTTTGGAAGGCCTGAAGATCGCCGGCTACGTCGGCTGTCAGACCAACCGCCCGTTCGGCATCGCCGGCGAGTCGTTCGAGAACCCGAAGTACCTCGACAAACTCATCACCACGATGGGCGCCGAGGCCTGCGAGACCTACGAAAAGAAAGTCTCCTGCTGCGGCGGCGCGCTCGCCTTCTCCGAACCGGAAAAGAGCCAAGCGCTGATCAAGGACATCATCGAATCCGCCTACGACAACGGCGCCGACATGATCGTCACGCCCTGCCCGGTGTGCCAAATGAACGTCGAGGTCTATCAGGACCAGATCAACGCCAAGTACGGCACCAAGTTCAAAATGCCCACGGTGTACTACTCGACGCTGATGAGCGTGGCCTACGGCAAGTCGTACAAGGAAGCCGGTCTGGACGGTCAGATGATACCGGCGAAGGATTTGGAAAAGATTGCCGGGAAATAACAACGGGTGATGGGAACAGACTTAAGTCTGTCCCAGGCCCGAGATATCGAAACGCCCCTCCTACGAGGGGCGTTTTCGTTTCAGCCACCGCACGCTTGCGAACGCTGGATTTCCCCCGTCGCCCTGCTAGGCTTAATTTACCCGACAGAATACGCATGCCTTGGAACTCGTAACCGGCGGCAACGGGTTCGACTCCAGGGGATTCGATTCGAGCCCGTGGGAGACTCTGCGATGGAGACCGTGCGCCAATTGCTGGAAGAGAAAGGACACGAGGTTTGGACCATCGGTCCAGACGCCTCGGTGTACGACGCTGTTGCCCTGATGTCCGACAAAGAGATCGGTGCGCTGACGGTGGTGCAGGACGGCAAAGTCGTCGGTCTGATTTCGGAGCGGGATTACGCGCGCAAGGTGATTCTCAAAGGTCGCGCGTCCAAGGCGACGCAGGTGCGGGATATCATGACAGCCCGGGTGGTGTATGCGCGCCCGGATCAAACCGTCGAGGAGTGTATGGCGGTCGTCACCGACCAGCGCGTCCGGCATTTGCCGGTGATGGAAAACGGCCGTCTGATCGGCATCATTTCCATCGGCGACTTGGTCAAGGCGATCATCGCCGAACAGAAATTCATCATCGAACAACTGTTGCACTACATCACCAGCTAGTCGACCTGTCGCACCAGCTGGTTTTCGCATGCGCCCGGGGATACTCCTTCTCCGGCATGTAAGCGTCTCGCAAGCTTGAGGCGGCACCATTCTGGCGTGGTATGATGATTCCGCATCACTACCAGACCTATAACAAGTACGAGTCCTTCACCATGCAACGCACCTCCGGCATGCCGCTATGGGTCTTTCTCGGCCTCAACAATATCAACACCCGCAAAGGCGCACTCCTCTTGTTCTGGAGCAGTTTCGCCTTCAGCGCCGCCTGCATCCCCTTGGCCTATTACGCTGTGGTGGGCTGGAGCTGGGCGGCGGTGATGTTTCCCTGCGCGTTGTGGTACTGGCTGTGTATCCGCTGGGTCGACAACCATACGGGTTGGGCATAAGTCCCACGCCGTCGCACCACACCCCGAAATCCGACATCCCCCGCAGTTAACGCATTGAATCGTCTGCCCCACCCGCCCGGCGACGCCACGCCCCGAATGGTTTAATCTTGCGAACTTGTTCGTGACTACCCGGTACGCCTCATGACCGTTGCCCTGTCGACACATCCTGCCGCGCGCCGCCTACCGGCCGCGCGTTGGTTCACTGCACTCTGTCTACTCGCCGGACTGCTGCTGCCGCTCTTCGCCTACGCCGCCGAAACGGTCCCCGAAAAAACCCCGCTGGAGACGCTCGCCGACGATCTGCGCGATATCGACAAGCAACTGGCCAAAGGTGGATACACCGAGGACCAACTCAAAGGCTGGTCGGACCGGATCGCCGCCGAGCGCGTCGTAGCGACGGATTGCGTCGGCAACGCCGAACAGACGTTACTGCACCTGAAGACCGGCCTGACCAGTCTCGGCGAAGCGGCAAAAAATGAAACCGGCGATGTGGCACGCAAACGCCGCGAATTCACTAAGGCCATTGCCGATCAGGAACGGCGGGGCGCGGAATGCCGCGTCTTGACACTGCGCAGCGACGAAATCACCCAGCGCGTTGCCGGCTTATATAAAACCGCGCTGGCCGAACGCATGTTTGCCAAGGGACCGACCCTGTTCGCCGTGCTGCTCGACAACTGGCTCAACGTCGTCACGCTCGGCGCGGCGACGGCGTTCTTCGTCGAGGAACACGCCGGCTTCAACAATCTGAGCCTGACCGAATGGATCTGGTTCGCCATTCTGGTCGGTGCGGGCACCAGCCTGGGTCTGCATCTGCGCAAACACCGGCGGCCACGCGTCGTAACCAAGCTCACCACCGCCGATGGCGAAATCAGCGTTGGCGTCTCCCTGCTGGCCGCCTTCCTGCACTACGCACCGCGACTGTTTGCCGCACTTACCGCCGCCGGCTACATCTATCTGCTGACCTATGACGTCGATCCAGTACCGTTCGTCAATATGCTGCTCTATGGCCTGCCGGTCTATCTGCTCGGCCTGTTGAGCATTCATGTGGTGCTGGCGCCGCGCGCGCCATGTCGCAAACTGCTCACGGTCAGCGACGCACACGCGCAAGCCATGGCGCGCCGACTGCGCGTGCTGGTGCTGCTGACCTACATCGGCTATCTGCTGTTCTCCACCTTGTTCTCCCAGCAACTGCCCGAAGCCGCCTATCTGCTGACCCGTGGCGTGTACGCGGCCCTGCTGTTCCTCAACATGATCTGGGCATTGTGGCTGTTCGCCAAAATGCGCGAACAGGACGAACTGCGTTGGGTCGGCCTGTTGATGGCGATCATGCTGGTCGTCAGTCTCGGCGCCGAATGGATCGGCTACCGCAATCTGGCGACGTCCTTGTTGCGCGTCGTCGTCGGTTCGCTGTTCGCCTTCGGCGTAGTGCTGACTTTCATGCGCCTGTTCCATGAACTTTACGACGCGCTCGAACAAGGCACCGGCCCTCGACCGCTGCGCCTGCGGCAACTGCTCGGTGTCGCGCCGGGCCGCCCGGTGCCGGGCTTGGTGTGGTTCCGCATCGCCACCAACGTGCTGTTGTGGTCGCTGTTCGGCTACACGCTGCTGCGCATCTGGCACGTCTCCGCGGGCGCCCTCAC
>JACREG010000138.1 GCA_016218375.1 Gammaproteobacteria bacterium
CCATCGGCGGCGTGGAATTCCATTGGGTGCCGGAGGCGGGCGACGTGCCGTTGGTCGTCGATATGTCCTCGACCATCCTGTCGCGGCCCATTGATGTCAGCAAGTTCGGTCTGATTTACGCCGGCGCGCAAAAGAACATCGGTCCGGCCGGTCTGACCGTGGTGATTATCCGCGAGGATCTGATCGGCGAAACTCTACCGGGCACGCCGACCATGCTCGACTACAAAATTCACGCCGACAACGAATCCATGTATAACACGCCGCCGACCTATGGCTGGTATCTGGCCGGGTTGGTGTTCCAATGGATCAAGCAGCAGGGCGGTCTGGGCAAGGTTGCCGAAAACAACCAGCGTAAGGCCGACAAGTTGTATGCGGCCATCGACAACTCGGGCTTCTATAAAAACCCGGTCGATCCGGCCTGCCGTTCCTGGATGAACATCCCGTTCGTGTTGGCCAATCCCGATCTGGACAAGACCTTCCTCGCCGAGGCCAAGGCCGCCGGCATGGTCGCGTTGAAGGGCCATCGTTCCGTCGGCGGTATGCGCGCGAGCATTTACAACGCCATGCCCGAAGCAGGCGTCGACGCGCTGATCGGCTTTATGGTCGATTTCCAGAAGCGCAACGGTTAACCAACCATGTACAAGATTCTCACCCTCAACAACATCTCCGTCGCCGGTCTGGAACGTCTGCCGCGCGACCGTTATGAAATCGCCTCCGAGATTGCACATCCGGATGCGGTTCTGCTGCGCTCGTTCAAAATGCACGACATGGACATTCCTGCGACCTTGAAGGCGGTCGGTCGTGCCGGCGCGGGCGTGAACAACATCCCCGTCGACAAACTCAGCAAGCTGGGCATTCCCGTGTTCAACGCGCCGGGAGCCAACGCCAATGCGGTGAAGGAACTGGTGCTGGCCGGCATGCTGCTCGCCGCGCGCAATATCTGTCAGGCGTGGGATTTCTCGCGCACTCAGGAAGGCGACGACGCCACCATCAACAAGGCGGTCGAAGCGGGCAAGAAAAATTTCGTCGGCTTCGAATTGCCGGGCCGCACGCTGGGCGTGATCGGTCTGGGCGCCATCGGCGTGAAGGTGTGCAATGCCGCGCTGGCGCTGGGCATGAAGGTGATCGGCTACGATCCGGATATCACCGTGCAGCGTGCGTGGCAGTTGTCTTCCGAAGTACAGCAAGCCAACAGCGTCGACGATCTGCTCAACCGTATCGACTTCGTGACTTTCCATGTGCCGCTGATCGATGCCACACGCAACATGATTAACGCCGATCGTTTGAAGTCCATGAAGAAGGGCGTGGTGCTGCTCAACTTCGCGCGCAACGGCATCATCGACGATCAAGCCGTGCTGGCGGCCATCGAGTCCGGCAAGGTCTACGCCTATGTCTGCGACTTCCCCAGCAACCTGCTGAAGAATCATCCGCGCGTGATTACCCTGCCGCATCTGGGCGCCTCAACCGTCGAGGCCGAGGAGAACTGCGCGGTGATGGTTGCCGATCAGGTGCGCGAGTATCTGGAAAACGGCACGGTGCTCAACTCGGTCAATTTTCCCGAGGTGAACATGCCGCGCACCGAAGGCTTCCGCTTGGCTGTGGTCAATGCCAACGTGCCGAACATGCTCGGGCAGATCTCCACCGTGCTGGCCGAGGCCGGGCACAATATCCTGGACATGCTCAATAAGTCGCGTGGCGAATTGGCCTACACGCTGGTCGATGTGGAGACCGCGTTGAGTGAATCCTGTCTCGATCGATTGCGCGGCATCCATGGCGTGCTGTCGGTAAGAACGCTTTAAGAACGTAACTCGGATGGAGGCCCCGTGTCGTTGGGGCTGGAATCCGGGTGCAGGTTCCCGGAGTACGCTGCGCTTCATCCGGGCTACGTTCTAGCGCAGTCGTAGGTCGGACTCAGCGGCGTAGCCGCGCGTCTGGCAAACATGCCCGATACGGCGCTACGCGCCTGAATCGGGCCTACTTCATGGTGAAACAGATTAACGCAGCCGCCTGGCGATGAACGATAAACCGACACTCCAATCCCTGCGCGAGCGCATCGATACCCTGGATGAACAAATCCAGGCGTTGTTGAACGAGCGCGCCCGCTGCGCCCAACAGGTGGCGCAGGCGAAAATCGCGCAAGGCGAGCAGAACGATTTTTACCGCCCGGAGCGCGAGGCCGAGGTGTTGCGCCGCGTCCGCGAACGCAATCAGGGGCCGCTCGGCGATACCGAGATTACGCGCTTGTTCCGCGAAATCATGTCTGCTTGTCTTGCGCTGGAACAACCGCTGCTGATCGGCTATCTCGGTCCGGAAGGCACGTTCACTCAGGCTGCTGTGCTGAAACATTTCGGCCACGCCGTACAAACACAAGCACAGCCGGCTATCGACGTGGTGTTCCGCGAAGTCGAGGCGGGCGATTGCAATTACGGCGTCGTGCCCATCGAGAATTCGACCGAAGGCGTGGTCAATCATACGCTGGATATGTTCCTGCGTTCGCCGCTGTGCATTTGCGGCGAGGTATCGTTGCGTATCGAACTGCACCTGCTCAGCCGCGAGACCGAATTGGCGGCGATTCACCGCGTCTATGCGCATCAGCAGGCGCTGGCGCAGTGTCGCGAGTGGTTGGATGCGAATCTGCCGCGCGCCGAACGCATCGCCGTCAGCAGCAATGGCGAGGCCGCGCGCCGGGTCGCGCAGGAAACCGGCGCGGCGGCGGTGGCCGGCGATGCCGCAGCCGAGCTGTATGGTCTGACCGGTCTGGCCAGCCGCATCGAAGATGAGCCGGGCAACACCACGCGCTTTCTCGTGATCGGAAAACAACCTGTCGGTCGCAGCGGTCAGGACAAAACGTCGCTGTTGATAGCCGTGAAAAACGAACCGGGTGCCTTGTACCGCATGCTGGAACCGATGGCACGCCACGGCCTGAGCATGACGCGCATCGAATCGCGCCCGTCGCGGCGCGGTATCTGGGATTATGTGTTTTTCGTCGACATCGAGGGGCATGTCGAGGACGAGCGGGTTGCTTCCGCGCTTAAGGAGCTGGAGCAACACGCCAGCCTGTTCAAAGTGCTGGGCTCGTATCCGCGCGCAGTCATTTGAGCGCGTATATGCCGGGCGCGCGACGCCCGATATGGGCCCATGATTGGTTTCTTCGTTGCTTGGATTGCTTATGTCTGCTGCCTTTCCCTTCTGCGATCTCGCCACCCCCGGTGTTCAAGGCTTGCGCCCCTACGAGCCGGGCAAGCCGCTCAGCGAGCTGGAGCGCGAATACGGCGTGCGCGATGCGATCAAGCTGGCCTCCAACGAAAATCCGCTCGGACCGAGTCCGGCGGCACTTGAAGCGGCGCGCGGTACGCTCGGCGAAATTGCACGTTATCCCGACGGCAACGGCTTCGAGCTGAAGCGCGCCATCGCGAACCGTTATAACGTCGACATCCGCGGCATCACGCCGGGCAACGGCTCCAACGATGTGCTGGAAATCATTGCGCGCGCGTTCCTGCTGCCGGGACTCGAAGCGGTGTTTTCCCAACATGCCTTCGCCGTGTATCCCATTGTCACCCAGGCCATTGGCGCGACGGCGCGCGTAGTGCGTGCGCACGATGGCTCGCGCGGTCCGCGTTACGGTCACGACTTGGATGGCATGGCTGCGACGATCACCGATAAGACGCGCGTGGTGTTCATCGCCAACCCGAACAACCCGACCGGCACGTGGCTCAAGCGCGACGAACTCGAAGCATTTCTGGAGCGCGTGCCGCGTCGGGTCGTCGTAGTGCTCGACGAGGCCTACGTCGAATACGTGACCGAAGCGGAGTATCCGGACAGCATTCCCTGGCTGGCACGGTTCCCGAATCTGATCCTCACGCGCACGTTTTCCAAGGCCTATGGTCTGGCCGGTCTGCGGGTCGGCTTCGCGCTATCGCATCCGGAGTTGACGGACATCCTCAATCGCGTGCGTCAGCCTTTCAATGTGAACATTCTCGCGTTGGCGGCCGCGTCCGTGGCCTTGACCGACCGCGCGCATCTGGAGGCGAGTCTCAAGCTCAATCAAACCGGCATGCAGCAGTGGATCGAGGCGACGGCCGAACTGGGTCTGGAGTACATCCCCTCGGTCGGTAATTTCCTGTGCGTGGATGTCGGTCGTCTCGCGGCGCCGGTGTATGAAGCCTTGTTGCGCGAAGGCGTAATCGTACGGCCGGTCGCCAATTACGGCTTACCGAATCATCTGCGCATCACGCTCGGGTTGGCGCAAGAAAATCGTCGCGCCATCGCGGCGCTGCGCAAGGTGCTGGTGTGATCCGCCGTCTGTGCATCATCGGTGTGGGCCTGATCGGTGGCTCGCTGGCGCGGGCGCTGCGCCAAGCCGGTTATGTGCGGGAGATCGTCGGTTCGAGCCGCCGCGCCGAACATCTGCAAGAGGCGGTCGAGTTGGGCGTGATCGACCGCTTCGACACCGATGCCGCGCGCGCCGTGCAGGGCGCGGATATGATTGTGGTGTGCGTGCCGTTGGGCGCGATGGAGCAGACTTTCCGTAGCATCGCCCCGGCGCTGGCGTCGGATGCAGTGGTGACCGACGTCGGTAGCGCCAAGGCGCGTGTGGTCACCGCGGCACGCGCGGCCTTGGGCGCGCGGCTGTCGTGTTTCGTGCCCGGCCATCCCATCGCCGGCACCGAGAAGAGTGGAGTGACGGCCTCGTTCGCCGAGTTGTACCGCAACCGTAAAGTTATTCTCACGCCGCTGGATGAGACCGATCCGACCGCGACTGCGCGGGTGCAGACTATGTGGGAAACCGCCGGCGCGCAGGTGCAGTGCATGGACGTCGAGCATCACGACGAAGTGCTCGCCGCGACCAGTCATCTGCCGCATGTGCTGGCCTTCCAGATGGTCGACACGCTGGCGCGGATGAGCGACGAGGACGAGATTTTCCGGTATGCTGCCGGCGGTTTTCGCGACTTCACGCGCATCGCCTCCAGCGACCCAGTCATGTGGCGGGACATCTGTCTGGCCAACGACCGCGCGGTGCTGAAAATGCTGGAGCGTTATCGCAGCGATTTGGATCGTTTGGCGGGCGCGATCCGCGCCGGCGACGGTGCCGAGTTGGAGCGGGTGTTCCGCAACGCCAAGGCGGCGCGGGACCGGCACAACGACCGCTGATGGATCAACGTAGGGCGCATTAGGCCGCAGACCGTAATGCGCCCTACACAACATTATTTCGATCTCAAACTTATGAACGCAGCCAGCAACATCCGTTTTCGTGCCAACCCCGGCGGTGCCCTGACCGGACGCATTCGCGTGCCCGGCGACAAATCCATTTCGCACCGCTCGATCATGCTCGGTTCGTTGGCCGAGGGCGTCACCGAGATCAGTGGTTTCCTCGAAGGCGAGGACAGTCTGGCGACGCTCGCGGCGTTTCGCGCCATGGGTGTGCATATCGAGGGACCGTATCAGGGACATGTGCGCGTACACGGCGTCGGTCTGCACGGACTCAAAGCGCCGAGTCAGCCCTTGTATCTCGGCAATTCCGGCACGTCGATGCGTCTGCTCGCCGGCTTGCTCGCGGGCCAGGCCTTCGATACCGAACTGACCGGCGACGTCTCGCTGTCCAAACGGCCGATGCGTCGCGTGACCGAGCCGCTCGCCAACATGGGCGCGCGCATCGATACTGCCGAGGGCGGCACAGCGCCGTTGAAAATTCACGGCGGTCAGACTTTACAAGCCATCGATTATGTCCTGCCGATGGCCAGCGCACAGGTGAAGTCCTGTGTGTTGCTGGCGGGTTTGTATGTACAGGGCCGCACCTGTACGACCGAACCCGCGCCGACTCGCGATCACACCGAACGCATGTTGCGCGGCATGGGGTATCGCGTCGATGTGAACGGCGCGAACGCCTGTCTGCAAGGCGGTGGACATTTGCAGGCGACACCCATCGACGTGCCCGCGGATATTTCCTCGGCGGCGTTCTTCCTGGTCGGCGCCAGCATTGCGCCGGGCTCGGATTTGCTGCTGGAGCATGTCGGCATGAATCCGACCCGCACTGGCGTGATCGATATCTTGCGCGCCATGGGCGCCGACATCGAGGTGCAGAATCCGCGCGAAGTCGGCGGCGAGCCGGTCGCCGATCTGCGTGTGCGTTCGGCGCAATTGCGCGGTAT
Organism: Gammaproteobacteria bacterium; assembly: GCA_016218375.1. Lineage (GTDB taxonomy): Bacteria > Pseudomonadota > Gammaproteobacteria > Thiohalobacterales > Thiohalobacteraceae > JAHJQQ01. The sequence goes on from JACREG010000138.1 coordinate 6,150, forward strand.
CGATATCCCGCCGCAATTAGTCCCGTTGGCCATCGACGAATTTCCGGTGTTGTTCGTCGCCGCCGCGTGTGCCGAGGGGCGTACCGTGCTGACTGGCGCTGAAGAGTTGCGCGTGAAGGAAAGCGACCGCATTCAGGTGATGGCCGATGGCTTGAAGATACTCGGTATCGACGCACGGCCCACGCCCGACGGCATGGTGATCGAGGGCGGTACGTTGGGGCAGGGACAGGTCGACAGCCACGGCGATCACCGCATTGCGATGGCCTTTGCCATGGCCGCGTTGCGCGCCGCCGGTCCCATCGACATCGACGATTGTGCCAATGTGAACACCTCCTTCCCCGGGTTCATCGAGCTGGCCCGGCAGTCCGGTCTGGCCGTGTCCCTGATATGACTGGGGGTATGACTGTGGGTATGTCCCCGATATGGTAGAGATCCGCATGCCCAAATCGCCGCCGGTCATCGCCATCGACGGCCCGAGCGGCTCGGGCAAGGGCACGGTCGCCCAGATTCTGGCCCGGGAGCTGGGCTGGCATTTCCTCGATTCCGGGGCCATTTATCGCATCCTGGCCTACGCGGCCCAGCAACGCGGTATCCCTCTGGACGCGCCGACTCAACTGGCCGAACTGGCGCGCAACCTGCCCGTCACCTTCTCGCCGATCGACGCGAAAATTCGCCTCGAAGAAGTTGATATCAAAGATGAAATAAGAACGGAGGCGGCCGGCAATGCGGCCTCCAAAGTCGCCGCGATTCCCGCCGTCCGCGTGGCTTTGCTGGAGCGTCAGCGCGCCTTTCGCGCCGGGCCGGGCCTGGTCGCCGACGGCCGTGATATGGGCACTGTGGTGTTCCCGGATGCCGAGGTGAAGGTCTTTCTTACCGCGAGCGCCGAGGAGCGTGCCCGCAGACGCTATAACCAGTTGATAGAGAAAGGGTTGGATGCTAATCTTGCGGCCCTTGTCGCGGACATCGCCGAGCGCGATCATCGCGATGCCACGCGCAGCGTGGCGCCGCTGAAGCCGGCCGACGGTGCCGAGATCGTCGATACATCGGATCTCGACATCGCCCAGACGGTGGCGTGTGTCCGCGACTTGGTGCGACGCCGACTGGATGTGTGAAGCCGACGTCGGCGTGTGCGTCGTCTATAACGTGTGTTGTGCAGGTGCCCGGGTACGTGTGTGTCCGGGTTTTATCATTAACCAACCCGCCGCCCGCCGATCTGATTGGGGGTGGCAATGCAACCGAGCCGCAGCCGTAATGCGGTTCAAGGACAGTGTTTTATGAACGAAAGTTTTGCCGAACTGTTTGAACAGAGTTTCGCCAATCAACAGATGCGCCCCGGCGCAATCGTTACCGGTACCGTCATCGACATCCGTTCCGATGTGGTGGTGGTCAACGCCGGCCTGAAATCGGAAGGTGTGATTCCGATCGAGCAGTTCCGTAACGAACAAGGCGAGCTCGAAGTCAGTATTGGCGACAGCGTCGAAGTCGCGCTGGACGCGATGGAAGACGGCTTTGGCGAGACGCGCCTGTCGCGCGAGAAGGCCAAGCGTGCGCGCGCCTGGATTGTGTTGGAGAAGGCGTTCGAGAAGGGCGAGACCGTCACCGGCATGATTAGTGGCAAGGTCAAGGGCGGTTTCACCGTCGACATCAGCGACATCCGCGCATTCCTGCCGGGCTCGTTGGTGGATGTGCGTCCGGTGCGCGATACCGCGTATCTGGAAGGCAAAGAACTGGAATTCAAGGTCATCAAGCTCGACCAGAAGCGCAACAACGTGGTGGTGTCGCGCCGCGCGGTCGTCGAATCCGAATACAGCGCCGAGCGCGATGCCCTGTTGAAGAACTTGCAGGAAGGCATGCACATCAAGGGCGTGGTCAAGAACCTCACCGACTACGGCGTGTTCGTCGACCTGGGCGGCATCGACGGTCTGCTGCACATCACCGACATGGCCTGGAAACGCGTCAAGCATCCGTCCGAAATCGTCAACGTCGGCGACGAAATCGAAGTGAAGGTGTTGAAGTTCGACCGCGAGCGTAACCGCGTATCGCTGGGCCTGAAGCAGTTGGGTCAGGACCCGTGGGCGGATCTGGCGCGCCGCTATCCGGAGCACACCCGACTGTTCGGCAAGGTCACCAACATCGCCGACTACGGCTGCTTCGTCGAAATCGAAGAGGGCGTCGAAGGTCTGGTGCACGTCTCCGAAATGGATTGGACCAACAAGAACGTCAACCCGGCCAAGGTCGTGCACATCGGCCAGGAAATCGAGGTCATGGTGTTGGACATCGACGAAGAGCGTCGCCGTATCTCGCTTGGCGTCAAGCAGTGCCACGCCAATCCGTGGGACGAGTTCGGTGCCATCCACAACAAGAACGATCGCGTGTCGGGCACCATCAAGTCCATCACCGA
>JACREG010000139.1 GCA_016218375.1 Gammaproteobacteria bacterium
ACCGGCAACAGACTGTGGATCAGCTCCGAGGAGATATCCATGAACAACGAGCCGAAGCCCAAGGCCCAGATACCCATGGGCAAGGCGCGCAATGGCGACGGCGCGCGGGAGGGTTGCGGATTATCCGAAGGTGGCGAGCTCATGGCAGAGCCATTCTAACCCGCCCGACGCGCAATTGATTATTGATGTTTACATAATGCGTAGCCTGGATGGAGCGAAGCGTAATCCGGTGCTCTTTAGCTCGATCCGTTATCGCGGAACGGAAGACCCCGACGGAAATAGGCAAAAACCCCGGCAATCGCCACGATAGCAAGCATCACACCGACACCGTATGTCAGCCCCCGGCGCCGGGACGTATCGGCAAAATACGAAACGGCGTCGCCCGCGATTTCACCCATATGGATCGTTTCGATGGCGCAATCGACGCCCGGCCTCAAGTCTTCGCCGTCGCATTCGCCGAATGTTCCCGACAACCACACTTCGAGATTGCCATCCGCGTCCAGGTCGGAGACGTGGGTGATTTCGCCGTCGTCGTATTGATAACCGAAGCGTTGCGGCACGCCCACCCACGTGACGTTGTGCGGTTCGATCGCCAACAAGATCCGCGTGCCCATGAACGGCCAAGGAGAGTCCGAGGGTTGTTCGGTCATATTCAGCCGCAACTCGACCAGCGACTTGCTGTGTTCCGGGCGGCTCCCCGGATAACTCCCCGGATAATTCCAGGTCGTTGCGGCATAGATGGTAGCGCCGCGCCGGTCGAGTTCGGCGGCGATGGCCCGCATGTTCTTTGCAGCCTGTCCCTGCGCATCTTGCACGAGCCCAAGCAACCACGTCGCCTGTCCCTGCGCGGGGATCGATTCCAGCGGCGTCTGGCGAAACACATCCGCATCGCGCAAGGTCAAGCCACTGTGTTCGAGTGTGCGTTGCACGGCCTGCGGCTCGCCGATCCATGTCGTGCAGACAGCGCGCCGCCACACCTGGGCAGGTGCGCCGTCTTGGTCGAAGCAACCCTGACCGTTCTCCGTCAGCCCGCTCAGCAACCTGTCGCGCAACGCCCCGGACTCGATCCGGCCCAGCAAGGCGAGATAGCCGTTGCGCAACGCACGCGCCTCGCGGGAGCGCCCCTGTTGCAGCCATGCCCAATCGGGACTGGCGCAACGCAGCGGTCGGTTCGCCCGCAGACGCTGCAACGCATAGGTGCTTTGCAACGACGTGCCGCCATGTTTGAACCAATGCTCATAAACCGCGCAGTCGGCCGTATCGCCGATGGCATTCAGTTCCGCCAGGATGGCGGCCCGTACCTGCGGCGTGTTCCCCGGGCACCGCGCGAACACCGTCCAGGGATTGACCGGTTCGTTGTAATAATCGAGTTCGTAATACTGTCGGCGATAATCGATGGCGGCGTCCAGACGTTGTTGCAAGCGCGTCAATTGATGCAGCGATATTGGCAGCGCCTGGGACGGCCACGCGGCCGGCGCGTTCAGCACCGAAATAAGTTTCGCGCGCAAAAACGCCGCCCGGCGCAAGGCCGCGTCGAAACGCGGCTCGCCATCCTGCGCACCGTCGCCATAGTCGGCGGCGGGATGTTGCAGTTCAGGCAGCGGACTGTCGAGCGAAACCTCGGCCTCCAACATCTGAATAGCCGCGGCAAGTTCGGCATCCGCGGGCGACAGACTGGCCCATAGCATCAGAATCAACGCACAGTCGTCCGGCCCGGTACCACGACAGCGGTTGGCCGCCAGGAAGCGCGCGAACTTGTCGCGCAACACCGGCGTCACCCGGTCGCTCATAGCACGTACCTCCCGGCGAACGACGGGAAGCTCCACCTCCGTCCACGCAGGCCTCAAACCACTGCGCTCGCGCACACACTGACCGAAGTCGAGCTCGCTCGAACTCCGCGCCGCAATCGCCATGAACGGCAGACTGTCGTTCAGACGCCGCATGAAGGGGTTCGCGTCCGGCTTCAACCAGGCGATTTGCGGCATGCAGTTCCACAGCGTGAGAAAGGCCGCCGGCTCGTCCTGCCAGTCGGCATAAGGACCGTACAAATGCACGTAACCGAAAAAACTCTGCCGGCTCGACGCGCGCGCTGCCGCGACCTCGCCGGGAAACCAGGACGCCACCTTGGCGACGATATCGGAGGGCTTGTCGAAGCGCAGGAGCGTGCCCCGGCCCGCGAAAATGAGCGCGTTCTCGCGCCGAGTACCGTCCAGTTGCGCCAGCTCCGGCATAGCGAACAACCGGTCGATGCGCGACGGCGTCGCCTCGCGCACGACGAAAGCGGACACCTGGCTCTCGTCGGTTTTCACCATCGCCTCGATCTCGCCGACGACCGCGGCCAACTCCCGAGAACTCAGCGGCGGAAGGGCTTCGCCGTTTGGCGCGGCGGAAACCGTAGCGACGGCAGCGAATGCGTAGATGAATGCACTGCACACTCTGCGTGAGATCGACATCGAAAAGGCGCGTGGCTCGAATGGCATGGGTTTATGCAAGTGAGTATGGGCCGGACATGACGGTAGATTGAAACGCCGCCGAGTGTAACCCATGTTGCTGGACTTTTTTGTTATCTATCTTGCCGACCGGTCAGTATCTAGATACAGAGTTCAGAGAATTCAGGCATGGCCTCATACTGCGTTCCTGAAGGTTCGATCACGTCCCACGATGCCTTGGAACCCACAAACAGGTGAATGACTGCGCGCATTAACGCGCAGCACCCTTGTTGATCTGATTATTCGGCTGGAGTGTTCTGGATTTATCATTCTCGACTTTAGGCGTTGCGTCCAATTTAAAAATATCTCTAACTACCGTTAATTGACAAGTTCCAACGCCGAGCGAGTATGCCCCGCCCAACAAACCTAAAAATGCCAGCCACAGCGGAACCGGAACATGCGCAGATAACCACTTTAGAGTTACATGTTCTGGAAGTGGAAGAGGCTTGTCGAGCACTTCTTTCGCTTGTGTAAATACTTGGATACCTTCGCCTTCAGTCAAGAGAGATTCACGCACCTTTCTACAGATTCGCTCAAGCTGTGCAGCTTGCTCTTTATTTATGGTTGTAGTCGTTGTGCTGGCCGACCGCAACTGGGCGCCCAGGTTTACAAGTTGAGCGATGCCTGCTGACTCAAGGGTTAATGTAAATTCAAGTTCCCTGACAAGAACAAGAACCGTTTCGATATTTTGTAGCACATGTTTGCCGCCGAGCGGTTCTCCTTCCCGCACGTCAATCAGATAGCGCAGGGCGGTACCTAGTTTTATGAAGTCTTTTGCTTTCATATTTTGCAATCCCCCATAAATTCCTGACGCGCCATTTTCAGCGCCCGGGTCGCCTGAAACTCTTGCGCGCGCGCTCGACTTTGGCTCGGACCGCGCAATCCTCAACATGATCGTCGATCAGCCCCATGGCTTGCATAAAGGCATACACCGTAGTCGGCCCGACGAACTTCCAGCCTTGCTTTTTCAGCTCCTTCGACAAGGCAATAGATTCCGCGGAGGTCGATGCGGTCTGCGGTTCTGCGCGCTGCTTCATGTCGGGTTCGTAACGCCAGATGAAGGCCGCCAGCGAGCCTTCCCGTTTGACCAGTTCCCGAGCCCGTTGTGCATTGTTGATGACCGCCTCGATCTTGCCCCGATGGCGGACGATTCCTTCGTTCTTGAGCAGGCGATCAATGTCGCGCTGAGTGAAGCGCGCTATCCTGTCGAAATCGAAATCATGGAACGCGGCGCGGAAGTTCTCGCGCTTGGCGAGAATGGTGCGCCAGCTCAGACCAGACTGAAAACCCTCCAGACTCAACTTCTCGAACAAGCGACGATCGTCGCTGACCGGGAAACCCCATTCGGTATCGTGATAGCGGAGAAACTCCGGTGCGGAACCGCACCAGCCGCAGCGCAATTTGCCGTCGGGACCAACTATAGTCGCACTCATGATCTATCGTCCTCGCATCCAAGCAGCTTACTCTTGCCTGACTATATCGACGTACTTTCAGCGCGGTAGGATGGGTTACGCTACGCTTCACCCATCCTACGCGGGCTGACGAGTTGGGCATCGTGTCCAAGGGACGCTCAGGCAGTGGTGTTCTTGCGGGTGACCACCAACTGGGGCGGATGCGCCAACGTCTGGTATACAACACAGTACCGCTCCGTCAAGCGCAGAAGCGTGGCGAGTTGTTCTTCCGACGCATCAATGTCGAGCGTGAACTGTAGCCGTATCCTCTGCAAACCGACCGGGACGTCCTTTGATAAGCCGAGCGTGCCGCGGAAGTCGAGATCACCCTCGGCCTGGAGGATGGCATCGCGCAACTCGATGCCAAGCGCCGTGGCCACAGCGTTCAGCGTTACACCCGCGCAGGCCACCAGGGCTTCGAGCAGCATGTCGCCGGAACACGCAGCGTGCCCGCTGCCGCCGGTGGCTGGATGCAACCCGGCGACCACAAGCACTTTACCTGTCTCGATCTTGCAACTGACACCTTCACCGATGCGGCCTTGCGCGCGCAAGGTGACTAGCGCCGCTTGCGGGTCTTCACGGTAGCGGTCCTTCAGAGGGGCCTGGATGGACCGCAAGTCTTCAGCGTTCATGATGGAACCTCCGCGAGATTGCTGATGACGCTCAACGCTTGAGCTCAGGCCGCGGCCCGCCAGAACCGTCGCGCCTGCAGCGGATGGTGATGCGCTACGCGCGAAACATTGGCAGCGGGTTCAGCGGATGCTTAATGAACCATGCGCTCCCAAGTTGCGCCAAACGCAGATGAAAGCCACTGTTAGGAAACGCCGCCTTTAGTTCCGCTATCAGGCTCTTCGGATGGCCCATACGGACCAGGCCCAAAGAGAAGTCCGCGACGTCAGCACGACGAAAGGCCTCCACCAGCGGGTAGGGCGAATCCGCGCAGTTTCTGGTTCGATGATGCATCTCGATCATCTCGCCAACCTCGGAAGCCCAGGACGCCTTGCCGATGCGAGCTAGGTACTTTTCTGCCTCGCTTCGTGAGGGCGGCAGGTAATCCAGCGTCTTTGCCGTCCAGATGCCGATGTCATGGAAGCCTGCCGCAATCTGGATTTTCTCCTTCGCCTCTCCGTCAAAATCACCCGCGGCATAACAGAGATTCACCACCCGATAGACATGGTTCCGATACGCATTGAAGTCCGCGCCGATGACGTCCTTGAAACCCCCAAGGATTTCCTCGACAAGCGACAGATGTCTTTCTATTCCCATCTTCGGTTCACTCTGTCATGGCGTATAACGTGGAGCTAAGGGGCTGCGCGCTTTTGCGCAGTCCCGCTTGAGCGTAGGGTTAGGCTTGGATTTACCGGGCGCGTTTGATGATGAAGCCATTTTCAATTTTCTCGAAGCCGACCTTGGGATAATACGCCATTGCTTCAGGTGCAGACAGTAGGGTAAGCGCTACCTCTTCCCCAATAGCGGAGCGAACGCGGGCAATAAGCTCACGACCAATGCCAAGTTTTTGAAAAGCCTTATCCACCGCGAGGTCGGACAGGTAGCAACAATAACTAAAATCGGTCAGAGCGCGACAGACCCCAACGAGTTTGCCTTCATGCCAAGCGGAGAAAGTCAGGTTTGCGTTGGCAAACATACGTTCAATCCGCACCAAATCATTGGTGGGGCGGCGAATGCCGGACGCATCAAAAACCGCAACTACATCAGCAGCCGCGAGGGGGGAATTATGACGGTATTCAATCGCTGACATAAAAGCCTAACGTTTGAACTCTGCCGCCACCGGAGGAGCGCCAGCGACGTAGGTGGGAGAGTTCCTTCGCAAAAGTGGACACCCACTGGTTAGTGATACGCACGCTCAAATTCCATTGGCGACTGATACCCCAGCGCTGAGTGTATGCGCACCCGGTTATAAAAATCGATATAGGATCGGACTGCCTCACGCAGCG
>JACREG010000136.1 GCA_016218375.1 Gammaproteobacteria bacterium
CGGCCAGATCCTCGATGGCATCGACGTGCGCAGGCTTTTCGTCGACGGCAACGAGATTTGCGCCATCCTCGACTTTCGCATCCGCATCAATATTGTCGATATCACCCGCGTGGTGCTGTGGGCCATCGTGGAAGACGGCAAGATCGTCTCGATCGAGGCCTTCTTCGATGCGACGGAATACAGCCAAATGTTTCCCGAACGCGAAGGGTAAGCGTACTTAGCCTTTCTTCAACAGCACATACACCGCACCCGTACCGCCATCGACCGGGCGCGCCGAGCAGAAGGCGAGCACTTCGTCGCGTTGACGCAGCCAGCCGCTGACTTTGCCCTTGAGAATCGGGATGCGTTGGTGCGAACCGTGGCCCTTACCGTGAATGACGCGCACGCAACTGCGACCGCGCGCCAGACATTCCTGTAGGAAGGCACTCAAGGCCTGACGCGCCTCGACGACGGTGAGACCGTGCAGGTCGCATTCGGCTTGCAGCGCGAATTGGCCGCGGCGCAGACGCTTGAGGGTGCGGTGTTGCAGGCCGCGGCGCGCGTACCAGAGTTCTTCGCCGGTTTCAAAATCGCCGGTTTCAAAGTCATAGGGCTCGAAGCCGTCGGACAACAGATCGCGCAGCACATCCTGTTCGTCGCGTTCGCGGAACTTGGCGCGCGCCGGCGGGCGCGGCAGAGCGGGTTCGACACGGTCGTGCAGCACGGGCTTCACCGGACCGACGCTGGACTGGAATAGCGCGCGGTCGTCTTCGGGCGGATTCTGGGTATCGCTGGGTTGGGTATCGTTGGGCGGGGTGCGGCGCTTGTTCATGGTGGTCCCAAGTTACGGATTGCCCGCCCCGATGTATGTGAGAACGCGAGCGCTTCCAGTATAGTGTCACCCCTATGTGTATCACAGCATGACCGGCGGACCCCCTGCATCCATGAGGATTCTGATCAGCAACGACGATGGCTATCAGGCCCCCGGTATCCGTGCCCTGGCCGCGGCGCTTGCCGAGCATGGCGAGATCACGGTGGTGGCGCCGGAGCGCGACCGCAGCGGCGCATCCAATTCGCTGACCTTGGAAAATCCCATCCGCGCGACGGTCATGCCCGACGGGTTCATTCGCGTCGACGGCACGCCGACCGACTGCGTGCATCTGGCCATCACCGGTTTGCTGGAGCAGGAGCCGGACATGGTGGTGTCGGGCATCAACGCCGGCGCCAACATGGGCGACGACGTGCTGTATTCCGGCACGGTCGCGGCGGCGATGGAAGGGCGCTTCCTCGGACTGCCGGCGATCGCGGTGTCCATGAACGCGCATCAACCCAAGCATTACGACACCGCCGCGCGGGTGGCCAGCGAATTGGTCTTGCGGCTGTGCCGCGATCCGCTGCCGGCGGATACCATCCTCAACGTCAACGTCCCCGATGTGCCTTATGCGCAGTTGGCCGGTTTCGAGGCCACGCGCCTGGGGCATCGGCACAAGGCCGAGTCGGTCATCAAGGCGCAAGACCCGCGCGGTCGGGCCATTTATTGGGTCGGGCCGGCGGGTGCCGAACAAGACGCCGGGCCGGGCACGGATTTTCATGCCGTGCGCAACGGCTTCGTGTCGATCACACCGATCCAGGTCGATCTCACCCGCTACGACGCGCTGGATAAGGTCGCCGGCTGGTTGGCGGGCCGCTAGCGCACATGCGTTCACATATCCGCGGCATCGGCATGACCTCGCAGCGCACCCGCGATCGCTTGATCGAGCGGCTGCGCGAAAAAGGCATACGCAACGAACAGGTGCTGGAAGTAATGCGGCGTACGCCGCGGCATCTGTTCGTCGACGAGGCCTTGTCGTCGCGCGCCTATGAAGACACCGCCCTGCCCATCGGTTTCAATCAGACCATTTCGCAGCCCTACATCGTTGCGCGCATGACCGAAATTCTGCTGGCGAACACTCCGCAGAAGGTCTTGGAGATCGGCACCGGATCGGCCTATCAGGCGGCGGTGCTCGCGCAGTTGGTGCCGAAGGTCTACACCGTCGAGCGCATCCTCGCGCTGTTGCCGCTGGCGCGACAGCGCTTGCGCGAGCTCAATCTGCGTAACGTGAGTCTCAAACAGAGCGACGGCACTTGGGGTTGGCCGCAGCAGGCGCCGTTCGATGCCATCCTGGTGACGGCGGCGCCGGCGGAGATTCCTCAGGCGTTGCTGGATCAACTCGTCGACGGCGGGCGGCTGGTGATTCCCGTCGGTGCCGGCAGCGATCAGACCCTGGCGGTGATTACCCGGCGCGGCGATCAGTACAGCCGCGAAGATATCGAATCGGTGACGTTCGTACCGCTGGTCGGTGGGGGGGCGTGATGTCTGGATGTGGGTATGTTTGCCTCCGATTCCAGATATTTTGCCGGGTACCGCGTCGGGTATTGCCCGGTGGGGTCACGCGGAGCTGATGCGGGGGCGCCGCGTCCATTACGCGCTGATCGTCGCGCTGTGGCTGGCGGCGTTGAGCGGTTGCAGTATCTCCAGTGTGCACAGCTCCGCCAGTGACCGGTCGTTACGCATGTCGCCCGGTGTGCATGTCGTGAAGCGCGGCGACACGCTGTTTTCCATCGCTTGGCAGCAAGGGTTGGATTATCAAACGGTCGCCGTCTGGAACGGCATCCGCCCGCCCTACGTCATCTACCCAGGACAGAAGGTTCGGCTTTATCCGCCGAACCGTACAGCGCGGCCTACAGTGCCGCCCGCAACCTCGACCCGCTCGCCGCAAGCGGCATCTGCGCCCGGTGTGGCGTCCGCCAAACCCATGCCCACACCGGGTGCGGATATTCCGGTCCAGTGGCAATGGCCGGCCACCGGGCCGATCCTGCGTACATTCGATGGCGATTCAAGCGGAAAAAAAGGCATCGGCATCGGCGGTACGCATGGCAATCAAGTGCGCGCCGCGGCGGCTGGGCGGGTGGTGTATGCCGGGAGTGGACTTGTCGGCTACGGGCGGCTTATTATCCTGAAACATAACGATACCTATCTAAGTGCCTACGGACACAACCGCGATTTACTTGTGCGGGAAGGCGACGAGGTACGGGCAGGCCAAGTGATCGCCGCGATGGGCAGCACCGGCACCAACCGTATCCAACTGCATTTCGAAATTCGACGTAACGGTAAACCGGTTGATCCACTCCGCTATCTTCCGCGGCGTTGACGATGCGGCGACGCGGAGAGGCACACACCACCCGGGTGTGCGACGGGCCAAGTCGCCGCCCCTGAGTACGGTACGGCATGGAGGTACGTATGGCGAAAGGGCACAAGGTCGAGGGCGACGCGGACGAGGTGGAGATCGCGGAGGCCGACTCCGATTGTCTCGATATCGATGCGGCGGACGTTCCTCTCGATGTGGAGGATGCCAGCCCCGAGGAGCCCGTGGTGTTCGCGGCGGGCGAAATCCCCGGCACGCACCACGATGCCACGCGCCTGTACCTGAACGAAATCGGTTTTTCCCCGCTGCTGTCCGCCGAAGAGGAAGTCTACTTCGCGCGGCTGGCGCAGAAGGGCGAGGAGAGCGCCCGCCAGCGCATGATCGAATCCAATCTGCGGTTGGTAGTCAAGATCGCGCGGCGCTACATGAATCGCGGTCTGGCGCTGCTGGATCTCATCGAAGAAGGCAACCTCGGTCTGATCCGCGCCGTCGAGAAATTCGATCCCGAACGCGGCTTCCGTTTTTCGACCTACGCGACCTGGTGGATTCGCCAGACCATCGAACGCGCCATCATGAATCAGACGCGCACCATCCGTCTGCCGATTCACATCGTCAAAGAGATCAACGTCTATCTACGCGCGGCGCGCAAACTGGCGCAGAAACTCGATCACGAACCGTCCGCCGAAGAGATCGCCGAACTGCTGGACAAGCCGATGCATGAAGTCGAACGCATGCTCGGACTCAATGAACGTGTCGCCTCGGTGGATTCGCCTATCGGCTACGACAGCGACAAATCCCTGCTCGACGCCATCCCCGACGAGAACAATCCCGATCCGTCCGAACTGCTCGCCGACGACGATGTCTACACCAACCTCGAATTGTGGCTGAACCAACTCAACGACAAACAGCGCGATGTGGTCGAACGCCGCTTCGGCCTGCACGGCCACAAGATCTGCACATTGGAAGAAGTCGGCCACGAAATCGGCGTGACCCGCGAACGCGTGCGCCAGATTCAGATGGATGCCTTGAAACGCCTGCGCGAGATATTAGAGGCGGAGGGTTTCTCGTCGGACGCGTTGTTCCGCTGATACGCGGATTCAGATCATCAATAAGGCCGCGGCGACGCGGCGCCCTTCGGACACGAGGATGTTGTAGGTGCGGCAGGCGGCCGCCGTGTCCATCGTTTCGATACCGATACCTTGGCTATGCAAGCCCGCCAGCAGGCTGGGATGCGGAAAGCGTAACCGCGCGCCGGTGCCGAGCAGCAGGATTTCCGGTTGCAGTGTCGCCGCTGTGTGCAGGTGCGCTGCGCTGAGTTCCTCGAAACACTGCGGGGGCCAGTCGCGAATCAATCGCTCGGCACTGACGATCAGGCTGTGGGTGAGCACGTCCGCGTTGACCGTCACCTGTCCCGGCGCATAGGCGCGGATCAGAAACTGGACGTCGGAGATGTCTTCGGCGAAGCGCATGGGTCGAGGGTTGGGATCGGTGGTGGTGGGCGGGTGAATTCTAACACCTGGGTCGGCACCGCACGCAAGCCCATTGCCCCTTTGTTCTCCTATACATTTCAATGAGTTTAACCGCGTCCATCTTGTATCCTGGCGGGTATTTCAGTACCCTGCATTGCCCGATCCGCATGGCCCCGCGCATGCGGCCGGCAACGACAACTCGCTCATTTTCAAGGTATCGCCGCTTTGTTTGAGGAATTTCAGCGCATCAAGCGCCTGCCACCGTATGTCTTCAACATCGTCAACGAGCTCAAGGCCAAGGCCCGGGCCCGGGGCGAGGACATCATCGACTTCGGCATGGGCAACCCGGACCAGCCAACGCCGGACCACATCGTCGCCAAATTGGTCGAGGCGGCCCAGCGCGGCGATACTCATCGCTACTCGCTGTCCAAAGGCATCCCGCGCCTGCGCAAGGCGATCTGCGATTGGTATCAGCGCCGCTATGCCGTGACGCTCAATCCCGAGACCGAGGCCATCGTCACTATCGGTTCCAAGGAAGGCCTGGCGCATCTGGCGCTGGCGACCTTGGGTCCGGGCGATGCCGTGTTGGTGCCGAATCCCGCTTATCCGATTCACCCCTACGGTTTCGTCATCGCCGGCGCCGACATCCGCCATGTGCCGCTGGTGCCGGGCGTCGACTTCTTCGTCGAGTTGGAAAAGGCGATCAAGGATTCCTGGCCCAAGCCCAAAATGCTGGTGCTGAACTTTCCCGGTAATCCAACCGCGCAATGCGTGGACCTGGAGTTCTTCGAACGCGTGGTGGCCATCGCGCGCGAGCATCACATCTGGGTGATCCACGATCTGGCCTATGCCGATCTGGTGTTCGATGGCTACGTCGCGCCGTCGATCCTGCAAGTGCCGGGCGCGAAGGATATTGCCGTCGAATTCTTCACCCTGTCGAAGAGCTACAACATGCCCGGCTGGCGCGTCGGCTTCATGTGCGGCAACAAGACGCTGGTCGCGGCGCTGGCGCGTATGAAATCCTATCTCGATTACGGCATGTTCACGCCGATTCAAATCGCGGCCATCACCGCCTTGGAAGGCCCGCAGGACTGCGTGGCCGAAATCGCCGAGATGTACCGCAAGCGTCGCGATGCGCTGTGCGAGGGCTTGAACGCCATCGGCTGGCCGGTGGAAAAACCGCGCGGCACGATGTTCGTCTGGGCGCCGATCCCCGAACAGTACAAACATCTCGGTTCGTTGGAGTTCTCCAAGAAATTGCTGGCCGACGCCAAGGTCGCGGTCGCGCCGGGCATCGGCTTCGGCGAGTACGGCGACGATCATGTGCGCTTCGGCCTGATCGAAAACGAACACCGCACGCGACAAGCCGTGCGCGGTATCCGCGACATGTTCCGCAAAGATCAAAAGCAACGCGCATCCGCAGGGGGTTAAGACGTGAAACCGGTCAACGTAGGCTTGCTGGGGCTGGGCACGGTTGGTGGCGGCACCTTTAATGTGCTCAAGCGCAATGCCGGCGAAATCGCCCGTCGCGCGGGGCGCGGTATTCAGATCACCCATGCCGCCGCGCGCGAATACGATCCGGCGCGCCTGCCTGGCATCGAAGGCATCAAGATCACCCAGGACGGTTTCGAGGTCGTCGACAATCCGGATATCGACATCGTCGTCGAACTCATCGGCGGCTACAGCCCGGCGCGTGAACTGGTACTCAAGGCCATCGCCAACGGCAAGCATGTCGTGACCGCCAACAAGGCGCTGATCGCCATGCACGGCGAGGAGATTTTCAAAGCCGCGCAGGCTAAGGGCGTGATGGTCGCGTTCGAGGCGGCGGTCGGCGGCGGCATTCCCATCATCAAGGCGATCCGCGAAGGTCTCGCCGCCAATCAGATTCAATGGCTGGCCGGCATTATCAACGGCACGGGCAATTTCATTCTCACCGAAATGCGCGACAAGGGCCGCGACTTCAACGACGTGCTCAAGGAAGCGCAGGCGCTGGGTTATGCCGAGGCCGATCCGACCTTCGACGTGGAAGGTATCGATGCCGCGCACAAGCTGACGATTCTCGCCTCGATCGCCTTCGGCATTCCCTTGCAGTTCAAGAAGACGTTCACCGAGGGTATCACCCAGATCACCCGCGCCGATGTGGAATATGCAGAGGAACTCGGCTATCGCATCAAGCATCTCGGCTTCGCGCGTCGCACCGTCAAGGGCGTGGAGTTGCGCGTGCATCCAACGCTGATTCCCGAGCGCCGCCTGATCGCCAACGTCGATGGCGTGATGAACGCCGTGCTGGTGAAGGGCGATGCCGTTGGGCCGACGCTGTATTATGGCGCCGGCGCCGGTTCCGAACCGACCGCCTCGGCCGTCATCGCCGATCTGGTCGACGTGACGCGCACGCTTACCGCCGATCCGGGCAATCGCGTACCGCATCTGGCGTTCCAGCCGAATGCGTTGTCCGATATTCCTATCCTGCCGATGGAAGACATCGAGACGGCCTATTACCTGCGCCTGCTCGCACTCGATAAGCCGGGCGTGCTCGCCGATATCACGCGCATCCTCGGCGACCGCGGCATCAGCATCGAGGCGATCATCCAGAAGGAAGCTACGCCCGAAGAGACCCGCGTGCCGATCATCCTGCTGACTCACGTGGTTCGCGAAGGCCAGATGAATCAGGCGATCGAGCGGATCGAAATGCTGGATTCCGTGGAAGGTCGCGTGAAGCGCATCCGCCTGGAACATCTGACTGGTAAATAACACCTTTGTAGCCCGGATGAAGGCCCCTGTTTATTGTGGGGGCCGTAATCCGGGGATCAACCGCAACCTCCCGGATTCCGCTGCGCTGCATCCGGGCTACATATGACGAACTCAAGGTAAGAACCATGCCATTCCGTCCCCGTTATACCGGCCTTATCGAACGTTACCGCGACCGTCTGCCGATTCACGACGACACGCGCATCATCAGCCTCGGCGAGGGCAATACGCCGCTGATCCGGCTGAACAACATTCCGCGTCTGATCGGCAAGGAAGTGGACATCTATGTCAAATACGAAGGTCTGAATCCGACCGGTTCGTTCAAGGATCGCGGTATGACCATGGCCGTGACCAAGGCGGTGGAGGCGGGCAGTCGCGCAATCATCTGCGCGTCCACTGGCAACACCTCGGCGGCGGCGGCGGCCTATGCGGCGCGCGCGGGCATTACCGCTTTCGTGTTGATCCCCGAAGGCAAGATCGCCATGGGCAAACTCGCACAGGCGATGATGCACGGTTCCGTGGTGTTGCAGATCCGCGGCAACTTCGACGCCGGTATGCAATTGGTGAAGGATGTCGCCGATCAGGCGCCGGTCACCATCGTGAATTCCATCAACCCGTTCCGTTTGCAGGGGCAAAAGACCGCGGCCTTCGAGATTGTCGAGGAACTCGGCCGTGCGCCGGATTATCACTGTCTGCCGGTCGGCAATGCGGGCAACATCACCGCGCATTGGATCGGCTATTGCGAATACTCTGCGGCTTCCGGCGATCATGTCACCGGCGCTTGTGCGTTCTGCAACGGTCATTGCGCTTACGCGGGCGGTGCCATCGTCGGCAACCGGCCGAAGATGATCGGTTATCAGGCGGCGGGTTCCGCGCCGTTCATGCGCGGCGCGATGGTCGACAATCCGGAGACTGTCGCCACCGCTATTCGCATCGGTCATCCGCAATCCTGGAATCAGGCCTGGAAGGTCAAGGACGAATCCGGCGGTTGGTTCGACGAATGCACCGACGCGGAGATTCTCGCCGCGCAGAAGCTGCTGGCCGAGAAAGAAGGTGTGTTCTGCGAACCCGCCTCGGCGACGTCGCTGGCCGGTGCGCTGCGCGATGTGAAGACCGGCAAGATTCCGGAAGGCAGTTCCATTGTCTGTACGCTGACCGGTCATGGTTTGAAAGATCCGGATACCGCCATCGCGCAGAGTGGCGGTAATGTACACACCATCGATGCCACGCTCGACGCGGTGCGTAGGGCGATCCTCGACGGTATGGCATGATCGCCGTTCCTTTACGGGTGTGAGTGTCGGTCCGTTAAGTCTGACGCTGCTTATTCCCGGTTTGTTCGGGGCACGGCCTGATCGAGGAATCGATCAGGGATTCGGAACGGCGGTGCCGGGCCTTACAAGGTTGCATGGTCCGGCGCTGACGAAACTGCTGACGCGCGCGCAACGCACCGTTGAACATGCGGACAGCGAGGCATTGCGCTACCGGCTTCTCGGCTACGCGCTCTCCGAGTCACACGATCATCCCGATGCCTGGTTGAGTTATCAGGTCGACACCGGCACAGTTGCGGCGGGCGCCGTGTTGCGCGCCGATCCGGTGCATCTGCGTGCGGATCAACAGCGGTTGGTGTTGTTCGATGCGGAACATCTGCACATCACGTCCGACGAGGCGCAGGCGCTGGCCGCGGCCTTCAACCATCTCTATGCCGCCGACGGTTTGCGACTCGAAGCGCTCACGCCGACGCGCTGGTATCTGCATCTGCCGAAACAACCGGAGCTATGCACCACGCCGCTGGTGCGTGTCGTAGGGCGCGATATCGATGCGCATTTACCAACTGGCCACGAGGCGCGCGACTGGCGCCGGTTTCTCAACGAAGTGCAGATGCTGTTTCACGATCATCCGGTCAATCGCGAACGCGAGGCGCGCGGACAGCCGCTCATCAACAGTCTATGGCTGTGGGGCGGTGGGCGACCGCTGGCGGCGGTCGCGCAGGACTGGCAAGGTATTTGGGCGACGGAGACGCGTTTGCTTGGACTGGCTCGATTGAATGGCATCCGCTACGCCGATCCACCGGTGGATGCGACGGCTTGGTTGCACGAGGGGGTGGGCGGTCGACATTTGCTCAGTCTCGACGTGCTGCGCCACGCCATCGCCTATGGCGACGTGGAGACTTGGTTGACACACGTCGAGCAGCTCGAACAGGCTTGGTTCGCGCCGTTGCTGGCGGCATTGCGCAGCGGGCATCTTCGCGAGCTGCGGCTGTATCCTGTGAATGGATATGTGTATCGTGTGACGCGGCGGGATCTGTGGTGCTTCTGGCGGCGGCCACAACCGGAGTTCCTTCAATCCTTTCGTGGTTAAAGCGATCCAATGAGTATTGAATCCACGCCATGCATAAACGCATCGTCCGTCGCGAATTAAAAATCGATCCCGCGCAATTGCCGGCCGATCTGCCGGCGGTTTTGCGGCGTGTCTACGCGGCGCGCGGGATCGCCGACCCGCTGCAATTGGACACGCGTGTCGAACGTCTCATCGCGCCGGAACGCTTGGGTGGTTTGCCGCACGCGCTGGACCTGCTGGAACAGGCGCTGGCCGCGGGACAGCGTATTCTAGTCGTCGGTGATTTCGACGCCGACGGTGCGACCAGCAGTGCGTTGACGGTGCGCGCGCTGCGCATGATGGGTGCGCAGCACGTCGGGTATCTGGTGCCGAACCGCTTCGACTTCGGTTATGGGCTGACGCCGGAGATTGTCGCCGTCGCCGCGCAACAGCGGCCCGATCTGCTCATCACCGTGGACAGCGGCATCTCCTGTATCGCCGGCGTTGCGGCGGCGCGCGCGCAGGGGATGAAAGTCTTAGTGACCGATCATCATCTGCCCGGCGCGCGCTTGCCCGAGGCCGATGCCATCGTCAATCCCAATCTGCTCGGCGATCCCTTCCCGAGTAAATATCTGGCCGGCGTGGGCGTGGCGTTTTATGTAATGGTCGCGTTGCGCGCACGGTTGCGCGACAAGGGCTGGTTCGCGGCCAACGGTCTGGCCGAGCCCAATCTCGCCAGTCTGCTCGATCTGGTGGCGCTGGGCACGGTGGCGGACGTGGTGCCGCTGGATCATAACAACCGGGTGCTGGTCGAACAGGGCTTGCGGCGCATCCGCGCCGGCCGCTGCGTGCCGGGTATCACGGCGTTGCTGCATGCCGGCGGCCGCAATCCTGCGCGCGCGATCGCCAACGATCTCGGTTTTGCCGTGGGTCCGCGGCTGAATGCGGCAGGCCGGCTGGAAGACATGTCGCTGGGTATCGAATGTCTGCTGACCGACGACGCGCAGGTGGCCACGCATCTGGCGCGGCAGCTCGATCAATTGAACCGGGCGCGCCGCGAGATCGAGGCGGACATGCAGGCGCAAGCCTTGGGTTCGCTGGAGACGCTGCATCTGGATGAGGGCGGTCTGAATACAGGCTTGTGTGTGTACGATCCGGATTGGCATCAAGGCGTGATCGGGATTCTTGCCTCGCGACTCAAGGACCGCTTCCATCGCCCGGTGATCGCCTTTGCCGCGGCCGGCGACGGCACCATCAAGGGCTCGGCGCGTTCCGTGACGGGCGTACATATCCGCGATTGCCTGGAGGCGGTGGCGACGCAGCATCCCGGCTTGATCCGCAAGTTCGGCGGTCATGCCATGGCGGCAGGCCTTACGCTCGCGGAACGCGATCTGTCGGTGTTTCAGGCGATCTTCGACGCCGAGGTAAGTCGGCATTTGAGCGCCGACGATTTACACGGTGTGATCCACACGGATGGCGAATTGGAACCCGGCGACTTCACGCTGGAAACCGCCGAACTGCTGCGCAGTGCCGGGCCGTGGGGACAGCATTTCCCCGAGCCGGTGTTCGACGGCAAATTCGATGTCGTATCGCAGCGGATGGTGGGCGGGCGGCACCTGAAATTGGGCTTGCGTGGAGAGGCGCAGGCCGCGCTGATCGATGCCATCTCCTTCAATCAGGCCGATCTCTCCGACTTCTCCGGCGCTCGCGTGCGCATCGCCTATCGGCTCGATGCCAACGAGTTTCGCGGTCTGCGTAGCCTGCAACTGGTAGTGGATTATCTGGAACGGGTATAGAACTCGTATAGAACCCATCGGACATAAAAGAGCCCCGCCGAGTGGCGGGGCCGATTTAGACGAACCTACTGCTTATTATTAATCGCGTGCCCTATTAATCGTGTGTCTCGCCACGTACGTAATGAACATGCTTGTGCTTGGGACAGTTCGGTTTGACCTCATGGTCCTTCTCGTTGCGCGGCATGTGCGGAGCGCACAGCTTGCCTTCGTTATAGTCTTCCAACATTTCGTGGTAGACATCGGCGCCCATCCAGCTCTTTTGCTTCGAGAATACCGGGTAACTCTGTAGCCACGTCATCGCACCAGCGATGGTCTGATCGATGCAGGCACTTTCGTTGCCGGCGCATACGTTCAGCTTGGCGGCAACCAACTGCTTGGCCAGGGCCACAGTCTTGTCGCCGCGTACAGGCGATTCCAGCACCTTCATCGCGAAGGCGTTCGGATCGTTGATCGAGCCCGGCAAGGTCAAGTCGCAGTTCGTCGGCCAATCATTGGGATGGTTCTTCCAATAACCGATGGTTCCAGTCCCCGGTGCAACCGCGTCTGGCGGAACCAGGCTTATGGTTTCACAGACGGGCTCGCCTGTGGTGGCATCCGCATCCGGCACCATGTCGTCTGGTTGGGAGTCGTCGAAATGCGCCGAGAAGGTGAACGAACCAAAATTCACAACAGCCGGTACAAAGCCTAGTACTGCGGTTCGGACTGTAGACAGGTTGTTGATCGTCAGTCGATAGGTGTCCAGCGTGCCATCATTGTCGATGGCATCGATGAGTTGAAAGGTCAGGTTTGCCGAAACGTCGGCGCCCGAGGTCGCTATGGCAGTAAGTGTGTTGTCGTAATAGCTGACATCCAGATTAGGTACGCAGGGGCCGCCCGTATAGTTGCAGATCATACCTAGGTAGATCGTTTCCAGGCCGCTGACACCGGGACTGTCGGCGATGGCGGGATTGGAACTTGCGTCGGGATCGCCGTCGCCATCTGCATCGCCAGGTACACCATAAGGAATCAAATCGATCTGCAAGGTCTCGCTGTCGATGAGCGTGTATTCCACGCGTGAAATGTCATAACCGCTGTTGAAGTCGATGATCTCTTGAGGGTCGAGCGTTTGAAACGTGTTGCCAGCGGCGTTGGCTGAAACTGCGGCAACGCCACAGATCGCGGCGAGGATACCCTGCGATATACGAGTCTTGATGGTGTCGTTATTCATTGTTGTAATGCCTCCGAATTTATTGTTACGCCGTTTTCCGGCGATTACGCGCGGCTGCACACAGTCCAGCCAAGCCGCTGCCGAACAACCAAGCCGCTGCCGGAACAGGCACGACCTGCATCTGCAGGAGGTTGTAATCCTCGGCGGCTGTCGTTGTCCCGGTCGTATCAGCGGAACCGGCGCTAAAGCGGATTAGCAAATCGGCCGGAGTGGCATAGCTGATGTTTGGCGGTAATGCACCCGAGGCATACAATCCGGAGATGCTGAATTCGACACCATTGTTAGCTTCGCTAACCGAGCGGGTGATGGAGAGAGACCACGGATTGTTGATTGCGCCAACGGTATCAGAACCATTGTTAAGACCTACAACGTTGTATAGCAATAGTTGGGGATCTGAGGTTGAGGTGCCGAGATAAAGCTGAATGCCGTAGGTTTCGTTGGCGTCGAAGACGGTGCGGCTGTTGCTGCCTGTGCCTGCGTTGGCGAAACCTTCGGTGGTTCCCGAGGCACCAACCGCGGAGGAATTGCCAACCGTGCCGTATACACTCAGGCCAAGATAGAGCACATCCGCTGGACGATCGTAGAAGGCGTAGACATTGTGAATGTCGAAACCGTTATTGCTTTCCGTCGTCGGAGAATCTGCGCTGCCCAACGGATCCGTTGCACTGGCGGTGTTAAAGGGGTTGGAGCCCACCGCGGCAATTAGGTCGGTAAGGTTACCATCGACTGTGACGGCATGGGCGGGGATGCTGCTGATAGAGAGCGCGAGTGCAGCGGCTACACACGCACGCCGTCCTACTGCGCCGATATTGGCACTTGGCATGGGTCTTCTCCTCCTGACGGTTCTTAAATTTCTTTATGTACAGCCTTATGGACTGCTTAACTTGTTGACTCGTGAACCTCGGGACACAAGTTTCTTGTAATTTGCGTGCAAGATTAAGTCCAAATATTAAAAATATAATAAAAACAGTTAGTGGCGTGTTTGTATGGTGGTGGTGGCGGGGTGATTGTAAAGCATGCCGACACGGATAAAGGCTTCTCAGGTTGTGGGTTATTAGGTAAATTGTCATGTAAGACACATACCTACATAAAATTATTATTTCCAAAGCGTGCTTATCGGGTGTGTAAAGTTTTCCATGCAGCCTAAGATGTCCGGACAGGTGGATTTTTCCACATTTTCGCCTGCGAATGAGGGGCGCTATAGGCGGGCTCAGGTGGAAGTGCCCATGTATAAGGTTTATGACGTGCTGTATCCGCCAAGCGGGTCCATGCGTATCGCGCCGCAGGAAGGACATCTGGCGTTGTCTCCCCCGGATTTGCCGCACGAAGTCGCCGAGAATCGCAGCGCGGTGGCGCGTTTGCCCATCGGCATGAACATCGGCCCGGCGTAGGGCATACAAAAACGCCTAATCGCCGATCCGATACAGCCCCAGCAATTTATGATTGGCATCGAAGCGCAGTTCGAACAACCCATAAATGCCTTGATGGCTGATAACGCTTTGCAGTGCATTAGCAGGGAACTGGATACGGCGCCCGTCTTCGGCGCGCACGACGACATCGCGGATTTGGCCTTTGTAATAAGCGAGGTAGTCGTCGGCGGGGATGGCCAAGCGAAAACGAATGCTGTGTGCAGCCATGTCTGCCAGTTATTCCTTCGACATATCCCGCGGACGGACGAGCTGACACAGGTGGGCGCTGTGTCGGGTGGGATGTGATGTGTCCATTTGCACATGTGCCAGTGTCGCGGTCGTGAGCAACTTGCCGTTGTGCTGCCGGGGCGGCGTTTGCACGAGGTATTCCAGAAGATCTTCCAGGCCGGGATTGTGGCCGATCAGCAGCAGGCGTTGCGGGTGGTCGGTTTGTTCGGCGAGTATATCCAGCAAGGTTTCGAGCGCGGCCAGGTACAAGCGTTTGTCCCAAACGATGCGTTCTGCCGGATAACCCAATTGCGCGCAGACGGCTTGCGCGGTCTGGGCTGCGCGGTGTGCCGGCGAACTGAGCACGCGATCAGGCAGCATATCGTGTTCACGCAACCAACGCCCGATACGCGGAGCGTCGTGTCGGCCGCGTGCGTTCAAGGGGCGATCGAAATCGTCGCAAGATTGATCCCAATCGGATTTCGCGTGGCGTAGCAGCAGCAGTTCGAAGGACATGACGCCCGACCCAGCGCGGTTCAGAGCGGACTCATTTTGCAGGCGCGCATAATGCCGCCGCCACCCTGACGTGCCTTGGCATGGTAGAGCGCGCGGTCGACCTGCGCGAGCAGATCGGCGAGTGTGTTGCCGTGGGTCGGTGCTTCGCCGAGACCGATGGTGACGCTGCACTCCAGTCGATGGGCGGCGGCACATTCGGCGACCTGTTGCTGGATGCGCTGGGCAACGCCTTCCGCTTGTTCGGCGTCGGTATCGTTTAGGATGAGGACGAATTCGTCGCCGCCCATGCGTGCGGCGATATCGCTGTTGCGGAGTGTGCCGCGCAAGATGCGCGCGAAGCGCTTGAGCACCTCGTCGCCCGTGGCATGACCGTGGGTGTCGTTGATGAGCTTGAACTTATCGAGGTCGGCGAACATCACGACCAAACGATCCCGGTCGCGTTGCAATTGACCGAACAGGTAATCGGCGGTTTCCAGCAGACCGCGACGGTTCAGCAGACCGGTCAGGGTGTCGATGCGGCTGCGCTGTTCCAGTTGCGTGCGCGAATGTTCGATGCGTCCCATCAGGATGTAGGCATAGACCAGGATGATGCCGCCGAACAGGTTCAGGAACACCAGGCCCGGCGAAATACTGGTGCTGTCGCTGGCATAGCGCAGGCTCAGCACCAGCATGGCGGCGGCGAAACAGCCGATCAGTGCCTCGCGGAACAGACGCATGCCGTAACGCATGCCGTTGCCGAGCACCACCATGATGAACACCAGCAGCGAGGGTGGGATGGCGTAGGGGTCGTTGAGCACGGAGATCGCCGTGATGGCGATGTCCACCCACATGGCGATGCGATAACGTCGTGGCGAGATATGCTGCCGGCTGGCATGCCAGAACAACGTGCTGTTGATAACGAAATACACCGCATAGGCGGTGTTCAATTGCAGGCGCGTCATCCACACAGGGTCGATGCCCTGAGTGAAATTGAAGAACAGTATGCCCAGCGCGACGAACAGATAGCGGGTCAGGAATTGAATCATCTGCTCCGGCCAGCCCGGGGCGCGTGCCTGAAAACCATCGTGCGGATGTGCGCGTCGATCCGGATGCGAGCGCCGTTCGCCAGCGCGCGGGATGTCGTGGGCGCGGCGCTGCGTGGTGGTGCGTGGCAACGGCTCGGTCATAGGGGCGGTCGGTTCGTGGTCGGAACGGATTCGGACACTAGGATGCAAGGCAGGGACGGCACGTTAGCCCAATAATCCGGTAGGCGCAAGGCAGGTAACGACTTAATCGGGTGTAAGCCTGGAGCCCGCGTGTTGACGCGCTTCCAATTGCGCCAGACGCGCCCAGGCGGTGGCTAACTCGGCTGGCGCTTGTGGAAGCGCTTCGAGTAATGCGCGGGCATCCCGGCACAGCACGATCAAGTGATCGGCATCGAAGAGTTCCAGGGCGGCGGCCACGCTTTCGGCGGATTCGCTCAGCAGGCTGGGAATCAGTTCATCGGGTCCGATGGGCGAGTCCGGGCGGATGAGATCCGCGATGAACGGCAGTTCCAACAATTGGAAATGCGCCTCGCGCGCCAGTTCTTCCTCGCGCAGATTAGCCTGTGCTGCCGGATCGTTGGCCGCGCCGTGCCAGACTGCCCGCATGACGTGTTCCAGGAGTTTACGCAAGGCGGTTTTGATTTCCTGCCGATCGCCGCCCAGACCGCAGCAGCGTTCATAGGTGTGGTCGATGTCTTCCTTGAGTTTGAGGATGACGTCGCTGTCGGCCTGTGGGTCGAGTTCGATGGCGCGCTGGAGCAGGGTGCGGAAGTCGGTCTGGAACGCCTGGGCTTCCTCCGCGTCATGGCGCTGGGCCTGAGTGACTTCGATCTGGATTACGTGGCGGCGTTGCGCAGGGAACAGGGGATTGTCCGCGCAGCGGATGAGTTGGCGCTCGTGGGCGCCGGGCTGAGAGCTGAACTGGGGTTTCACGGTCATCCATCGATGTATTGAAATTGGGCGTCCAGTATACCGAAGCTTTCCGCCCTGTTGCCGAGGGTTTTCGGTCTCCGCCAACCGTCGCGGCATGGACGCTGTCCAGGTCGATCGGGACATAGATCAAGACATAATCGACTCGGTTATTTTCACGTGTTTCCGACCTCAAGTTCCCCCCGTCCGATCCGCTACCCAGCATAACGAACGGTGCTGGATTTGCCGCGTACAGCGGATAGCCGGCGCCCCGGTGCAATAGCGGTTGGGTGCTGACGGTAGATCCCCTCGAAACGGTCCCGCCAGAGCGTCCTCAAGGACTTAAAACAGGGTGACTCACATGGCACAAAATTCCTCGCAAATCGTTTCTTTTTCGAATGCCCACTGCCTCGATGTGGGCGGTCGGCAGATCGCGCTGCGTCCGGACGGACGTCTCTACAATCTTGGCGAATGGACGCCCGAGGTCGCCACTGCGTTGGCGGCCAAGGAAGGGTTGACGCTGCTGGTGCAGCACTGGAAAGTGTTGAACGCCTTGCGCGATTACTATGCGGCCTACAACGTCTCGCCGGTCAAGAAGCTGCTCAAGCGCGCGCTCAAAGAGGCGGGACACGCGGCACTAACCAGCGATGCCGCGCTCGACGAACTGTTCCCCGGCGGCGTGCTGCTCCAGGGCTCGCGGCTCGCCGGCGTACCGCAACCGATGCTGGACGCCGAACTGGAACGCGCCACTGCGCCGGTCCCCGCCAAACCGGTGGTGACAGCGCCCGCGCGGCAGCACTTCACCGGCGAGTTCCAATTTAACGGCGAGACCTACAAAGTGACCCAGATCGGTAATCTGATCGACCTGCATCGCTGGAATCCGCAACTCGCCGAGTTCATGGCCAGCCAGGAAGGCATTACCCTCAGCGCGGATCACTGGGAGGTGCTGAATTTCCTGCGCGCCTTCTATTTCGAATACGGCGTGACGCCGATGGTGAAAATTCTCATGAAACACATGGCGGAAGAGGTGGGTGCCGAACGTGCCAGCCGCGAGCATCTCTACCACCTGTTCCCGAAGGGACCGTCACGGCAGGGTTCGCGTATCGCGGGCCTGCCGGAACCACAGGGCTGTATCGACGGTTAAGCGACAACAGCAACGCGTTTTTCGAGGGGTGTAGCATTCCCTCCCCCGTTTTGGGGGAGGGTTTTTTATGTGCGCCCGGCACGGGCACACTCCGACTTCACAACCGGGTGTCGGGTGGAAACCGTCAAGACCGTCGGCCGCAGGGATGCGGCCGTCGAGCCTACAGGGATGTATGCACGGCGAGTCTTGGTGGTTGCCACCCGACACCCACCCACGCCGAGCGATCACAAGGTACAGACGATCTTACCCAGCCGTTCGGTGAGCTTGACGTTCTCGCGGTAGTCGACCGGCACGCTGATGATCGCCGGGCCGGGTTGACGGAAGGCTTCTTCCAGCGCCGGGCGCAGTTCCTCGGGATGCTTGAGCGTCTTGCCCCACATGCCGAAGGCGCGCGCCAGCAGTTCCCAATCCGGGTTGCCGAAATCGAGTTTGCAATGGCGACCGCCGAAGTGGTTCTGCTGTTTCCATTTGATAAGGCCGTATTCGCCGTCGTCCCAGACCATGTAGACGACGTTGAGCTTCAGGCGCACGGCCGTTTCCAGATCCTGCACGTTCATCATGAAGCCGGCGTCGCCGCAAATCGCCAGCACCTTTTTCTCCGGACAGGCGAGTTTGGCGCCGATGGCGCCGGGCAGGGCGAAGCCCATGGAACAGAAGCCATTGGAGATCAGGCAGGTGTTCGGCGCCAGACATTGGTAATAACGCGAGATCCACATCTTGTGCGCGCCGACATCCGATAACAGGTAATCCTCCGGGCCGAGAAATTCGCGCACGTCCCAGAGGATCTTCTGCGGTTTCATCGGGAAGCTGCCGTCGTCTTTTTCCTGACCGAAATCGTCGAGGATGGTCTGGCGCAGTTTCAACCAGCGGTCGATGTCGAACAACGGCAAATCACCGGCGTGATTGCGTTCCAACTCCATGTTGATCTGCCACAACGCGTCGGCGATGTCGCCGACCACGTCCACGGCGACGGTGTAATGAATGTCCACTTCGGCCGGTTGAAAGTCGATGTGGACGATGGCCTTGTCCTGGTTTGCGTTCCAGAACGAGGGGCTGTATTCGACCAGGTCATAACCGACGGTGATGACCACGTCGCAATTGTCCAGCGCGTGATTGATGTGATCCTTGCTTTGCAGACCCATGGTGAATAGGCAGTGTTTGTCGTCCATGGGGACCGAGCCCTTGCCCATGAAGGTGTTCACCACCGGAATACCGATTTTGTGCGCCAAGCGGCGCAGTTGCTTCGCGGCGCGTTTGCGCACCGCACCGTTGCCGGCCAGGATGATCGGGCGCTTGGCGTGGGTGATGACATTGACCGCTTGCGCGATGGCCTTGTGATCGGCGGCGGGGCGGCGTGTTTTGTACACGTTCATCGGCCGGCCGGTGACCTGTTGCTTGGCGACATCTTCGGGCAACTCGATCACGCACACGCCAGGCTTCTCCGCCTCGGCGAGTTTGAACGCCTTGCGCACCACTTCAGGAATGGTCTCCTCGTCGACGATGGATTGCGCCCATTTGGTGATGGGCTTGACCATGGCGATGGCGTCCATGTTCTGGTGGCTTTCCTTGTGCAGCCGTTTGGTCGAACCCTGGCCGATGATGGCGACCACCGGGGCACGGTCCATGTTGGCGTCGGCCAGACCGGTGACCAGATTGGTGGCGCCAGGGCCGAGCGTGGCCAGGCACACGCCGGCCTTGCCGGTCAGCCGGCCGTAGACGTCGGCGATGAAGGCCGCGGCCTGTTCGTGGCGGCACAGAACGAACTGGATGTTGCTGTCCATCAGCGACATCATCAGATCGGCGTTTTCCTCGCCGGGCACGCCGAAAATGTGCGTGACGCCCTCGGCCTCCAGGCAGCGCACGAACAGATCGGAGGCCTTCAACGGGGCCGGTTTGACCTGTTCGGCAACGGCTTGCAGTTCGCTCATGGTATTTCCTTGGGGTGTGGTGCTTGTCCAGGGTATCGACGTATCCGCGGGGTGCTTTAAGCATAGGCGCCGGTTCGGGTTTCGTTATAATCCCGGTTCCTTACCCAGGCCGGCCCGATATGCATCCCGAATCCGCAAAACCTGCTCAGGGCACGGTGTATCTGTGCGATTACCGGCCTCCCGCCTATCTGATCGAACAGGTGGCGTTGGACTTCGATCTGGGCGAGGAGGAAACCCGGGTCGATGCCCGGTTGTCCCTGCGCCGCGGCGCCGGTGCAGCGGCCGATGAGCCCTTGGTGTTGCAGGGCGAGCGTTTGGAGTTGCTGGCGCTGGAATTGGATGGCCAGACACTCTCGCCGGATAAATACCAAGTGACCGACCGGGAACTGCGCATCACCGAAATGCCGGAACGTTGCGAGCTGCGCGTCGTCACGCGCATCCGTCCGCAAGACAACACCGAGTTGTCGGGTCTGTATAAATCCAGCGGCAATTTTTGCACCCAGTGCGAGGCCGAGGGTTTCCGCCGTATCACCTATTTCCTCGACCGTCCCGATGTCATGGCCTGCTACAGCACGACGATTCATGCCGATCGCGTGCGCTATCCCGTGCTGTTGTCGAACGGCAATCGGGTCGCGCACGGGGAGAGCGAGGACGGCCGGCATTGGGCGCGTTGGGACGATCCGTTTCCCAAGCCGAGTTATCTGTTCGCGCTGGTGGCCGGTACGCTGGCCTGCATCGAGGATACCTTCGTCACCGTATCGGGGCGTACAGTGCAGTTGTTCATCTATGTCCAGTCGCACAACCTGGATAAGTGCGGGCACGCCATGCAGTCGCTGAAAAAGGCCATGCGCTGGGATGAAGAAGTCTACGGTCGGGAATACGATCTCGACCGTTTCATGATCGTCGCCGTCGACGATTTCAATATGGGCGCGATGGAGAACAAAGGCCTCAACATTTTCAATTCCAAATTCGTACTGGCAAGCCCGGATACGGCGACCGACCAGGATTATCAAAACATCGAAGGCATCATCGGCCACGAATATTTTCACAACTGGTCGGGCAATCGCGTCACCTGTCGCGACTGGTTTCAGCTCAGTCTCAAGGAAGGCTTCACGGTGTTCCGCGATCAGGAGTTCTCCGCCGACATGGGGTCGCGCGCGGTACAGCGCATTCAGGATGTGAATCAACTGCGCACGCATCAGTTCCGCGAGGACGCCGGTCCCATGGCCCATCCGGTGCGCCCGGACAGCTATGTCGAGATCAATAATTTCTACACGGCGACGGTGTACAACAAAGGCGCCGAAGTCGTGCGTATGCTACGTACGTTGGTCGGTGCGGATGGGTTCCGTCGCGGCACCGACTTGTATTTCCAGCGCCATGACGGTCAGGCCGTGACCACCGAGGATTTCCTGCGGGCCATCGAAGACGCCAACGGTGTTCAATTGCAGCAGTTTCGGCATTGGTACACCCAGGCGGGCACACCGACGGTACAGGTGGAGCGGCATTACGATCCGGCGGCACGCACCTATGCGCTGACGTTCACGCAGCAATGTCCGGCCACGCCGGGCCAGCCGGATAAGCTGCCGTTCCATATCCCCGTGGCGCTGGCACTGCTCGGCCGTGACGGCCAGGAAGTGCCGCTGCGTTTGTATGGCGAACGCGTGGCGCAGCCCGGCACTCGATTGTTGCAACTGTGCCAAGCGCAGGACACGTTTGTCTTCCAGGACATCGACCGCGAGCCGGTGCCTTCGCTGCTGCGCGGCTTCTCGGCGCCGATCCGCCTCGACGTCGATTACGCCGACGAGGAACTGAGCTTCCTGCTCGCCCAGGATCGCGATCCCTTTTGCCGCTGGGAGGCGGGTCAACAACTGTCTGTACGGCTGCTCCTGGCGCTGACTCAGGCTTGGCGGGCGGGTGAGGCACTCTGTGTGCCGGGGGACTTCGTTGCGGCCGTACGCGCTGTTCTGACAGCGCAGGACGTGGATGCCGCCTTCAAGGCGCTGGCGTTGAGTTTGCCCAGCGAAACCTATCTGGCGGAGTTCATGCACGAGGTCGATCCTCAAGCCCTGCATGCCGCGCGGCAGTTCCTGCGGCACGCTCTGGCATGCGAACTGCGCGACGACTGGCTGGCCTATTACCAACGCCTTGATGACCGCCATGCTTACATGCTCAATGCTCAATCGATAGGCCGGCGCAGCCTGCGTAATCTTTGCCTGAGCTATCTCATGGAATTGGACGACGATCGCGCTACGCTGGAGCTGGGTTTGGAACAGTTCCGGGAAGCACGGAATATGACCGATTCGCTGGCCGCCTTGAATACGCTGGCGCAGCGCGAGGATGCAGTGGCCGACGAATGTCTGGGGGCGTTCTATACGCGCTGGCAGGCGGACCCGCTGGTGACCGATAAATGGCTCGCGGTACAGGCCACCTCGCGGCGTGCGGATACGCTGGCGCGCGTACAGGTGCTGAGCGCACACCCGGCGTTCAGCCTGAAGAATCCGAACAAGGTGTACGCACTGCTGCGTAGTTTCGGCCAGGGCAACCCGGCGTGCTTTCATGGCACGGATGGTGCAGGTTATCGGTTCATGCGCGAGCAGCTCGCCCAGCTCGATGACATCAATCCGCAAGTCGCGGCCCGCCTGGCGGGGGTGTTCAACGACTGGCGGCGCTATACCGAGCCGTACCGGTCGGCAATGCGCGAGGCCTTGTTGGCGTTGCGGGATAAACCTGCGCTGTCGCGGGATATGGGTGAAATCGTGAGCAAGTATTTGATCGAGTATCCGGCTGAGTTCCAGGCCGGGTGAAGGTCGTCAAAGGACGTGGCCCCGACGATTTTGTGATCGACTGGACTGAATCCGATAGAGCGTGGTTATAGTCTCAATGACACTCTAATACCCGGGGGACGCGTACCGGGATGAACCCAAAGGAGTCGCCTCATGCACACAACTCAGAATAGACCCCGCCCATCTATGCGCGCCGCGTTGATCGGCGGCTGCTTGTTGAGCGCGTGTTTCGTCTCGGTGTCGGCGCCGGCCGAGGAGGCCACGCTGGGCGGTGTGAAGTTCTGGGCGACGGCCGCCGGGAGTCCGGAGAGTACCGCCGCCGTTGGGCCTTCGTTGCTGCGGCCGCCCGCGAGCTGGTCCTGGGAAACGAATGCACCCAAATTGGATTTCGCCACCGGCATCGAGCATCGCTTCGTGAGCGGTCTGAGCCTGGATGCGGGATTGTCGGCGGCGCATGGGACTGAAGATGCCGGCGGCAGCACGATCAACTACCGCGATTATTTCCTGGGGATGCGTTATGGCGCGCTGGATACCAAGGTCTGGTATCTGCCCGAATCCTCCGACCGCGAACCATCCGCGGTTTACTATGAGGCCGGCTGGCAGCAACCGGTGAGCGATAAACTGTCGTTGTCTCTGCGGCTCGGCCAATACGATCAGACCTACCTCGCGAACGAAGACAACATACCCAGCCTGAGCTTGGGTGCCAGCACTACACTGGGCGGCTACGGTCTGGGTCTGCGTGTGATCGACGGCGGCGGACAAATGTTCGGCGGCGAGCAGGATCTGCGTTTGATGGGCAGTATCTCCAAGCCGTTGCGTTAGCCTCATAACCGTTCTCAATAGCCTGCCGGCTCAACAGGTTGAATGTGCCTGTTGAGGTCTGGCATGATGCCTCTCTACCACGGATAGGATATTCTCATCCCATCTGTCCTATGGTGCAGTACGCGCTTTGTCGGATTCTGCGTTGATTCCCATGGAGTTCCTACCCGTATTTATCAAGCTCGACGGCCAGCCCTGCCTGGTGGTCGGTGGCGGCACCGTCGCGGCCCGCCGCGTCAACCTGTTGCGCAAGGCCGGTGGCCACGTGACGGTGGTGGCGCCGGAGCTGAGCTCCGAACTGGCCGAGTTGGCCAGCTCGGGCGCGATTGTCCACCGTGCCCACCGTTTCGCGGCGAGCGATCTCGACGGCATGCGCGTGGCCATCGGCGCGACCGATGTGATCGAGGTCAACGCCGAGGTCTCGCGGCTGGCGCAGGCGCGTTCCATACCGGTCAACGTGGTGGATAACCCAGAACTGTGCAGTTTCATCGTGCCCTCGATCCTGGACCGTTCGCCGGTTCTGGTGGCGGTGAGCACGGGCGGCGCCTCGCCGGTGCTGGCGCGCCAGTTGCGCACCCGTCTTGAAACCTTGATTCCCTCTGCTTACGGTCGCTTAGCAGCCATGATTGAAGAATATCGTGAGCTGGCCAAACAGCGTTTCAGCGAGACCGACACGCGCCGGCGCTTCTGGGAAGAGGTATTGGAAGGCCCCATTACCGAACTGGTGTTTTCCGGTCGCGAGGCCGATGCCCGCCGCCATATCGAACAGGCCCTGGCCAAGGGCACGGCCAAGGAAGGGGTCGGCGAGGTGTATCTGGTCGGTGCCGGTCCGGGCGATCCCGATCTCCTGACCTTCCGTGCCGTGCGCCTTATGCAGCAGGCCGATGTACTGGTCTATGATCGGTTGGTCTCGGCGCCGATCCTGGACCTGGCGCGCCGTGATGCGGAACGCTTCTACGTCGGCAAGGAAAAGAACAACCACGCCGTGCCGCAGGAAGGTATCAATCAATTGCTCGTCGATCTGGCACGCCAGGGTAAGCGCGTGTTGCGCCTCAAGGGCGGCGACCCGTTCATCTTCGGCCGTGGCGGCGAGGAGATCGAGACCCTGGCCCAGGAAGGCATTCCCTTCCAAGTGGTGCCGGGCATCACGGCCGCGGCCGGTTGCGCATCCTATTCGGGTATCCCGCTGACCCATCGCGATTACGCCCAGTCCTGCACCTTCGTCACCGGCCATCTCAAAGAAGGCAGCCTGGATCTCAATTGGATTCAGTTGGTGCAGCCGCGTCAGACCGTGGTGTTCTATATGGGGCTGACCGGTATCGACGTGATTTGCCAACAACTCATTGCCCACGGCATGGCGCCGGACATGCCGGCCGCGTTGGTGGAGCAGGGCACCACGCGCAATCAACGCGTGCACATCGGTACGGTGGCAAGCCTGCCGGCCTTGGTCGCCGAATCGGGCGTGCGCGCGCCGACGCTGACCATCATCGGCGAGGTGGTGAAATTGCACGACAAGCTCGATTGGTTCCAACCCGCCGAGCATGTCTACGAAACCGAATTCAGTACGGCGGCGAAACGCTACACCTGATGGTGGAGGTCGAGATGGACGTGGAACACTTCACAATCGATGGCGGCGGCTGCGCCTCCGACGAACCCTTCGCGCTGCAAGTGCTCGGCGACAGCATGGAACCGGAATTCGAACACGGTTGCATCATCGTGATCGATCCCGCCGGCGTGATTCAAAACGGCTGCTTCGTGTTGGCCGAGGTGAACGGCGAACACATCTTCCGCCAATTGCTGGTGCAGGAAGATCGCCTCTACCTCAAACCCATGCGCTCCAGCTACGACATCGTCGAGATACCCAACCTCAAGGTCATCGCCGGTGTCATCGTGCAAAAGGCCGGCACGCGCCGCAGTCAGCATAAGCGCTACGACTGAAGAGCAGCCGGCCTATCCCTTCGGCGGCATCTGCTCGGGTCTGAGGCGGGGCGTGAAATAGTCGTCGGCGTTGTCCATGTCGAGCGGTTCGCCGACGTCTTTCACCAGCGGCAGTTCGAAATCGTTCCAGCCGCGCAGGCCGGTCTTCAGCGAGTACACATCGCGATAACCCATCTGCTGCATGACCCAGGCGACCAGGGCGCTGCGGTTACCGGAGCGGCAGATCACCACCACTGGGCGTTCGCGCGCCTCGACCAATTCCGGCAGGGTTTCCTCGTAGCCGTATTCGCAGGCGGTTTCCAGGATGCCGCGCGGGACATTGATGGAACCTTCGATGCGCGCGGCCTGAAATTCGTAGGGTTCGCGGGTATCCACCAGCA
This sequence comes from Gammaproteobacteria bacterium, assembly GCA_016218375.1. Lineage (GTDB taxonomy): Bacteria > Pseudomonadota > Gammaproteobacteria > Thiohalobacterales > Thiohalobacteraceae > JAHJQQ01. The sequence goes on from JACREG010000136.1 coordinate 25,780, forward strand.
ATACGTCGGGCTGTTCCTGGCGGAGTTTGTCCAGATCCCAGGGAAACAGTTCCTTGATATGCGGCAGACATTCGGCGATCAGGTCGGCGAAGCGTTTCATCGCAAAATCACTCCGTATTTATTCTAAGCCGCGTGTGCCTTCTGTGCGGTTGGCGGCGCGCATGCCTTGTTCGACGGCGATCACCGCGGCCTCGACGCGCGAATGCACGCCGAGTTTGCGCAAGATGGCTTTCACATGCAGTTTGACCGTGCCGTCCGAAATGCCGAGATTGCGCGCGATGGCCTTGTTGCTCTGACCCTCGGCGAGCAGTACCAGAATCTCGCTTTCGCGCGGCGTAAGTTCCGAGAACGGACTGGGATCGCGCGCGGTGACGCTCTCACCTTGGACGACCTTGGCGAGCACCGGGGCAAGATCGGGGGCGACCACGGTTTTGCCGGCGATGATGTCGCGCAACGCCAGCACCAGATCGTCGGGCTCCATGTCCTTGATGAGATAACCTTGTGCGCCGCTGCGCAGGGCCTCGACCAGATCCTGTTCGTTGCTGCTGGTGGTGAGCATGGCAATCGGCATGCGCAGGCCGCTCTGGCGCAGATGCCGCAGCACGCCGAGACCGTCCAGGCCAGGCATGCGCATGTCCAACAGCACCACATCCGGGCGCAGTTGTTCGGCGAGTGCCAGACCTTCCTGACCGTCGCCGACGGCGGCGACGACTTCGATGCCGCGGTGTTCCAGCAGGCCCTGCAGGCCGACGCGGAACAGGGTGTGATCGTCGATAATCAGAATACGCAGGCTCATGAGTTCGATGTGCCGACGGTCGGCATGGGCAGAGGGGTTTCGCCGACGTGGGCTTTCATCGCTTTGACTGGGGCCGAGAAGGTGAGTTGGATGCGTGTGCCTTCGCCAGGTTCGCTCTCGAAGCGGATTTTGCCGCCGAGACGCCGTGCGCGTTCTTCCATGATCGACAGACCGACATGTTCGCCGGGCGCGCCGTCGGTGGTCAGCGGTTCCATGCCGGTGCCGTCGTCTTCGACCAGCACGCGATAATGGCCGTCGTCCTGGCCGCGCAGCAGCACGCGCACGGTGTGCGCCTTGCTGTGTTTGCGCACATTGCACAGGGCCTCCTGGACGATGCGCAGCACCTGGATTTCCATGTCTTCCGGCAGTGCCGGTCCGCCCCATTCCTTCTGCAGGAAGATCTGGATCTTGGATTCGTTGCGGAAGCGTTCGACGACTTTCTCGATGGCCGGCATGAGTCCGCGGCGATCGATCGGTGCGCGGAAGTGATCGATCAGGCCGCGCAATTCGGTATAGGCCTCGTCCAGGCTGTTTTCGATGCGTTCGAGTTCGGCCCACAACGCCGACTCGTCGCCGCTATGCAAGGTCTCGTCCAGCACGCGCACCTGGAAGCGCAAACTCGCCAAGGTCTGCGCCAACGAGTCGTGCAGTTCATGGGCGATGCGTGTGCGTTCCTCGATGATGGTCAGCCGGTTGGCTTCTTCGTCGACGCTGGATTTCTCGATGGCCATGCCCAGATGCCGGCCGATGCTGACCAGCAGTTCGCTGTCGTAGTCGGCATCGAGACGGTTGGCGTGATCGACGAACAAGTTGTACACGCCCAGGGTGCGGCCGCGGTATTGCAGCGGCACCGCGATCATTTCCACATCGTCCTGGTTGAAGAACGGCGTACCGACCAGACGATCGCATTTGTGCACGTTCTCGTCGCTGAGGATGACGCCGCCGGTGGCCGCATGCCCGCATAGACATTGCTGCGCCGGCATGAACTGTTCGCGGCTGACAACTTCATCGCTCAGCCCGACGCTGGCGACCAGGCGCATGCGATTGTCGTTGGTGAGCAGGCGCACGGTGGCGGCGCGGGCATGCACGACTTCCTTCAAGGTATGCAGGAAGCGCGTGAGCAAATCGTCGAGATCGCGCGAACTGTTGATGCTGGCGGCGACGTCGTAGAGGATTTCCAGCGAGCGCGACTTGTGTTTGATGTGTGCGGTCTGCTGACGGACCTGCGCCTCCATGTCCAACGACAGGCCCTGCAATGTGTCGCCGATCGCGTTGATGTCGACGGCGAGATTCTGGAAGTCGCCGTGCGCGGGGACGGGGATGCGCGCGGCCAGTTCGCCGGCACCGATATGATCGGCCCATTGGCGCAACTGACCCAGCGGCTGCAACAGTTGCTGTTTGATGACGTTATACAGGCCGCCGAGGAAAGCCAGCCCCAAGGCCAGCAAGAATCCACGCAGGATAAAAGCGGTGGTGGCGTGCAGATCGAAGTGCGGGAGCAGGGCCAACGCCAGTATCGTACCGGCGAGTCCGGACATGGCGATATAGATGCACTTGCAGCCCTGAATGGGTTGCCGCTGCGTGCGTTTGTCGCGCGCGGACAGAGGTCGGCGCGGGGATGCTGCCGATGTCTGACTGAACCGATCGTGGCCGGGAACCGTTGTCATAGTGCGCGATTTACCTTCGAAGCGCGTTGCGGATACCGGCCGGAACTATAGCATCATTGGGGTGGCCGCTCATCACCCACGACGACTGGTGAAATGACGCGCGACCCAGGGATATGCGCAGGGCCTGCGTAGGGCGCAATGAGCAAAGCGAATTGCGCCGGATGTTTTCCCTGCCAATCCTTATGTGGCGTGCTGGGCTGCTGGCGGGTCGATCCCTTCCGCCTCCGAGCTGCGCTAGTCGGCTTACAGGGATCGACCCGCCAGCAGCCGGAAAGAGTGGACTTACACCTGAATACTCCGCGCTCCGACGGTGGTGTTAATCGAAGAGCCGACTAGCGCAGCTCGGAGGCGGCGCGATTAACACCACCGTCGGAGCATGCCGACTAGGGACGTAGGGTGCATAGCGCAGCGTAATGCGCCCTACGGGAGAGGGTTCTCAGGCTTCCTGCGGCGGGCGGTAATTGGGGTCGTTCGGGTTCATGAAAATGAAATCGAAGTGGCCGGGTTCGAGTTCGACATAGTCGAGTGTGGTGCCTTCCAGCAGCATGGTGCTGGTGGCGGCTACGACTAACTCGATCCCGGCGCTGTCGAAGCGGGTGTCTTCGCGGTGACTGGCATCGTCAAAACCCATGGCGTATTGAATGGCGCCCTCCGCATCGCGTTTAGCGGCGATGCGCAAGGCCATGCCCTGTGTACCGCCTTGAAGAGCGGCGGTCTGGATTTGCGCGGCGGCGGCGGGGGTGATGGTAATCATGCGGTCTGGCTCCTGGGGCTGTCGGTCTGGAGATGGCGATGTTCAGGCCTGGTTATGCGCGGCGCTATCGGTGCGGCTGCGCACGAAGGCGACGAAGCGTTGCGCCCAACGATGGCGTTGAGTGTCGCGTTGGTGGGTGTAACAGGCCAGCAGGTTTTTGTAGACATAACCGTCGTGCTGGCCGTCGATGCCGGTGCCGCGCAGCACTCTGAAGGCGAAGCGCGCGCTGGGTGCAAGTGCCGTCAGGCCGGAATAATGGAATTCGTGCGCGGCGACTTCCGCACCGTTGTCGGCCGTCGCGGGCCAGGGCATGTCCGCGGTTTCTTCCAGGCGCACATAGCCGCGGCCCTGCGGACGCTCGTGCATAACGATATCGCCGGGGATGATACCGACCATTTCGGCGTGGCGTTCGTTCCAGGTGAGGCTGCGCGCCAGATACATCAGGCCTCCGCATTCGGCATAGGTCGGCAGACCGTTGTCGATGGCCTGACGAATATCCGCGCGTAGCGAGGCATTCGCCGCGAGCCTTTCCATGCAGCTTTCAGGAAAGCCGCCGCCGATGAACAGGCCGTCGATGGTCGGCAAGTGCGCGTCGCTCAGGGTGTCGATGGGCACCAGCTCGGCGCCGGCGCGGGCCAGCGCGGCAAGATCGTCCGGATAGTAAAAGCCGAATGCCTCGTCGCGGGCGATGCCGATGCGCACCTGCGTGGGTGTGTGGGCGGGCGTGTGGGCGGGCGCGCCGAACGGCGGCGTGGCCGGTAGTGTGGGCGCAGTGGCGGCGATGGCCTGGAGACGGTCGAGATCGACTTGGCGACCGATGGTTTCGCCGATCAACCGAATGCGCGCGACGGCGGCCGCATGTTCGTTGCTGGGAATCAGACCGAGGTGGCGTTCGACGATTTCCAACTGGGGATCTTGCGCGACCGCGCCGATCACCGGAACGTCGGTGTAGTGCTCGATGACCGCGCGCAGTTTGGATTCGTGGCGGCTGCCGCCGAGGCGGTTGAGAATCACGCCAGCGATCTGGATGTCCGGATCGAAGGCTTGATAGCCGAGGATCAGCGGGGCGATGCCGCGGGTCATGCCGCGTGCGTCGATCACCAGAATCACCGGGGCCTGAATCAGTTTGGCCAGCGCGGCGTTGCTGTTGCTGCCGTCCAGGTCGAGGCCGTCGTAGAGACCCTTGTTGCCTTCGATCAGCGCCAAGTCCGCCTGCGCCGCGAAATAACCCACGGTGGCGCGGATCTCGTCGCGCTCCATAGTGTAGAAATCCAAATTGTGACAGGGATTGCCGGCGGCCTGGCCGAGCCACATCGGATCGATGTAATCCGGGCCTTTCTTGAACGGTTGTATCTTCAGACCGCGTGCGTGCAACGCAGCACACAGGCCCAGCGTGACCGTGGTCTTGCCGGAGGATTTATGCGCGGCGGATATCAGCAGGTGCGCCATGGGGCGTGAACAGGGATTGAGTAGCCTGGGTTGAACGTAGTGTGAAACCCGGGTTTCGCTATCGCTCAACCCAGGCTACGTGTAGTAAACGGATACGGCAATCCAAGGCGGATTGCCGTATCGGGGTGGAGCGTGTCGCATTGCATCGGCGGCGCGGCATACTGCGCCGGTGCAGGCGAGCGTGTCAGTCCTTGGCGGCGTGCGGGTCCATCACGGCGTCTGCCAAGGTTTCCGGCAGGAAGCGCAGCACCTTCACGGCGACGGTCACCAGCAGCAGGGCGATACCGATGCCGCCGACGCCGAGCAGGACTTCGGGCAGCGACGGGCTGTAGCTGTTCACCACGCCGTCGTTGAAGCTGCTGGTCACGTCCATGCCAGGGAACAGTTCCAGCGGGAAGGCTTGGCCACCGATGAGGATGACGTACATCTGCACCAGACCGCCGAGCACGATCAACGCACAGGCCCAGCCGATGACCGTGCGCGATTTGCCCAACGTCGGGTGATACAGCATGGCGATCGGCAGCAGATTGCCCAGCAGGACGTGGCCGATCCAGAACAGTTTGGTGTAGATGCCGCCATCGAGCAGGATGAAGCGCTCGACGCTGTGATGCTCGGCGGCATACAGGTTGGTCAGATGGAAGGCCAGCACGAAATACAACACGGCGGCGGCGAACACGCCCAGCAGGTTTTTCAGTCGGAACAGAACCGCATCGCCCAGGTCGCGGCCGGTCCAGCGGAATGCGGCCATCAGCACCAGCAGGAAAATCGCCAAGCCGAACGAGAACGACATGATGATGAACATCGGCGCCATGATTGCGGCATCGTAGGCCTCGCGGGCGACCAGGAAACCGAAGATGGAACCGGTACCGGTGGTGAGCGCCAGACGCCAGATGAAGGCGAAGAGGCCGGCCGGTTTGGTGTAGCAGTTCATCTTGCGTTCCATCATGGTCCACAGGTAGACGACGACAACGCCCATGAAGCCGGTATAGAGCAGTACGTTCCAGGCGAAAATGGATTTGAAGTTGTACTTGGTCATGGCCACGATCAGACGGTCGGGATGACCGAGATCCAACACCAGCACAGCCAAGCCACCGGCGAGCAGGGCAAGGGCCAACAGACCGGACAGCGGGGCCAGCGGTTTGTACATGGACTTGCCGAACACCGAACCGATGGAGGCGATGTTCAACGCACCGGACGCGGCGACGATCAGGAACACGGCGAACACATGCGGCGTGCCCCAGACGATCTGGTTGTTCATGCCGGTCACGTAGTGGCCGTGGTGTTCCATGTAATAGGCGGCACCCAGTCCGACCA
>JACREG010000135.1 GCA_016218375.1 Gammaproteobacteria bacterium
CCTCGTCGCCCGGGTCGAGCAGGGCCATCGCCAGATTGTAGAAACTCTGCTTGCCGCCGCAGGACACCAGGATCTGGTCGGCGTCGAAACCGAAGCCGTTCTCGCGCTGGAACTTGTCTATAATGGCCGCCTTGAGCGCCGGCGTGCCGTCGACCGCAGTGTACTTGGTCTGGCCGTTCTGAATGGCGGCGATCGCAGCAGCCTTGATGTGCTCGGGCGTATCGAAATCGGGCTCGCCCGCCCCCAGGCCGATGATGTCGCGGCCGGCCGCGCGCAGCGCTGCGGCGCGGGCGGTGACGGCGAGGGTGGGGGAGGGCTTGATACGGCCGACGCGAGCCGCGAGTGACAACGTATTTTTCACGAAATGATCCCGATCGATCCGATAATTAGGCGTTTAGACGGGCCGCAATCATACTGGAACTGTGCGCCCCGAAGAATCCCCCGTGAGCGGTAAATTCCACCTTCAAGCCAAAATGCAGCCGGCCGGCGATCAGCCCGAGGCCATCCGCCGTCTTGTCGAGGGCATCGGCGACGGCCTGGCTCATCAGACGCTGCTGGGTGTGACCGGCTCGGGCAAGACCTTCACCATCGCCAATGTCATCCAGGCGGTGCAGCGTCCGGCCCTGGTGCTGGCGCCGAACAAGACCCTGGCGGCGCAGCTCTACGGCGAGTTCCGCGAGTTCTTTCCGGACAACGCCGTTGAATATTTCGTCTCTTATTACGATTACTACCAGCCCGAGGCCTATGTGCCGTCTTCGGACACCTTCATCGAGAAAGACGCCTCGATCAACGAGCACATCGAACAGATGCGTCTGTCCGCGACCAAGGCGTTGTTGGAACGCCCCGACAGCATCATCGTCGCGACGGTGTCTTCGATCTACGGGTTGGGCGATCCGCGCAGTTATCTGAGCATGGTGTTGCATCTGGTGCGCGGCGAGAAGGTCGATCAACGGCAGATTCTGCGCCGGCTGGCGGAGTTGCAGTACACGCGCAACGATGTGGAGCTGCACCGCGGTACCTATCGGGCACGCGGCGAGGTGATCGATATCTATCCCGCGGATTCCGATCGCGACGCCGTGCGCGTCGAATTGTTCGACGACGAGATCGAGGCCATCGCCTATTTCGATCCGCTGACCGGCGCGGTGTCGCGCAAAGTGCCGCGCGCAACGATTTATCCGAAGACCCACTACGTCACGCCACGGCAGACGATTCTGGATGCCATCGAAACGATCAAAGACGAACTGCGCGAGCGGTTGGCGCACTTGTACGAGGCCAACAAGCTGGTCGAGGCGCAGCGCCTGGAACAACGCACGCAATTCGATATCGAAATGATGCTGGAACTGGGCTATTGCTCGGGCATCGAAAACTACTCGCGCTATCTGTCCGGGCGTCAGGCCGGCGAGCCGCCGCCGACCTTGTTCGATTACCTGCCGGCCGATTCCTTGCTGGTGATCGACGAATCGCATGTGACCATCCCACAGCTCGGCGGCATGTACCGCGGCGACCGTTCGCGCAAGGAAACGCTGGTCGAATACGGGTTTCGCCTGCCGTCGGCCTTGGACAACCGACCGCTCAAGTTCGAGGAGTTCGAGCGTCTGGCGCCGCAGACGATTTTCGTCTCGGCCACGCCCAGTCAGTACGAGGCGGAACATGCCAGCCAGATCGTCGAGCAGGTGGTGCGTCCGACCGGTCTGGTCGACCCCGAGATCGAGGTGCGACCGGTCGGCAGTCAGGTCGACGATCTGCTGTCCGAGATCCGCAAACGTGTAGCCGTCGACGAACGCGTATTGGTGACCACGTTGACCAAGCGCATGGCCGAGGATCTGACCGAATATCTGGCCGAACACGAGGTGCGTGTGCGTTATCTGCATTCGGATGTCGAGACCGTCGAGCGCGTCGAGATTATCCGCGATTTGCGGTTGGGCGAGTTCGATGTGCTGGTCGGTATCAATCTGCTGCGCGAAGGTCTGGACATGCCCGAAGTGTCGTTGGTTGCGATTCTGGATGCGGACAAAGAAGGCTTTCTGCGTTCCGAGCGGTCGCTGATCCAGACCATCGGCCGCGCCGCACGCAACATCAACGGCCGGGCGATTCTCTATGCGGACAAGATCACCGGTTCCATGCGCCGCGCCATGGATGAGACAGACCGCCGCCGCGCCAAACAGGTCGCCTACAATCAGGCGCATGGGATTACGCCGCAGAGCATCCGCAAATCCGTAACCGACATCATGGAGGGCGCGGGCGGTGGAATGGTCGGCGGCCAGCGCCGTCACGCGCAGGTGGCGGAGCCGCAGGCCGAGTACGCCCGCCTTTCGCCGGCGCAAGTGGCGCAACGGCTCAAGCAACTGGAACGGCAGAGGTACGAACATGCCCGCAACCTGGAGTTCGAAGCCTCAGCCCGACTGCGCGACGAGATCCCCACGCTACGCGAAGTCGGCCTGGGGCTCCCGGAACTGGCGCTGGACCAGGGCGGCTGATGGCGCCGATCTAGCGCTTGCCACACGGCGGCGTGTTCCTGTATCGTTGCCCACCTTCGCAGGCGCGTAGCTCAGTTGGTTAGAGCACCACCTTGACATGGTGGGGGTCGTTGGTTCGAGTCCAATCGCGCCTACCAAATTCCTAATGAGTATCTGATGCTTGCGCCCCCTCCCAGTCCCGGCGGGATTTTGGGGGCCGTAGGCTCAGGCCTCCGCCATATCTATTCTTCCCCATCCTCATCGACATGTTCCTGGTAAGCCGCCCGGATGGCCTTGGCGTGTCCGCGGTAAAGCCGCGCGGCGGTGCGCCCATATCGGGTTATGCTTATCGAAGGCCGATACCTTCAATGGATGGGCTCGTTCTGGCCGAGGCGCGCCGACACTCCCCGATAAGGAGCGTTCATTGTGTCAAAGATGGCGGCATTACCGACTCTCGCACGATTGATGCTGGGCGCTCAGGAAGAGAGCCGGCGGTTGCATCACAACTTTATCGGTGCGGAACACCTGTTCATCGCCATGATCCGCGCTCATGGCGCGACGGAAGAGGCCCTTCAACGCGCCGGACAGGATAGCGACGACCTCTGCGATGCGATCGAACAGGCCGCCGGGGGAGGGTTCGATACCAGCGGTTTTACGGGATTGCGCATCACCCGGCGGCTGCGAAAAATCCTTGCCTTGGCGGGGGCCACGGGCGGTCCGGAGACCGCTGCCGAAGTGAACGAGTCGGCCATCGTCCGTGCCTTCTTCGAAGACGGGAAGAGTGTACCGGTCCGTGTCTTGCGAGAACGCGGCCTGACCGCAACGGATTTTCTAGGTCCGCATGCCGCTGCCGATGCGCTGCCGAAGCGAGCCGCCGTCGAAGGGCTTTCGCCGCCTGGAAACGTGCGAGAGGTGCACGAGGTCTTGAAGAAATACGGGCGCGATCTGACGGAACTCGCCCGTGCGGGCAAGCTGCACGACGTGATCGGGCGCGGCCGCGAGTTGCGACAACTGGCACGTAGCCTGATGCGTGCCACCAAGAACAATCCGGTGTTGCTCGGCGACGCGGGCGTCGGCAAGACCGCGCTGGTCGAGGGGCTTGCCTGGCGAATCGCTCAGGGAAGTATTCTGCCCGAACTCGCGGATTGCCGAATCGTGGAGATCAACATGGGCAGTCTGACCGCCGGTGCGAAGTACCGGGGGCAATTCGAACAGACGTTGACCGACATCATCCAGGCGGCCCAGGACGACCCGCGCATCATTCTGTTCATCGACGAGTTGCATACGATCGTCGGTGCTGGCCGTGCTGAAGGCGGCTTGGATGCCTCCAATATCATGAAGCCCGCGTTGGCGCGCGGGACATTGCGCTGCATCGGCGCGACCACCTTGGCCGAGTATCGCAAGTTCATCGAGAAGGATGCCGCGTTGGAACGGCGCTTCCAGCCGGTGACGATCGAAGAGCCGGGTCTGAACGAGGCCATTGAAATTCTCGCCGGCCTGCAAGCGCGGCTTGAAAATCATCATCGAGTCAAAATCGAACAGGACGCCTTGCATGCGGCAGTGCGGCTATCGGCACGTTTTCTCAGCGACCGCCGTTTGCCGGACAAGGCCATCGATCTCATCGACGAGGCCTGCGCGCGTGCGCGCGTGCAGACGATCTCGCCGACAATGCCGCCCTCGGATACGGAACAAACGGTGACCAAAGCGCATGTCGCCGCGGTACTGGCCGAGTGGACCGGGCTGCCGGTGACGGAACTGGGAGATGCCGACCGCTCGCGTCTGGCCGGCATGGAGGGATCGCTGTCTGCGCATGTCGTCGGCCAGCCGCAGGCGGTCCGCAAGGTGACGCGGGTGGTCGAAACGGCCCTGGTGGGGTTGCGTTCGGGCGCGCGGCCGGTTGCCGTTCTGTTGTTTGTCGGCCCGACCGGCGTCGGCAAGACACAGTTGGCCAAGGCGTTGGCCGCATTTCTGTTCGGTGCCGAGCGCGAAATGATCCGGCTCGACATGTCGGAGTTCAAGGATCGCCATGAGGTTGCCAAACTGATCGGCTCGCCGCCCGGCTATATCGGTTATGACGAAGAAGGACAACTGACCGGAAAACTGCGGCGCAAACCCTATTCCGTCGTGCTGCTCGACGAAGTGGAGAAGGCGCATCCCGAAGTGCTCGACATGTTCCTGCAACTGTTCGACGAAGGACGACTCACCGACGCCAAAGGACGTACCGTGGACGCGACTAACGCCATTTTCATCATGACCTCGAACATCGGCTCGAGTCTCTACGACACCGGCGCCGGGATCGGATTTCACACGGGGGACGCGGCGGCGATCAAGGACGAGGTGCTGATCCACGAATGCAAGAAATACTTCCGGCCGGAGTTCATCAACCGGATCGACGACATCGTTGTGTTTCATCCCTTGTCGCAGGCGGTCTTGCGCGACATCCTCGATTATCCGCTGCGGGAGTTGCAGAACGAGCTCGCCGATAAAGGTGTCGGCCTGGAGATAGACGATTCCGCGCGCGACGTCCTCGTCAAGGAAGGTTACGAGCCGATGTTCGGCGCCCGCCCCCTGCGGCGGACAGTGGAGCGGCTGCTGGTCCAGCCGATTGCCCAGTTGCTCGTGGAAGGCGCGATCGGCCGGGGCGGGATACTCAAGGTGACGGCTCTGGACGGCCGCGTGCGCATCGACCCGGTTGCGGTCGAGGTTGCCGCTCACGGTGCGCAGTCATGATTAAAGTGACCTTCATGAATGGGCCACGGGACGGCGAGGAGATCGTTGTGCGCGGCCCCCTCGTGCGCATTGGTCACGCCGAAGGGAACGATATACGCATCGACTACGATCCCTTCGTTTCAAGGTTCCATGCCGAACTCGCGCATGAGCCGCAGGGCTGGTGTGTGACCGACAAGCAATCGCGTAACGGCGTGTATCAAGGGTCGGTTCGGGTGCGGGACAAGGCGAAACTCGAGTCTGACGAGCTGCTGCGCATTGGAAACACCTGGTTGGAGGTGGCGGTCGCCGCCGAGAATGAGCATTGAGCACGACAAGGACGGTAAACCACGACAGGTCGCCGCCCTCGCGGGCAGTTTTCAAACCAAGAGCGATGATCGAGAAACGGAGGCACGGTCACTGAATTCGCCGCGTCCCGGTGGCGGGCATCCCCATCGGAGTGGAGAGGAAACCTACCGCAGTGGCGATCTGATCGGGCAACTGTATCGCGTACACCGGATACTCGGTTCCGGGGGCTTTGGCGTGGTCTACCTGGTCAGCGCCGAGGATACGGGTGCCGTCTATGCGTTGAAAATGCTGCACGCGGCATTGCTGTCGGACGCCCATGCCCGAGAACGGTTTCGCCGCGAAGCGGAATTGTGGCTGCGTCTGGATCGACATCCGCATTTGGTGCAAGCGCAGTTCGTGCAGGAGGTGGACGAACAACTGCTGATCGGCATGGAGTACGTGGCGGGCGATGAAGAAGGTCTCGGTTGCCTGGAGGATTTCCTCCTGCGCCGGCCGCCGGATTTTGTCATGGCCTTGCGTTGGGCGATACATATCGCGCGCGGGTTGGAATACGCCTGCTCGAAGGGCATCGTCAGCCATCGCGATCTCAAGCCGGCCAACATTCTGATCGGTCCGAACAAGATCGCGAAGGTTTCCGACTTCGGACTGGCGGTTGCAGTTTCTCGCCGGGTACCGGAGACGGCCGTGTGCGAACCGAGGTACACATCCCGCGCCGACGCTGTCGTGACGCATGCGCTGGCGTCGGTCGCGGGTACACCGTATTACATGGCTCCCGAACAGTTCGTCGACGCCGATGCCTGCGGCCAAACCTGCGATATCTACGCGCTCGGCGTAATTATGTATCGCATGGTTGCCAACGGTCGTTTGCCATTCGCGGAAAAACCGCCGCGTGCGGACGATCGCCAGGCATGGGCGCGCTTTTGGCGGAACATGGCCAGACTGCATGCCACGGCGCGCATTCCCAAGGTATCGTCCGCGCTTTTCCCGCTGATCGCACGCTGCCTGGATAAAGATCCACGGCGACGTTTTCAGTCCTTCGGTGAATTGCGCGAAGACCTGGAAGGCCTGTTGGCCATGTTGTTCGGCGAGCGGGTGCCGAGTTTCAACACCGACACGCTGGCGGCCTGGGAATGGAACAACAAGGGCGCCAGCTTTCATCAGCTCAAGAAGTATATCGATGCCGTCGCGTGTTTCGACAAGGCGCTGACTCTGGAGCCGGATATGCTGGCCGCCTGGAACAACAAGGGAAACGCGCTCGGCGACATGGGAAAACATGCCGAGGCGCTCGCATGCTACGAACATGTGTTGTCCAAAGAATCCGGCAACGCGAAGGCTTGGCACAACAAAGGGGGTGTCCTCTGCGCGCTGGGTCGGTTCGAGGAAGCCTTGCAATGCTATGACGCCGCGTTGACCATTGCCCCGCGTTTCGCTGCCGCCTGGAACAGCAAAGGGACCGCCTTGTGTTCCATGGGACGTTGTCATACGGCGGTAGCTTGTTACCGCGCGGCGCTGAAACACGATCGCCGCTATGTGAAGGCCTATTACAATCTGGGCACGGCCTTCGATGGCATGGGTCGCCACGACGAGGCCTTGTCCGCTTATGATGCGGCGTTGGAAATCGACCCGCTGTATCACAAGGCCTGGAACAATCGCGGCGAGACGCTGCAACACATGAAGCGCTTGACGGAGGCTTCCGATTCGTTCACGTATGCGGTCGCGGCGCAACATGGTTATGCGCTCGGCTGGTTCAATCTGGCGCAGGCGAGACTGGCGCTGGGCCAGATCAAGGAGGGGCGGGTGGCGCTGAAAGAGTTTCTGTCGCAAGCCGATCAGCGTGCGGATTTTGCGGAACGGGTCGCCCAGGCGAAAAAACAGTTAGAGGACATCGATGGCCAGGTTTGACGGGTGCCGCAGTGACGTTATAGTATCCGCGCTCGCCCCGTGGGTCTTGAGGGCCGCCGTAAGGCTCGATCCCGAACGCGACTAAACATTCAGGTACCAGAATAAAAACTGGATTTCACATCATTTGCCACGTGACCCCTCGTATAGGTCACCACTGGAGAGAGCATGCCTACCATTACGCTTCCCGACGGCAGTCAGCGTCAGTTCGATCAACCCATCACCGTTCACGATGTCGCCACGTCCATTGGACCGGGCTTGGCCAAGGCCGCGCTCGCCGGCAAGGTCGACGGTCGCCTGGTCGACACCTCACACATCATCGATGGCGATGCGCAATTAGCAATCGTTACGGAGCGCGACGCGGAGGGGTTGGAGGTCATTCGCCATTCCACCGCGCATCTGCTCGCGCAAGCGGTGAAGGTGTTGTTCCCCGAGGCGCAGGTCACCATCGGTCCGGTGATCGAGGATGGGTTCTACTACGACTTCGCCTATTCGCGGCCGTTCACGCCGGACGATCTCGCGGCCATCGAGGCCAAGATGGCCGAGCTGGTGGCGGCGGATTTCAAAGTCAGTCGTAAAGTCATGCCGCGCGATGACGCCGTCGGCTTCTTCCGCAATCTGGGCGAGGCCTACAAGGCCGAAATCATCGAAAGCATTCCGACGGGCGAAGACATCTCGCTGTATCAGCAGGGCGACTTCATCGACCTGTGTCGTGGTCCGCATGTGCCGTCGACCGGCAAGCTCAAGGCCTTCAAATTGATGAAGGTGGCCGGCGCCTACTGGCGCGGCGATTCGCGCAACGAAATGCTGCAACGCATTTACGGTACCGCCTGGACGGATAGCAAGGCGTTGAAGGCGTATCTGCATCGTTTGGAAGAGGCCGAGAAGCGCGACCACCGCAAGATCGCCAAACAACTGCATCTGTTCCATATGCAGGAAGAGGCGCCGGGCATGGTGTTCTGGCATCCCAACGGCTGGACGGTTTGGCAGGCGGTCGAGCAATACATGCGCGACAAGCTCAATGTCAACGGCTACCAGGAAGTGCGCACGCCGCAAGTGGTGGACCGCAGTCTGTGGGAGAAATCCGGGCACTGGGAGTTCTACCGCGAGAACATGTTCACCACCCAATCGGAAAATCGCGACTACGCGGTCAAGCCGATGAACTGTCCGTGCCATATCCAAATTTTCAATCACGGTCTGCACAGCTACCGCGATTTGCCGCTGCGCATGGCCGAGTTCGGCTCCTGTCATCGCAATGAGCCCTCCGGTGCGCTGCACGGCTTGATGCGGGTACGTGGGTTTACCCAGGACGACGCGCACATCTTCTGCACCGAGGAACAGATGCGCGAGGAGGCCGAGCGCTTCATCGATCTGGTGCTGGAGGTGTATGGGGACTTCGGCTTCCAGGACATCCTGTTCAAGCTGTCGACCCGTCCGGCCAAGCGCGCCGGTTCCGACGAGGTCTGGACCAAGGCCGAGCACGCCCTGGAGCAGGCGCTGAACGCCAAGGGGCTGGCCTGGGATCTTCAGCCGGGCGAGGGCGCCTTCTACGGCCCCAAGATCGAGTTCTCCCTGAAAGATTGTCTGGGTCGGATCTGGCAATGCGGCACTTTGCAGCTCGATTTCGTCCTGCCGGGGCGGTTGGGGGCCGAATATGTCGCCGAGGACAACAGCCGTCGCGTCCCGGTCATGCTGCACCGCGCCGTACTGGGCTCCATGGAACGCTTTATCGGCATCCTGATCGAACACTATGCCGGGTTATTGCCCACGTGGCTGGCCCCGGTCCAGGCAATGGTCATGAATATCACCGATCGTCAGGCCGAGGCCGTCCAGCGCGCCGAAGAAGCCTTGCAAAACCAGGGCATCCGGGCGAAATCGGACTTGAGAAATGAGAAAATTGGCTTTAAAATCCGCGAGCACACGATTCAGCGGGTTCCCTATTTGTTGGTTGTCGGGGATCGGGAAGCTGAAACGGGCACTGTGGCCGTGCGCACGCGGGGCGGAAAAGATCTGGGCGTCATGACGGTGGAAACCTTCAGCGAGCGCCTGGCCGTCGAGATCGCGAGCCGCGGCCGAACTATTTTGGAGGGCTGAAGCATCAGCGCGGGAAAAGAGAAATACCGAATTAACGAGCGCATTACGGCTCGTGAGGTGCGTGTCATCGGGGCCGACGGCGAACAGGCCGGCGTGTTGACGATCGAACAGGCACTGGCACTCGCGGATGAGGCGGAACTCGACTTGGTCGAGATCGCGCCGCAGAGCGAGCCACCGGTCTGCCGCGTTATGGACTATGGCAAGTTCCTGTTCGAGACGAACAAGAAACAAGCCGTAGCCCGTAAGAAGCAGAAGCAGGTGCAGGTCAAGGAAATCAAATTCCGGCCGGGCACCGACATAGGGGATTATCGGGTCAAACTCCGCAACCTGATACGTTTCCTAGAAGAAGGGGATAGGGTCAAAGTAACTCTCCGGTTCCGTGGGCGCGAAATGGCGCATCAGGAATTGGGTGTTGAACTTCTGGATCGGGTGAAGATCGACCTTGAGGAGTACGGGGTCGTCGAGCAGTTCCCCAGGATGGAAGGTCGCCAGATGGTTATGGTGATGTCCCCGAAGAAGTGAGTGGCCGTCAGGTTAAGTCATCGGCAGAGTTTGGTCGGTGCCCTGTACGCGCTTAATGAAAGTAATTTCCGAATACGGAGTGCATTACAATGCCGAAGATGAAGTCCAACAGCGGCGCGTTGAAGCGTTTCAAACGCTCGGCGAGCGGCGGTTTTAAGCGTGCGCAGTCGCATCTGCGTCACATCCTCACCAAGAAAAGCAGCAAGCGTAAGCGTCAGTTGGGCAGTCCCGCTCAGGTGCACGAGTCCGATGTGGCGGGCGTCCGTCGCATGCTGCCGTACAGTTGAGGAGGTAGACACTCATGGCACGCGTCAAACGTGGCGTTACCGCACACGCCAAACACAAGAAGATCATGGACAA
>JACREG010000137.1 GCA_016218375.1 Gammaproteobacteria bacterium
CGCGCAGATCGCCGCCAAGTGGGTCACGCCGTGTTCCTCGACCACCTGCTTGAGGGCTTGCATGCGAGGCAGCGCACCCTTCACGCGCAGCTCCATCAGGTCGTCGGTCAACAAGCCGCCGCCACCGCCACAGCAGAAGGTGCCTTCATGGATGGTGTCGGCGGGCATGTCGTAAAAATGGTTGCAAACGGACTTGATGATTTCGCGCGGGATCACGAACTGACCGCCGGGGAAATCGCCCATGCGCGAGGCGCGCGCCACGTTGCAGGAATCGTGATAGGTCAGACGCATGTGATCGTTGGCGGACTTGTCTAAGGTCAGCGCGCCGCGCTTGATCAGATCGTAGGTGACTTCGCAGATGTGCTGCGGTACCGGATAACGCGGATCGAGGAAATCGAACGGACCGGCCAGGGTGTTCAGGAAGCTGTAGGCCACGCGCCAGGCATGACCGCACTCGCCGAACACGATGCGCTTGACGCCGAGTTCCAACGCGGCTTCGCGGATGCGCAGGGAAATCTTGCGCATGTTCTCGTACGAACCGATGAACATGCCGAAGTTGGCGGCCTCGGAGGCGTGCGAGCTCACCGTCCAGTTCAGGCCGGCCTGATGGAATACTTTGCCGTAGCCGATCAGGCCGTCGACGTGCGGTTCGGCGAAGAAGTCCGCGGACGGGGTGACCAGCAGGATGTCGGCGCCTTTCACGTCGAGGGGATAACGCACATCGACGCCGGTGGCGTCCTTCACATCCTCTTCCAGACCGGCGAGGGTGTCTTCCAGCGCCGGGCCGGGCAGGCCGAGGTTGTTGCCGATCTTATAGACCTTGGCGATGATTTCGTTGCAGTACTTCTGGCCTTGACCGACGGCGTCCATGATCTCGCGCGCGGCCATGGAGATTTCCGCGGTGTCGATACCGTAGGGGCAGTACACCGAACAGCGGCGGCACTGCGAGCACTGGTGGAAATAGCTGTACCAGTCGTCGAGTACTTCCTTGGTCATGTCGACGGCGCCGACCAGCTTGGGGAAATATTTGCCGGCGAAGGTGAAGTAACGACGATAGACCTTGCGCAGCAGATCCTGACGCGCGACCGGCATGTTCTTCGGATCGGATGTGCCGAGGAAGTAATGGCACTTGTCGGTGCAGGCGCCGCATTTCACGCAGGAGTCGAGGAACACTTGCAAGCCGCGATATTTACCGAGCAGCTCGCCCATCTTGTCGATGGCAGCTTTTTCCCAGTTGTCCACCAGTTCGCCCGGAAAGCCCAGCGGCTGCTGGAACTGTTCCTTGGACAGGAACGGCTTGCTATGAGCCATCGCGCCTTCTTTGATCAGCGGGATGGTCGCGTATTCTTTGACCTCGGGTACTTCAAAATTGGCCACGGTGCGCTCCTTGAAAACCTAGTCTTGTGTCGTTCTCAGGACCAGCCCAAATCAGGACCGTTCGTTGGCTTCGAGTCGTGCCGCCCAGGGTGCCAAATGGCGCTTCTCGCGCGGATTGTCCGCCTGGTTGCGGGTCGGGCTGAAGAACACCCCGGGGGCATGCAACAGCTTGCTGATCGGGAACACGATCATCAGCAGGGCGACCAGACCCAGGTGGATCATCACCAGCGGATCGTTGGGCAGCGGTTGGGGATCGAAATAGATCAGACCCAACGCGAAGGCCTTGAGCATGACGATATCCGTGTGCGCGACGAAGCTCATCGACAGACCGCTGGCGGCGATCGCGAACAACAGAATCAGCATCAGATAATCGGACGGGCTGGAGATATAACGCACGCGATCGACGAAGATGCGGCGCCCGAACAGGCCGACGAGGCCGACGACCATGGCGAAGCCGGCGTACTTACCGAAACTCTGGACAACTTCAAGGCTGACCAGCGGCCACAGCACGTTGTCCGGGCTCATGGCGTAGCGCAGATGGCGGAAGAACGCCAGCAGCAGCGAAAAATGGAAAATCCAACCGAAGATCCAAATCCACTTGTTGGATTTGAACAGGCTCTGGAAGAACACGACTTCACGGAACATGCGCAGCACCACGCCGCCTTGCGTAATCGGGGCGGGGGTCGTCGGAATTTTCAATGGCGCAGGGGTCTTCGCGTATTTCACGATACGCAGACCGACGCCCACGAAGAGCACCAAAATCGCGACGTAGAATAGAGCGGTGTATGCAGCGGTCAAAGACACCGTCATTTCCTCCAGAGTTCCGAGTGAATAGGGGGGGGAGAACCCCCCCTATCATTTACATCACGGGGTTCGCGATTAGACGCAACCGGTCGGCTTCGGCAGGCCCGCGTATTTGCAAGCCTGCTTGGCGGGACCATACGGGAACAGTTCGTACAGGTACTTGCTGTTGCCCTTGTCCGGGCCGAGCTTCTTGCCGATGGCCTTGGTCAACACGCGGACGGCCGGGGCGATCTGGTACTCTTCATAGTATTCGCGCAGGAAGTTGATCACTTCCCAGTGAGCGTCGGTCAGAGTGGTGTCGTCCAGCTTGGCCATGATGTCGGCGACGCCAGGCTCCCACTGATTGAGGTCGGCCAGATAGCCTTCTTCGTCGGTTTCAAGTGTCTTGCCGTTAATTTCGATGCCCATGTGCAGTCTCCTCAATTAGGGATGGAGCGTATGTTAATGAAACTTCAGAGCCAAGCCTGAACCTTGTCGTATTCCGTCACCAGATCGACAAAGCCGGCATAGTCGACAACCTTGACGCCGTCGACCACCTGGTCTTCGGTCATGCCCCGGGCTTTGAGATCGGGGCCAAGTACATAGACCTTCAGGTTTCCGAGCGCCTTTTCGATCTTGGCGGATACCGCGGTGCCTTTGAGCGCGCCGTAGATGCCGTCTTCGATCATCAGGATCGCCGCGCCATCGATTGCATGACTCAGCGCGCTGTCCAGCGAGCGTTTCTCGAAGGGAGATTTGTTAACCGTGTGTAGCATTGCCATTCGTTGTCTCCCTCCCGGTCAGAAGCTCATAACGACGTCTTGCTCTTCCATGAGGGAAGTCAGTTCGTCTTTGCTGAGCATTTCAACCGGAATAATCATGTCATCGGCGGTCAGGCCGCGCGATTCCATGGATTCTTTTTCGACATAGAGTTTCTCGATGTCGTAGCCTTCGAGGGCACGGTAGGTCGGCGAGAAATTCTTCATGCCGATGCCCTTGGTGTCCTGCCCCTTCTTGAGCTGGTATACGCCGTCGTCCATGAATACCAGGCTCACGTCCTGATCGAACGCAGCGGCAATCAGGACCACTTCCAGGGATTCCAGCGCGTAAATGGTTCCGTAAGGCGCCTTGCGGTTCACATACATGAACTTTTTGACGGGGCCTTCCTCTTCTTCCCAAGGTTCTGCCATGTCGATAACCTTCTTCAGTCTCCAAACACAACCAGGCGTTCCGCCTGAATACCGGCTTCGATCAACTGGCCGAGACCAGAGATACGGAAACCCGGAGCGATGTTGTCGCCACTCTTGCCTTGGCGCTTGGCTTCGTTCTCGTCGAGGATGCCGCGACGCTGTGCGGCGGCGATGCACACGACCAGATCGAGCTTATGCTCTTCGGCAAGCTTGCTCCACTCGACCGTGATGTTGCGGTCGTCCTGCGGAGGTATGGCAAAGCGGGTGCCGTTGTTCACGCCATCGTGATAGAAAAACACGCGGAAAATCTCGTGTCCCTTCGCGACGGCGGCCTTAACAAACTGCAGGGCGCTGTCGGCAGCTTGATGCTGATACGGCCCTTCGTTGACTAATACTGCAAGTTTCATTGCGCGACTGTCCTAAACAGTGAGCCTAAGCTGAGCCCGAATAGTGAAACTGCGGCCGGATATACCGGCCGCAATCCTTACCACAACGCTTAATCCTGCCTTGTCTTCGATGGATCTGCTTTGATCTGGATCAGAAGCGGATGTGGGTCGAAGCGTTCAGGCTGTTCCGGGCACCGCGCCAGTTGTCGACGTGGTACTTGGTGAACGGCAGGCCGGTGACTTCGAAGAAACGCGGCCAACCGATGCGTTCGACCCAGTCATTGATACGCTCCCAGTCGCGCGCGCCTTCACGGTAGGCCTTCAGGATCTGCTTGACGATCGCAGTCGCTTCCGGCCAACGCGGCGGGTTGTTGGGGATACCGGCCGCCACCAGCTTCTGGAAGGTCGGTTTACCGCGGGCGTTGGAGTGGTTACCACCGACCCACACCGCCAGCTTGGTGTGTTCGGCGTCGTTGATCTGCATCGGCGGGCAGGGCGGGTAGCAGGCGCCGCAGCAGATGCACTTCTTCTCGTCCACTTCCAGCGAGGGCTTGCCGTTCACCATGGCCGGACGAATCGCGGCGACGGGGCAGCGGGCCACCACGGAGGGGCGTTCGCAGACGTTGGAGACCAAGTCGTGGTTGATCTTCGGCGGTTTGGTGTGCTGCACGTTGATCGCGATATCGCCCTGGCCGCCGCAGTTGATCTGACAGCAGGAGGTGGTGATATGCACGCGATTGGGCATGCGGCAGTTGCGGAAGTCGTCGATCAGCTCGTCCATCATGGCCTTCACCACACCCGAGGCGTCGGTGCCCGGGATGTCGCAGTGCAGCCAGCCCTGGGTGTGCGACAGGGTGGAGATGGAGTTGGCGGTGCCGCCGACGATGAAGCCGGCATCTTCCAGCGCCTTGATCAGCGGC
>JACREG010000141.1 GCA_016218375.1 Gammaproteobacteria bacterium
CCCGACCGTGCTGTCGAATTTTCTCGAAATGCTGGCGATTCTGCTGATCCCGGCCGCGCTCTGCTACACCTTCGGTCGCGCCGTCGGCGATACCCGTCAAGGCTGGGCAGTGCTGGCGGCGATGACGATCATCTTCACCGTCGCCACGGTTGCGGCCATGAGTTTCGAACAACAGGGCAATCCACGGCTCGCGGCGCTCGATGTCGACATGCAGGCCAGTGCCACGCAATCGGGCGGCAACATGGAAGGCAAAGAGGTGCGCAACGGTATCGGCGCCTCGGCGCTGTGGGCAGTGGCGACAACGTCCGCCTCCAACGGCTCGGTCAATTCCATGCACGACGCCTACACCCCGCTCGGCGGCATGATCCCGATGGTGATGATGCAATTGGGCGAGGTCGTGTTCGGCGGTGTCGGTTCTGGACTCTACGGCATGCTGGTGTTCGCGCTCATGGCGGTGTTCATCGCCGGACTCATGATCGGCCGCACGCCGGAATATCTCGGCAAGAAGATCGAGGCCTTCGATATGAAAATGGTTTCCCTCGTAATCCTGATAACGCCGCTGCTGGTGCTGCTGGGTTCCGCGATCGCAGTAACTGCGGAGGCGGGCAAGGCAGGCATTTTCAATCCCGGCGCACACGGGTTCTCGGAAGTGCTGTACGCCTTCTCGTCGGCGGCCAACAACAACGGCAGCGCCTTCGCCGGGCTCGGTGCCAACACGCCGTTCTACAACGGCTGGTTGGGTGTCGCGCTGTGGTTCGGCCGTTTCGCCATCATCGTGCCGGTGCTCGCCATCGCCGGTTCGCTGGCCGCGAAAAAACGCCTGCCGCAAGGCGCCGGTACATTGCCGACCCACGGGCCGTTGTTTGTAGGCCTGCTGATCGGCACGGTGTTGCTGGTCGGCGCGCTCACCTATGTCCCGGCACTGGCCTTAGGACCGGTGGTCGAGCACTTGATGCTTTGGTGAGGTTTGATTCAGCAACCGTAGCCCGGATGAAGCGTAGCGTAATCCGGGACTGTGCCGCGCATTCCCGGATTACGGCCCGGTTCGGGCCTGCATCCGGGCTACAACTGAGGTGAATGAATTGATGAGTCGCAAATCACTTTCGTTATTCGATCCGACCCTGGTCACACCGGCGCTGATCGATGCGTTCCGCAAACTCAATCCGCGGCAACAATGGCACAATCCGGTGATGTTCGTCGTGTTCATCGGCAGCCTCTCGACCACCGGGCTGTGGGTGCAGACCCTCAACGGTGAAGGCGATGCGCCGACGTGGTTCATCGGCACAGTCGCGCTGTGGCTGTGGTTCACGGTGCTGTTCGCCAATTTCGCCGAGGCGCTGGCCGAAGGTCGCAGCAAGGCGCAGGCCGCGGCGCTGCGCGGCGCCAAGCAAGGCGTGCTGGCCAAGCAACTGCGCGAACCGCGCTACGGTGCCCGTGTGGATTTCGTACCCGGCACGGAACTCCGACGCGGCCAAGTCGTGTTGGTCGAGGCCGGCGACATGATTCCCGCCGACGGCGAAGTCATCGAAGGCGTGGCGTCGGTGAACGAGAGCGCCATCACCGGCGAGTCCGCGCCGGTGATCCGCGAATCCGGTGGCGACTTCTCCGCCGTCACCGGCGGCACCACCGTATTGTCCGATTGGATTGTCATGCGCGTGACGGTCAATCCCGGTGAAACGTTTCTCGATCGCATGATCGCGCTGGTCGAGGGCGCCAAGCGGCAGAAGACGCCCAACGAGATCGCGCTCACCATTCTGCTGATCGCACTGACGCTGATATTCCTGCTCGCGACCGTGACCCTGCTGCCGTATTCGCTGTTCGCCGTCGCAACGAGCGACAGCGGCGCGCCGGTGAGCATCACTGCCTTGGTGGCCTTGCTGGTGTGTTTGATCCCGACCACCATCGGCGGGCTGTTGTCGTCCATCGGCGTCGCCGGCATGAGCCGCATGTTGGGCGCCAATGTCATCGCCACGTCCGGGCGCGCGGTGGAAGCGGCCGGCGATGTCGACGTGCTGCTGCTGGACAAGACCGGCACCATCACGCTCGGCAACCGTCAAGCCTCCGCGTTCATGCCGGTGCGCGGCGTGACCGAACAACAGTTGGCCGATGCCGCGCAACTGTCTTCACTGGCCGACGAAACGCCCGAGGGCCGCAGCATCGTGGTGCTCGCCAAGCAGCGCTTCAATCTGCGCGAACGCGACATTCACAGCCTCGGCGCGACCTTCGTGCCGTTCTCGGCGCAGACGCGCATGAGCGGCGTCAATCTGCCCGGCGATGGCGAAAACCATAATGAGGTGCGGCAGATCCGCAAGGGCGCGGTGGATGCGATCCGTCGACATGTCGAAACGCACGACGTGCATTTCCCGGATGAGGCGCAACATCGGGTCGATGAGGTCGCGCGGCGCGGCAGCACGCCGCTGGTGGTCGCCGACGGCACGCGGGTGCTCGGTGTCATCGAACTCAAGGACATCGTCAAGGGCGGCATCAAGGAACGCTTCGTGGAACTGCGGCGCATGGGCATCAAGACGGTGATGATTACCGGCGACAACCGCCTCACCGCCGCGGCCATCGCCGCCGAGGCCGGTGTCGACGATTTTCTCGCCGAGGCCACGCCGGAGGCCAAGCTGGCGCTGATCCGTCAATATCAAAGCGACGGTCGGCTGGTGGCCATGACCGGCGACGGCACCAACGATGCGCCGGCGTTGGCGCAAGCCGATGTCGCGGTGGCGATGCACAGCGGCACGCAGGCGGCGAAAGAGGCCGGCAACATGGTCGACCTCGATTCCAATCCCACCAAGCTGCTGGAAGTCGTGGAAGTCGGCAAACAGATGTTGATGACGCGCGGCGCGCTCACCACGTTTAGTATCGCCAACGATGTGGCCAAGTATTTCGCCATCATCCCCGCAGTGTTCGTGGCGACTTATCCGCAATTGAACGCGCTCAACATCATGGGACTGACCAGCCCGTCGTCGGCGATTCTGGCGGCGGTGATTTTCAACGCGTTGATTATCGTCGCGCTGATCCCGCTGGCGCTCAAAGGCGTGCGTTATCGTCCGCTGGGCGCCGCGATATTGTTGCGCAGCAATCTGCTGATCTACGGTCTGGGCGGATTGATCGTCCCGTTCGTCGGCATCAAAGTCATCGATCTCATGCTGACCGCATTGGGTCTTGTGTAGGAGCGATTGAGGAATCCGTCCACCCGCCGTCATTGCGAGCGAAGCGAAGCAATCTCCTAACCGATGCCTCAAGGACTTGGAGATTGCTTCGTCGCTACGCTCCTCGCAATGACGGATTAAACTTAGGTTCATAAATACTATGACTATGCAAACCCAACTTCGCCCTGCCCTATCATTGTTCGTCGTACTCACGCTCGCGACCGGCGTGTTCTACCCGCTCGCCGTGACCGGTATCGCGCAGGTCTTGTTCCCGCACGCAGCCAATGGCTCCATTGTCAGCGTCGATGGCAAACCGGTCGGTTCGGCGCTGATCGGTCAGTCCTTCAGCGATCCGAAATACTTTTGGGGACGACTCTCGGCCACCGGCCCGTATCCCTACAACGCCGCGGCGTCGAGCGGTTCGAACCTCGGCCCGCTCAATCCGGCGTTGACCGCTGCGGTCAAGGCGCGCATCGACTTACTTAAAGCCGCTGACCCGGACAACGACGCGCCGGCGCCGGTCGATCTGGTCACCGCCTCGGCCAGCGGTCTCGATCCGGACATCTCGCTCGCGGCGGCGTACTATCAGGTCGAACGCGTGGCCAAGGTTCGCGACGTGCCGGTCGAGTCCATCAAGGCACTCATCGCACAGTACGCCGCACAACCTGTACTCGGCATCTTCGGAGAACCGCGCGTGAATGTGCTCGAACTCAATATCGCGCTCGACGGCGCACAGGTACAACGACTCGGCGATCGACACTAAACGCATGGCAGCAAACGACCCACGCCCCAACCCCGACGAACTGCTCGAACGCGTGCAGCGCGATGAGCAGCAGGCGCGCCGTGGCAAGCTGAAGATTCTCTTCGGTGCCTCGCCCGGCGTCGGCAAGACCTATGCGATGCTGAACGAGGCGCGGCGCCTGCGCGCACAAGGTTTGGATGTAGTCGTCGGCGTGGCCGAAACCCACGGGCGTAGCGAAACCGCGACACTGCTCGAAGGCCTGGAACTGTTGCCGCGCAAGCCCGTCGAACATCGCGGCACGTTCTTGCAGGAATTCGATCTCGATGCGGCGCTCAAACGCCGCCCGGCGGTGTTGCTGGTCGACGAACTCGCGCATTCGAACGCGGCGGGTTGCCGCCATCCCAAACGCTGGCAGGATGTCGAGGAACTGCTGGCCGCCGGCATCGATGTGCTGTCGACGGTGAACGTGCAGCATATCGAAAGCCTCAACGACATCGTCGGCGGCATCACCGGCATCCGCGTCTGGGAGACCGTGCCCGATCGCATCTTCGCCGAGGCCGACGAAATCATGCTGGTCGATATCACGCCCGACGATCTGCTGGTGCGGCTGCGCGAGGGCAAGGTGTATCTGCCCGATCAGGCCGAACGCGCGATCCAGAATTTCTTCCGCAAGGGCAACCTGATCGCGCTGCGCGAACTGGCGCTGCGCCAGGCCGCCGACCGCGTCGACGAGCAGATGCGCGCGTTGCGCAGTGTCGGCGCTCCGGAGCGCGTCTGGCAGACCGGCGACACCCTGCTTGTCTGCATCGGCCCGAACGATGCCGACGAGAAAGTGGTGCGCACCGCCGCGCGCCTGGCCGCAAAACTCGACAGTGCCTGGCACGCGATCTATGTCGAGACGCCGGCCCTGCAACGCCTCCCGGAGGCGCAACGGCGCAGCATCCTCAAGACACTCAAGCTCGCCCAGGATATGGGCGCAGTCACCGCGACGCTGGCCGAACAGGATGCGGTCGATGCGGTGCTCGATTATGCGCGACGCAACAACCTCGGCCGCATCGTCGCGGGCCGCAGCACGCACGCGCGCTCGCGCTGGTTCCCCCGCGAAACCTTCAACCGCAGATTGGGCGCGCTGGCGCCCGACATCGATCTGATCTCCGTGGCGCGCGATGAAGACCGGCCGCGCCGCGCGACCGTCGAAGCGACGGAACCGGTGCGCGTGGAATCCTTCCGCGGCGAACGCATCCGCGCCTATGTCTACGCGCTGCTCACCTGCGCCGGCATCGCCGCCGGCGCCACCCCGCTGGTCGACCGTCTCGATCTCGCCAATATCGTGATGCTGTTCCTGGCCGGCGTGGTGTTCGTCGCCTTCCGTTTCGGCCGCGGCCCGGCGGTGTTCGCCGCGATCCTGAACGTGGCCGTGTTCGATTTCTTTTTCGTGCCGCCGCGCTTCACCTTCGCCGTCAGCGACGTGCAATACCTGCTGACCTTCGCCGTGATGCTCGTCGTCGGTCTGGTGACCGGCCATCTCACCGCCGGGCTGCGCTATCAGGCGCGCGTCGCGCGT
This sequence comes from Gammaproteobacteria bacterium, assembly GCA_016218375.1. GTDB lineage: Bacteria > Pseudomonadota > Gammaproteobacteria > Thiohalobacterales > Thiohalobacteraceae > JAHJQQ01. The sequence continues at coordinate 5,462 of JACREG010000141.1, forward strand.
TATCGCGAGGAACGCGCGCGCAGTCTTTCCGAAATGGCCAGATCGCTGTCCTCGGCGCTGGTCGAAGAGCAGGTGGTGGAAATCAGCGACAAGTTTCTCGAAGCCAGCTTCCGCGCCAAGGCGGCGATTCTGCTGCCGGACTTGAACGACACCCTGCAACCGCCGATCACGCATGGCGGCACGCCGGCTTACGACGTGGCCATCGCACAATGGTGCTACGACAAGAACGAACCCGCCGGCAGCGGCACGGACACCCTGCCGGCAAGTCCGCAACTGTATCTGCCGCTCAAGGCGCCGATGCGGGTGCGCGGCGTGCTGGTGGTGGAACCGGCCAATCCACGCCTGCTGATGATTCCCGAACAGAGCCGTCTGTTGGAAACCTTCGCCGCCTTGATCGCCATCGCACTGGAACGCATCCACTTCGTGTCCATCGCGCAGGAAACCCTGATTCGCATGGAGTCCGAGCGGTTGCGCAATTCCCTGCTCGCGACGTTGTCGCACGATCTGCGCACACCGCTCACCGCGTTGGTCGGTCTGGCCGAGACGCTGTCGCTGGACTTGGCGGCGGCGGAATCCACGCACGCGGACAAGGCCGGCGTGATCCGCGAACAGGCGCTGCGCACCAGCCGGCTGGTGAACGATCTGTTGGAGATGGCCAAGCTGCAAGCCGGCGAGATCACGCTGCGCAAGGACTGGCAGTCGTTGGAAGAGATCGTCGGCAGCGCGCTGAAGAGCCTCGATCCGGTCATGAGCGAACATCCGCTCAAACTGGATTTGCCGGCGGATCTGCCGCTGGTCAAATGCGATGCCGTGCTGATGGAGCGGGTGCTGGTCAACCTGCTGGAAAACGCCGCCAAGTACACCGAGCCCGGAACGACCATCGGCATCCATGCCGGCACCACCGATGCGCGGGTGCGCGTCGAAGTCTGGGACGCAGGCGCGGGCCTGCCGCCCGGTCAGGAGCGCGCGATCTTCGAGAAGTTCGCGCGCGGCAAAAAGGAATCCGCCATTCCCGGCACCGGCCTGGGACTGGCGATCTGCGAGGCCATCGTACAAGCGCACGGCGGCCGCATCTGGGCCGAGAACCGCACGCCGCAAGGCGCGCGTTTTGTGTTCACGCTGCCGCTGGACGCGCAGCCGACCATCGAAACCGAGACGCATTGATGAATGCGAGCACGCATGGCGACTGAAACGCACGGCACCCTCTTGATCGTCGAGGACGAAAAAGCGATCCGCCGCTTCGTGCGCCAGGCGTTGGAGACGGAAGGCTATCGCGTATTCGAGGCCGAGAATCTACAACGCGCCTTGATCGAGGCCGGCACACGCAAACCCGACATGGTGATTCTCGATCTCGGCCTGCCGGACGGCGACGGCACGGATTTCATTCGCGAGCTGCGCGCCTGGAGCGGCATGCCCATCGTGGTGCTGTCGGCGCGCGCGGAAGAACACGACAAGGTCGCGGCATTGGACGCCGGTGCCGACGATTATCTCAGCAAACCCTTCGGCGTGAGCGAGCTGCTGGCGCGGGTCCGCGCCGCCTTGCGCCGCCATGCGCGGACCGGCGAAGCCCTCGACTCCACTGTGCAGTTCGGCGCCGTGATCGTCGATCTAGCCAATCGCCGCGTCACCAAGTCCGGCGAGGAAATCCATCTCACACAAATCGAATTCCGCCTGCTCGCCGTGTTGCTGAGTCACCCCGGCAAAGTGCTGACGCACCGCCATCTGCTGCGCGAAGTGTGGGGACCGCCCTATGTCGAACACAGCCACTACCTGCGCATTTACATGGGCCATCTGCGGCAGAAAATCGAAGACAACCCGGCGCGACCGCAACATCTGATCACCGAGACCGGGATTGGTTATCGGTTTGTGCAGGGGTGAGGGGGCTACTTCACACGCGGTTACAGCTCACTTTCCTCGATTCCCGCGACCTTCATCAGATGCCTCAGCAAACCGGTCTTGAGAGGACTATTCCCATGTATCGGCACCGAGATTCGAACGGGGTTTCCCGTTTTGGCATAGACGTGATGGCTTCCATGCGTTCTTCGCAGTTCCCAGCCCCTTCTCTCAAGCAGCTTTGCGAAGTCCTTCCCTGAAATAGTTTTCACACGGCGATCTCCAGGATTCTGTCTTTCTCTGTTATCTGCACGTCTTTTATGTCCACGGACAAGCAACCTTCAACGGCCTCGTAGATGTTCCCGAGAAGTTCGTCGAAGGTTTCGCCCTGAGTGGCACAACCCGGTATGGAAGGAACCTCGGCCCAGTAGCCGCCTTCTTCCGCTTCGTGAATAATGACTTTGAGTTTCATGTAATCACCTCATTCGAGCTTCAAGAATAACCCGAGGTAGTTGTCGTGAATACCGCTCTTCCATGGCTTGCCAAAAAGCCGGAACCCCATTTTTTCGAGCATCCGGACCATTGCGGGATTGGCCGTAATCGCAGCACTCATAATTCATCACCTCCATTATCAAGCAACGACAAAGCTAAGCCAACGCAAAACCGTGCAGCGGTTGAGCAGTCGGTTGGAGCACTTCGTTGGGCATCGCATTCAGGACTGCGGCCATCGCCAGCTCACTGACCTGTGTCGGGATCGTCATGATGCTTCAGTATCTTTCGCCTAGCGGGAGGCCGCGCAGGCCTCATGTCGAGAGTTCGCCTCAGTGTATGCTCGAGCATTCGGGGGAACTCCATCGCAAACATATGAGTCTCTTTCCCGCCAAAACCAAGCTCTTCCATGAACGGTCCACGCATCATCATATCCGAGAAGCGGCGTAGTCTCATTATCTCGCGCTCGATGGCCTCTGCATCCCCCTCTTTGGCGGCTCTATATACCTCCATAGAGAGTTCATAAAGCCATGGCATATCATCGCGAACCAAACTTGCCGCCATGAGGATTGCCACGGGATCGCCCGGGTCGCCCGACATGTGCATGAGTTCTTCGAACATCATTGGGTGGAAGCGGCGGACTCTCCGGCGACGGAATGGATCACCACTTTCAACCAATCGCTCCGCGACACGGGATGGCAATGCTTTCATTTCCTCAGCAAGCTTGGCGACCGCGCTTTCGTCGACTTCCTCTTTCGCTTCCGCCTTGGAACTTCCTGATGCCAGCTTCTTCAGGAGTGCCGTCTCCGTCGCTTTGAATGTTGCCACCTGCCCCTCTACGACATCGCCATCGAGCTCCAGATTCGGGACTCGTCTAGCAAGCTGGTTGACCAGCTTCGTAAGATCACCTTCACTGTCATCCATATTCATGAACTGATAAAAAGGACCTGCACTTACACGGCTAAGAGGTACACCGAGTGCCACCCCAACGACGGGTGTATTCAATTTCCCCTTGGCAACACCTGCTTCGAACAGAATCCATGGGCGGTCAAGACTGCGCTCGGTAAACAAGCAAACGACGTCCGAAGTGGACTGGAGCTGTGCCATAAGACGCTTGTACCACTCTTCGCCGAAGTCGATGCCCTCAGTGCCTTTCTTATCGGAAGAACGAAACGTCTTAATCATTCCGGCGCTGACGCTCTTGAGCAATTTGCTGAACGCTTCCGCAAGCTCTGCATCTCGCGCATCATGGCTTATGAAAACAAGTGGATTCGATATGCCCGACGACGGGATTTCAACGTCGGACAAGGCTTTGGACTTTTCCGATTCAGTCATTTCTTCTCCTTTGTTATCGACACCCAACATCGATATTAGACGGATTACTCAGTATCGAGTAATAGCCCGCCCCCGCCTATCACGACCGACGCCTCAGATTATAAGAGAACAAGCACCGGCGCCATCAATCGTTCAATCGACCTTCAACACATCGCCGGGCCGTGGTTGTGTAACGTACACACCGCGTTCGTTCAACGCGGTGCCCAGCGTGGCGATGGCGGCTTCTTCGCCGTGCACCAGTGCGACGGGTGGGCGGTGGGCGAAGTTGCCGTACCAGTCGAGCAGGCCGCGTTGATCGGCGTGCGCGGACAGGCCGCCGATAGTGTGAATCTTCGCGCCGACGCGGATGGTTTCGCCCCACAGGCGCACATGTTTGGCGCCGTCGACCAGCGCTCTGCCGAGTGTGCCGCGCGCTTGGAAGCCGACGATGATGACGTGACAGTCGCTGCGCCAGAGGTTGTGCTTGAAGTGATGTTTGATGCGGCCGCCGGTACACATGCCGCTGCCGGCGATGACGATGGCGCCGGAACGAATGCGGTTGATGGCCATGGATTGATTCGGGGTGCGGCTCATGTGCAGGTTGGGCAGGCTGAATACGCCGCCGTTCTGTTGGCGTGCGCGCACCGCTTCGGCGTCGTACAAGGCCCAATGCCGCGCGTACACTTCGGTCGCTTCGATGGCCATGGGACTGTCGACGAAGATGTTCCAGGTATCCAGGCCCCATTCGCGGTAATGCTGCTGGAACACATACAGCAGTTCCTGGGTGCGACCGACGGCGAACGCCGGGATGAGGATGTTGCCGTGGCCTTCGCGCGCGCTGCGCAACACGTCGCCGAGTTCCTGCCAGGTGCTGTCCCAATCGCGGTGGTTGCGGTCGCCGTAAGTGCTTTCCATGACGACGAGATCGGCTTCGGTCACGCGGGTGGGGTCGCGCAGGATGGGCGCGCCGCAATGGCCGAGGTCGCCGCTGAATACCAGGCGGCGTTCGCCGCCGTTCGCCTGCACGCGCAGTTCGACGATGGCCGAGCCGAGGATGTGGCCGGCGTCGCGCAGGCGCAGCCATACGCCGGGGGCGATGCGCTGTTCAGTGTCGTAGTCCAGCACCTTGAAATATTGCATGGCGGTCTGGGCGTCGGCGACGGTGTACAGCGGTTCGACCGCGCGCAGGCCCTTGCGCTGGCGTTTGCTGTTTTCCCATTGTGCGTCCTTTTCCTGGAGGTGCCCGGAGTCCTTGAGCATGATGCGGCACAGGTCGCGGGTGGCGCGCTGGGTGTAGATGCTGCCGCGGTAGCCGGCCTTGATGAGCAGGGGCAGGCGGCCGGAGTGGTCCAGGTGGGCGTGGCTGAGCACGACGGCGTCGAGCCGGCCCGCGTCGAAGGCGAAGGGTTGGCGGTTGCGCGCCTCGTCCTGCGGGCTACCCTGGATCAGACCGCAATCGATCAGCACCCGCGCCTGGCCGGTGTCGAGCAGGAAGCAGGAGCCCGTGACCTCGCGCGCCGCGCCCAAGAAGTGCAATTGCATGCTATTGTCCCCCCGTTTCCATCCGTCTCCCGGCGTCCCGGTTGCCCGTGGAGGCGCCTGAATACCTGCGGGTAATGTACGCCAAAATGTCATCTCCCGGCGCGAGAATAGGCCGTTGAACGGCTAAAGATTTCGCCGTTCCAACCGATTCTTACAACGGATAACGGAAGAACTCAAATCCTGGGTATTCCGGAGCACAATCACCCCAAACGCAGCACCCCCGGGCCACTTATTTTTCCATGACCGATACTCCGCCGGATCGCACATCCCCCCACGCGCGCGTGCAGGACATCCTGCTGCTGCCGCCCTTGCCGGTCGTTGCCTGCAAATTGCTCGGGCTGGTGGGGCGCGAGGACTGCGACATCGAGGCGCTCGCCAGCCTGATCGAGCAAGATCCCGGGCTGACGGCGCGCATCGTCGGCATCGCCAATTCCGCCTACTTCGCCCGGCGCACGCCGATTTGCAGTGTGAGCGAGGCCATTGTCCGGGTGCTGGGTCTGAATCTGGTGCGCGGCATCGCCATCGGCATTGCGTTGAGCAAACCCTTCGATGCCGACGCCTGCCCGTCCTTTCAGCTCGACCGCTATTGGTACCGTGCCGTCCAGGCCGCCCACTTGGCCGGTGCGCTGGCGCCCCTGGCCCGTCTCGGCGACACCGAACGCGATTGCCTGTTTCTCTGCGGTCTACTGCATAACCTTGGGCAGATTGTGTTGGTGCATGCCTTCCCGGATCGCATGAACCGGGTGTTTCAGCTCTGGGCGGAACAACCGGCGCAGGGGCTGCTGAGCCTCCAAATGCGGCATATCGCCATGACCGAGATCGAGGCCGGCTCCCTCATCGCGCAGCGCTGGCAACTGCCGGCCCATGTCGCCGACGCCATCGAATTCCGTCACGACCCGTTGCGCGCCGGCGGCGCGACACCGATGGTGCAATTGATCGCCTATTGCGCCGAGTATGCCAGCGCGTTGTACGACGATCCGGCCGCACCTTTGCCGTCCCTGGGTTCCATCGGCTCGGCACTGACGGCCA
>JACREG010000015.1 GCA_016218375.1 Gammaproteobacteria bacterium
CTGCTCGCGGATCGCACGATTACATCTTCCGGCTTCTGTTCCGCGAGCCATTCCAGAGGTGTCCAACGACGTCCATCCTGTTCGAGCGCGTCGTCGGGTAACGTATACCAGCGGTAGACGACAATGGGCGGTAGGTCGTCGGCAAGATGCGCATTCACGGCTTCAATGCCTAGTATCAGGTGGTCGCCCTCGAACTGAAAGCCCGGAATAAGCCAACCGGTGCTGCCCAGAAAGGCGTAGAGAACGCGCTCTTGTATCATGCGCTGGACGTCATCGAGGGATACGCCCAATCGTTGCGCGGCAGCATAAGGCGACAGACTGGTCCGGATCAGTTCTGCGAGCTCGTGCGCCGTTGTAGAGAACGGATCATCCCAGGAGCGCGCTTGCGGATCGAACCCGCCCTCTTTCAGCAGGGCGATTTCTTCAGCCGTTAATTCGTGTGTCATCGTGTGCTCTCCAGTCGTCGGCCATGTGCCGTTGCACTGTTCAAGGCGCTAGAGGGGCCTTGGTGCCCGCGCTGTTTAGCCGCCCTTAAGACGTACGGCCGCAGATCCGGACGCGACAGCGCTTTCAGGCGAGATAGCCCATCGAGATCGACATCCTGCGTCAGCAAAAACGAACAGCTTGGTAGGCCCGTCTCGTCCTGGAGTATCTGCAGTACCTCTCGCATCCCGTCAATCACGCCGTTCTCATCGAACTGGAACACTGGGTAACAATCTCTCAGGCTGGTATCCGAGACCCTCAAAAATGAGGATCTCGCGGGCCTCAGTCATCTCAGCGAGTCGTTCTGACGAGATCTGCAGGCGCGCGGTCACCTGGTCTGGCGTCAGCGCGCCACCGGCTTCTTCGATCAAAGCCTTGAATCGGGCCTTGGCTTTGGCGCGGGAACGTTCCCGCGGATCTTTGATATCTGCGTCTAGCATGCCGTCTATATTAGCCGACCCATTCGAGATGGGCGTCATCAATCAGGGACAAAAGCCCGCGTGAGCGTACGCGGACATTGCAATGCAACTGATTAATATAGATATGTATTTTGCGGGCGACCCGTTTAGTGCTCTATGCAGAACTGTAGCAATTAGCGCTGTCGTCAATATATTCCAGTCACTGATTCGGCGGCGCGTAGAACAAGCTTAAGAACCAGATACGGGGAGCGTAACGTCAAAATGCGCGCCAATAAATGGCGCGTATGAGGGTATTCGCGCCATTCCCATTCCAATAGCTTCGATATGTAAAAGGCAGATATGTCGAGACGGTCGTCAGATCGGCTTTTATATGTCGTGTTTTCGGAAAATTCCCGACATATGACTTCCTTCGATACCCATCTTCCGATCGTGCTGGCGCACATATGCTTGACATAGTGTCCATATGACACTATCTTGTTGGTGTACTGAATACACCAAGGTGCCGCCATGTACAGCTACCGCTACCCCCACCCGGCCGTGACCACCGACATCGTGATCTTCACGATTCGGGACGGCCAGCTGAAGCTGCTGCTCATCAAACGCGGCGGCGAGCCCCATCAGGGGCGCTGGGCCCTGCCGGGCGGGTTCGTGGAGATGGACGAGGACCTGGAAACGAGTGCCCGGCGCGAGCTCGAAGAGGAGACCGGGGTGTCCGGGGTGTACCTCGAACAGCTCTACACCTTCGGTCGTCCCGACCGCGATCCGCGCGAGCGGGTGATCACGGTCGCCTACTACGCGCTGATCCCGTCCGACCAAGTGCGGCTGCAGGCCGCGACCGATGCCGAGGCCGTGGGCTGGTTCGCCTTCGAGGAGCTGCCGCCGCTCGCCTTCGACCACGACGCGATCGTGGCCATGGCGCACCAGCGCCTGGTCGCCAAACTCGACTACTCAACGATCGCGTTCCAGTTCCTGCCGCGTGAGTTCACGTTGAGCGAACTGCAGGACGTCTACGAAATCATTCTTCGGGCGGAGGTGGACAAGCGCAATTTCCGCAAGCAGGTGCTGGCACTCGGCAAGCTTGTGGAAACGAAGAAGATGAAACGGGACGGGGCGCATCGCCCCGCCCGGCTCTATCGGGTCAAAAGCCCGGGCAAGGTCGACATCATCAAATGACCCACAAGGTCTAGAGGAGGTGTGCCATGGTTATCCAACACTACAAAGGTGAACCCAGTACCTACGTCATCCGGTATCGCGGCGGCCGGCCGGTGAAACACGGCCGTGGCCTCGATCTCTGGTATCTGCCCTACAACACCTCGATCGCGGCCGTCCCGGTCGTGAGCCAGGATGCGCAGTTCATCTTTAATGAAGCGACCGCTAATTATCAGGAGGTCGCGATCCAGGGTCAGCTGAGCTATCGGATCGACAATCCGCTGGAAGTCGCCCAGCAGCTCGACTTCACCCTGGACCCGAAGACCGGCAAGTACCGCGGCAAGGATCCGGACAAGCTGGCGCAACGGTTGATCAATGCTGTGCAGGCGCACACCCGCAAGGGCGTGAGTCAGATCCAGCTAGATCAGGCGCTGATCACGGTGCGCGAGTTGGCCTCCGAGGTGCTGGCGGCGGTGCGGCGCGAATCTGATCTTCAGGCACTGGGCGTCGTCATCGAGAGCCTGCACTTCACGGCCGTGACTGCGACACCGGAGATGCGTAAAGCGCTCGAAGCCGATTACCGCGAAGGCCTGCAGCGTAAGGCAGATCGCGCCATCTATGACCGCCGGGCCGCTGCCCAGGAAGAGGAGCGGAAGATCCGTCAGCAGGAACTCAATACCGACATCGAGCTGGAGGAACGGCGCAAGGATCTGGTCGAGATGCAGGCCCAGAACAGCCTGAAGCTCGCCGAGGCCGAGGCCAAGGCCGATGAGTTGAAGTTGAGTCCGTATGGCGAACTCGCGCCGCAGGCACTGGTCGGCCTTGCACTCAAGGAATGGGCGGCCAACGCCGGCACCATCGGCAATTTGAGTATCACGCCGGACATGCTCGGGCAGATCGTCGGCTGGATTGGAGGAAAGCAATCATGAGTGCAGTCGCCTTGAAAGCAGGACTCTCGATGCCACGGACGGCGTTCGAGAAGGTCGTGATCGTGACACGCAAGACTGAGCTCGAGGAACTGGTGGCACGGTTCAATACCGTGGCGCAGAGCCGGTTCTATCTCGAGCATGCGGGGCACGACTTCACACCGATCGAGGCCGCGCATGATCGCTTCCACGGCGTACTGGACGGTATTCGTGGCCTGGTACCCAAAGGTCTCAAGCAGCAGGTCATTGAACGCAGCTTCCTGCCGCAGTTCGCGTTCGGCGAGGCAGACCTCGTCGTGACCGTGGGTCCGGATGGACTCGTCGTGAACGTCGCGAAATACCTCGACGGACAGCTGATCCTGCCGGTCAATCCTGACCCAGCACACATCGATGGCGTGTTGTTGCCGTTCACGGGAAAGACATTCGGCCCCGCGCTTACGAAAACACTGCGGCGTGAACAGCATATCCAGTCGGTGTCGATGGCCGAAGCGTGCACGCAGGATGGCCAGATGCTGCTGGGGTTCAACGATCTGTTCATCGGGGCTCGGTCGCACGTGTCAGCACGCTACGAAATCGCCCAAGGCAAGGTGCACGAACGTCAGTCGTCGAGCGGGATCATTGTATCGACCGGCGCCGGTTCCACCGGATGGCTGCAATCGGTCTATGCCGGCGCGGCCGGAATCGTGAAAGCGCTTGGTGGCAGAGCGACCCCGCCGCCGAACGGCGGCCGTCTGCCGTGGGATACCGAAGCGTTGATGTTCGCAGTACGCGAGCCGTTCCCAAGCAAGACCACAGGCACGAAACTGACGTTTGGGATGATCACGCGTGAAACACCCTTGGTATTGACCTCCCACATGTCGGACAATGGCGTGGTATTCAGCGACGGCATTGAAGCAGACTACTTGGAATTCAATGCAGGAGTCACAGCTCGAGTCCAGTTGGCTGAGCGGAAAGCCTATCTGGTAACGAATAACTAGCGGTCAGCGTTGCTGAGCTTACTGCAAATGTCGGCAACATGCCCAGACACGAATATTGATCAAGGGTGAGCAATCATACTGCCCTTATGCAGTGATTGCCCAGTATCGAACGTAGCAACAGATCTATTATTAACCCGGCGTCGAACAGCATCTGCTATGCGGCATAACGAATCTTCACGTGCTGGAAATACTTTCTGACCCGAGAAGGCCTGCGTTGCAGCATGCATATAGCCTCGATGCCGGCGCGGGTTAATAGTAAGGAGTGATGATGAATACACGCTTTGTCAGGCAAGCTTATTTTCCGTAGCTGACCATACGCTGATCCAAGCAGGGTGGACAATTGCTGGATCTACTTTGCAAGCAGAAATAACAGGCCAAAAAACGCTGCGCCTACCACAAGCTGTCCCTTTACCTTATCCGCCTTGACATCCGCAGCGAGCTGCGCAACACGGGTGTTTATCTGCTCCATCGTTGCCCCCTTTAGAACGACCCCTTGGTAATCGGCTATCCAACGAGGCATCTCGCGTGGCTCGATATCCCACATGATAGGCACGAGTTTCTTTTGGCCGAATATCGCACCACCGACTTCCTGCTGTACATTTGGGGAGGCCAACGCATTCTTACTAGCTAGCAGGAAAACCCAGCCCGATGCTTTCAATGCATGAATAATCTGCGGTGTCCAGTGTTCCCCCTGTTTGAGGCTAATAGATGCAAGGAAAACATCAAGACCTTGTTGTGCCAAATGCTGCCGCACGAACTGCGCCAGTTGTTCGTCCTTGACGGAATAACTGATAAATACATCCGGCATCTCACCGCCCCCTCTTCACATCCTCGTCGGCGAGGATAACAAAAATATGCGAAAGCATGGTCGTGCCGTGTGTCGGCGCTTGCTTCGGCGGACGGTTGTGTTCCGTATCAAAATCGGCGAGGTGCGGAAACATTCCAGACGGATCGCGGAGGTAGTCCCCCTTGCTGGTTGACACCATGCACAGTGTGTCCCGCACGTCAGCCTGCATGAGTGAACGGCGCAATGCGGCCACACAAGAACGCCGGTCGCCTATCACCATGCCAACCATCATGGCCAGGGGTTCAGCTGCGGCATAATAACCATCCACGAAGCGACGCATGCCATCCCCGCCCTCGTAGGCACGAAAACTATCTTTGCTGTCGCGCAACTTTTTGAACTCGAAAACCAGCGTGAGCCGCACTTTGGCAGCATTCGAGAAGTAGGTAATGTCCTTCCGTATTCGCTTGATGATCTTCCCGTCGTCGTTCCCGAGGATCGCCTTGCGGTGCTCATGGCTCCATTGACCGGTGAGGTGGCCTTCCGTTACGGACCAGTTCTCCACGAATGTGGCCAGTAGTTCTGTAAGCTTATCTTCGCGAACCCGTGGGTTGAAATTTCTTGGCTGGGCGGGTGCAACCCTTTTCCAGGTTTCTACCAGAAACGTCGCTGCCCGTCTCGCCTCATCGAACGGAAAGGCCTGCTGCCAGGCATCTCGCACGGGCATACCTGCATCTCCATTGCTCACAAGGCTTGCTTTCCCTGAATGAACCGGACAACCCGTTCGGCATCACGATAGGCCTCGCCGCGCAGCCACAGACGGCGAATAAGTGGCTTCACCAGATACAGGGACTGCTCATGACGGATAACGGTGTCTGCCGCAAGGTAAAGGTTTTCCTGAATCCGCAGCGGTAGGAGTTCATAACGTTTGATATCTTCGAGCATGGCAACAACAGCATTGTCTGCAATTTGCGTTTCCACACGTGGTTTTCCGGTCTTATCGCCGGACCCAATATCCAACCGGACAATGCCAAGCCCCCCAGCCACGCCGTCGGAACCCAGTATGAGGTATACCTGGAAGTTGCCGCGACCACTCATGGCGTCACGCCATGCGCCGAGTTCGTGCATCAACGTTTTGGCATAGGCCTCGGTGTCGACCTTCGAGGCCCGGTGCTGCAAAAGCGTCCTGAGTCCCGCATAGGACGATGGCTGAACGCTCGGCAAAACATATTGTGTGACCTCGTGGACGCGGGCTTTTTCCTGCACACTGAGCCCAAAGTACTCGGCAAAGAGTGTCTCACCGTGTCGTTTCCACTCGGCATATCGGTGCGAACGCTCGAGATGGGGTGCATGGTCGAGATCGCGCAGAAATGCGGCGACCTCAGCGACTATCGCCTCGGCACGTACAGGATTCGAGTGCTGTTCGGGAGTGACGAAGGGCAAGCCTTTCAGGTCGGCAACCGCCACCCGTTCACGCTCGAAGCTCACCTGATAGGCCGTGAGGAGCAAGAGGTAACGGACCAGATCCGAACGCAGAAAAGCTGCAAGGAAGCGCAACAGATCCCCGTCTTTCGGCGGCGCCGCCAGGGCGCCGATACTGCTGTTGAATGAGAACGGCTTGGTGCTGAACGCTGCGGATACTTCCCGCTCAGGTGTCATACCGTCAGTAAACACGATGCGTGGGCCCCTGAACGTTTCTAAAAGCGCCTTCGGCAGTCGAGCGACGGTCTTGATGTCATTCGGGAAGGACTCGAGGGCGTGATTGTCGAGAAGCGGCCCATGCGTCGCAAAATGACGAGCATTGAGATATGGCTTATTACGCAATTCCCTCGATGAGGCCGGCCTGTCGACCGACGCATCCTTGAGATGAAATCCCTTTGCACTGCGCCAGCCTAGCCTCGACTTCAGGATGTCACCGAGCGTGCCGTGCAGTTTGAGGCGCGTCACAGTAGCCAAGTCGTGCGGTGTCCCCCAGAATAGCGTAGTCAAGAGCGAGTTGTCGCGCGCCAGCGACGACGACGTCAACACATGCCGATCCGTGCCATGTAGAGTCAGTCGGCCAAACGCAAGACTCACATCGGTTTTCGGTACCCAGTACTCGATGGTCTCGGCATGAACGCTGGGGGAGTTCTGCTTAGACCGCGGCCGGGCGACGACTACGATCGTAGGCTGTTTGGCTTCATCAAAAAGCAGCTTCCGCAGATCCCCGAAATTGATGATGGTCTCGACCCGGCAACGATCAAGTAGTACACGCACGAAGTCCCGACTGGTTTGCGCCGCCAAGATACTCACCGGCAAAATGAAACAGAGAGTGCCATCATCCATAGTGCTGTCGAGCGCGCGCAGCATGAAGGCGCCACACACCTGCCGGCGTGGAATCTTGTACTTGTTACGCTTTGCCCAGCCATCCGCTGTGAGCGTTGCAGTTTTCGGAGGTTCGACCCAAGGTGGGTTAGAAATAAATACCGTGCATTGCTTTGAACTGGCGTATGGATTCTTTGGCGAGAAGAAATCACCTTCACCCCGACCCGCACGAATATTGCCACCGAGCAGTTTCGGAAGCAGCGCACCGCCTTTCGTCGCCAGATCCGTAATGTCTGCCGGTTCGAGATGCTCCAGCACAGAGAGATAAAGACTGAAAGCGGTTACCTTGCAGGCGGACTTGCTGATGTCGGACCCGAAAATATGCCCCTGCAGCAATTTGACGCGCTCCGGGAATGACAGCTGGCGTCCTACGCGGACCTCGGCATGCGCCAGCATGCGTCGGTACGCAGTCGTGAGCAGGATTCCCGACCCGCAGGCGCCGTCGTATACACGCTCCCGCAGGATATCATTGGACCTGGAGAGCGCCTGGTCCACTACCAGGGTAGCGAGATGACGCGGTGTGTAATACGCGCCGACATCCCGTTTCTCTTCAGAGAGAAATGACTCGTAGATACCGGAGATAAGCTCGACGGGGATGTACCGGAAATCGTAACTCCAGAATGCCAGCTGGTTACTGTCGAGGTCGGCCTGGCCCAGGAAGTCCTCAAGTTTCTGTAGAGCCCAGTCGGAAAGCGCCCGCCATGAGGCATTTCCATCAGTGGGCTCTAACAGATCACCATTGAAATCATTCTTGAGTTGCGCGAGCAGGCGCGTGATCCCGGCACGGTCTCGTGCCCGAACTAAGTCATGCAGGCCGCCCACGTTTCGGCGTTTCCGGTAGGAGTCTCCGACGATCCCGCGATGTTCCAAGTAGGCCACAAACATCACCTGCGCCATCAGGAGTTGCGCGTCGCCCTTTTCGAGACCGGATTTCTCGAGATCACCGACGACGATCGCAAGATTACGGAGGAGAACACGGTCGACCCGGGTTTCCGGGAGAAACCAGTCGGGATGCCGCGAGAAAACCGACCCGGATTGCACGTCCTCCCGGGAATACGGACCGAATGGCTTGGCTTGGGAGAGCTCAATGATTTCGGGTTTGATGTCACGCAGACCGACTGAGGCCGCCATAGCACGCGCATCGTCAACGGTCAGTACAATGGAAATCAGGTTTTGGTTCCAGATATTCTTCCGCACGGCGTCGAGCGCCGCGGGATCGTTCATCAGCCGGCCGTCATCCTCGATGAAGCAGACGGTTGGTACGCCCTCAACATCGAATACGGCACGTGCACGGATTTCGCCGTCAGGTCTTAGGAGGTCATGGAGTTCGGCGCGATAGGGGTGGTCGGCCGGTTCGGTACTACCAGCGACATGGAGCGCACCGGAGGTGTCGTGATATCCCCAAGCGTCCAGCCAGCGTGGCAGTGGTCCGGTGGTCACAACGAATATCCCCGATGATTGAACATAACTAGATCAAATATATCAAAATGCGTGATATATGCAATAGAGTTGCTATAATGCCGACGAGCATAGTACTCGTCTTGATTGGTGACATATGAGTGAATGGGTGGAAGGGCTTTCGTTTGCGCAGCGCCAACGACTGCAGTTCATTGAGGCAACGTTACTGTGGGAAGGCTCGGTACGTCGTCGGGACGTCTGCGAGGTGTTTCAGGTCACACCCAATCACTTGACGCGGGATATCAAGCGGTATCGAAATCACAACCATGAGGCGCTTGAATACGATGTCGAAACCCGCGCCTACCGCCGCGGCAAACGTTTCAGACCTGTGTTTGCTTCCGGGTCTCCAGAAGAATATCTCGCGCTATTGCAGGCCTACACGGTCAGCCGCTCCACAACCGTAATTCCAGCGTTAGGCCACGTGGTGACCGCAGAAGTGTTGCCGCAACCTGCCGGTCATATAGACCCGGCGGTTCTGAAAGAAGTTATCCGGGCCATGCGAGATGGCACCGGCATTGCCGTGACTTATCAGTCGCTCAGCGAGGGAAGTCCGTCGAAACGCACGTTGTGGCCGCACACCCTTGTATACACCGGCGACCGCTGGCACGCCCGAGCCTACGACGACAAGCGTGAGGATTTCCGCGATTTTGTGCTCGCGAGGATCACGCGTACAGAACAAACATCAACTGTGGCGCCCAGATCTATCCGAGAGGACCACTTGTGGCAGGAATCCGTGACCGTTGAAATCGTCCCCGCCTCTGGCCTTTCACCTTCGCAGCGGGAGGTCGTGGCCCGGGAGTACGGGATGAAGCATGTCAAGGGTGGATACGCCTGGAAGACAGAGTTGCGCAAGTGTCTCGTCCCATATTTTTTGCACCGATACCGACTCGATGCGCGGGAATCAACACGGCGGGGCGTTGCCCACAAGGTAACTCAACGAATTATGCTTCGTGACGCCACGCTTGCCGATCGATATACGTTCAAGGATGTGTGAACTGGAGTGCTGATTGGGGTCACTTTCGCCCAGCCATTCTGGTTTAATCAGATAGCCCCGCCTAAACCAGGGGATTACCTCAAATAATCTCTCAATTATTCATACAGATAAACACCATCCGGCAGACGGCATATTTATGCCAAATGATCAGGCACATGGCACGAATATGCTTGGCATCTGCCTCAGGTGTAGCCAAAAAACGCCCCATTTGGTGACAAATCCGGCACAATAATGCCTGTCGGGAGCGGCACGGATATGCCTACAGCTACATGGCGGGTTTTTTATTTTTCGTCACGCACTCGCGAAGATTCCGTCGCGGCTGCCCACGCTCACTCCACATCGCGCTGCCAAGTGGTGACGATCTCCGTGCCATCATTGCTGTAACGCAATTGCAAGTTCGCGCCGTCGTGTGCCATCAGCATGGGTATTTCACCGGTATCTTCCCAGTCCACCGCATCGGATTGTGTGACACGCTGATACCAGAGACCGTTGCGGCGGATAAACTGCCCGTTGGAACTTTCCGTCTGCACACCTTCGAAACCCTGACCGGCGTAATGCGCCTGCCACTGGTACGTGTCACTGGAAGCGCGACTGATGCTGAGCGCACCGTTGAGTGGAATGGGCATACCGCCAACAGTGAAGTCCCGCAGGATGTATTGGCCGGCAAGCGCAACTGCCGCAGGGGCGGCGTTTGCCAGCGCCGCATTGCTCACCGGCGGGGCAGCGGCGGCAGCGACTGTATTCTCGCTACTCTTACTCGTCTGGGCGGTCCAGATTTGGGGTTGCTCGATCGACTGTACATCGGCGCTCGGCGTCATCGGAACCGGGTCCACCTCCATCAGCCACCCGATCGCCGAAAGGGCGACGAGTGTGGCAAACACGAGATTAGTAACGGCAAGCACCTTGCCGCGCGCGCGTTGCTGTTTCACGTCGCCCAAGGCGAGCCAGGCAAGCACGCCCGCCGTCCCGGCGAAGACGAGATAGCCCAGCATAAGATCGCTGTCGTGAAACTCTTCCGCGGAAGTTTCATTGAGCGCGAGCAGGATCATGATAAGCAGGGCAAGGCTCCACAGCGCCTTGGTGCTGACGGGCAATGCCGATGCAGGCACCGGAATGGGCATCGGAGCCGGGGTGGGTACCGCTCCCGCAGGCGGCGCGGCAGTGACGCCACGCTCCGCCGCACGGCGCGCGGCGATCTTCTGATACTCGATGAAAAACTGAATGACCAATGGCACCAGCACCACACCATAAATGAGCCATTTGAATTCTTTGAGCTTCTCAAGATCGAAGATGAGAATGCCGGACAGGATCAGCAGGCCGGCAATGGTGATGAGGAGAAACGGGTAATCCTTGAGGTAGCCGACGATCTGCCCCATCGCGGGGTGTTCGCGCGGCGCTTCTTGATTAGATTGTGGATTGGATTGTGGGTTGGACTGCTCGCTCTTTGCGTTCATGGGGTGGCCTCATGGGTTGCTGTCCATTTCACAAAGGCCGGGCGACTGCCGTCTACATTTACCGTCTACCGGCCGGGGAGTCCTTCACCGTCGCCCTGTTCATGGCGACCGAACTCATGCTCACGCCTACACCAACGATAGGGGGAATAAATATGCGTTTCACTATAGCCCACAATTGTCGAATTGCCGTTCGCCCACGTCTCGCCCATCCGTTACGGGCACCGGCACACAGGCTTGGAGTGGGCATAAAGACGGGTATACTGGCGACTTTTATCCACCGCCCCGGTAGCCCAGTGGATAGAGCAACCGCCTCCTAAGCGGTAGGTCGCCGGTTCGATTCCGGCCCGGGGCGCCATTCTCAATGCGACGGTCGGCGCCGCACCTCGACCACGTTCGGTAACTGGCTGATGCGCCCCAGCGCGCGGCTCAATTCGCCGATGTCGCGGATCTCCAGGGTCAGGCGCATGTGCGCGGCGTAGTCTTTCTTGTCGGTGTAGGTGTTCACGCCGATGACGTTGATCTTCTCGTTGGCCAAGACCGACGTGATATCGCGCAGCAGACCGGAACGGTCGAAGGCGAGGATCTCGATCTCCACCGGATACACCTCGCTCGCGGCGCCGCCCCAATCCACTTCCAACAAACGTTCGCGTTCCTCGGCCGCCAGCCGCAGCACATTGGGACAATCGCGGCGATGGATGGTCACGCCGCGACCGCGCGTGATATAGCCGACGATCGGGTCCTGCGGCACCGGCCGGCAGCACTTCGCCATTTGCGTCAGCAGATTGCCGACGCCTTCGATGCTCAAGCCGGTATCGCCGCTATCCGCGCTGCGTGCCGGGCGCGCCGGGACGAATTCCTCGCTGCCGGGCAGCGCCAGCTCATTGGCCGCACCCGCCAGTTGCGCCGTGCTCAGATCGCCGTTGCCGATGGCCGACAGCATGTCCGAGACGTCCGAGTAATGCAGCCGTTCGGCGAGTTGCTCCCAATTGCAATTACCCATGCCGAGCCGATGGAGTTCGCGATCCAGCACCGTACGCCCCGCCGCGACGTTCTTGTCGTAATCCTGCTCGCGGAACCAATGCCGCACCTTGGCGCGCGCGCGCGAGGTTTTTAGAAACCCCAGGTGCGCGTTCAACCAGTCGCGACTGGGCGCGCCCTGACGGGTGGTGAGAATTTCCACTTGCTCGCCGTTGTGCAGTTCATAGGTGAGCGGCACGATGTGCCCGTTGACCTTGGCGCCGCGACAGCGATGCCCGACATCGGTGTGCACGTAATAGGCGAAATCCAGCGGCGTCGCCCCCTGCGGCAGATCGACGACCCGGCCCTGCGGCGTCAGCACATAGACGCGCTCGCTGCCGCTTTCCGATTTGAAGCGGTCGACGAATTCAGTGGCCGTGGATTCCTCGTCCTTCCATTCCAGCAACTGCCGCAACCAGGCGACGCGCTGTTCGATGCCGGAATCGAAACGCCCGCCCTCCTTGTAATGCCAGTGCGCGGCGATGCCCAATTCGGCATGCTCGTGCATATCGCGCGAACGGATCTGCACTTCCATGGTCTGCCCGCCGGGACCGACCACCGCCGTGTGTAGAGAACGGTAGTTGTTCTCCTTGGGATTGGCGATGTAGTCGTCGAATTCCTTGGGGATGTGATGCCACAGACTGTGCACCACGCCGAGTGCTGCATAACAGTCGGCGTCGCGCTCGACGATGATACGCACCGCGCGCACATCGAAGATCTGGTTGAACGGCAGATTCTTGCGCTGCATCTTGCGCCAGATGCTGTAGATGTGTTTCGGTCGGCCACTGACCTCGGCCTGCACGCCCACCGCTTCCAGTTCGCGCTGCAACTGGCGCACCACGCGATCGATGAAACGCTCGCGGTCGATGCGCCGTTCGTCGAGGTGCACGGCGATTTCGCGATAACTGTCCGGCTCAAGATAACGCAACGACAGATCTTCGAGTTCCCATTTGATCTGGCCGATACCCAGCCGGTTGGCGAGCGGCGCGTAGATATCCAGGGTCTCGCGCGCAATCTGCTGCTGACGCGCGGCATCCAGATATTTCAGCGTGCGCATATTGTGCAGCCGGTCGGCGAGCTTGATCAGCACCACGCGCACGTCGTCGACCATGGCCAGCAGCAGTTTGCGCAGACTCTCGGCATCCTGATGCTCGCGGCGGCCGCCCTGGGTTTCCTGCAACCGGCCGATGCGACCCATCTTGGTCACGCCGTCGACCAATTGCGCCACCGTCTTGCCGAAATCCCGTTCGATATCGGCGAGCGTGACCGTGGTGTCTTCCACGGTGTCGTGCAAAATCGCCGCGGCGAGGGTTTCGTAATCCAGATTCAGGTCGTTGAGAATTCCGGCGACGGCCAGCACATGCGAGAGATAAGGTTCGCCGGAGTGACGTTGCTGGCCGGTGTGGGCGCGTCGAGCGAGTTCCAGGGCACGCGTCAGCAGTTCGCGTTCGGCCGCGGGCCGCGCGCCGGCCAGCGTGCGCAGCCAGTGCGTATCGTGTTCGTCCTCGGTGCCGATGCCCGAACCGGGGCCGGGGGATTTCACGCTGACCATGGGATGTCTCGGTTTCCTCGCCCAATACCGTCTGGCGGCATGTTATCAGTGTATGCCTTCCAGCCAATCTCACGCCAGGATGCGATACCACAGCGGCAGGGTGAGCATCGATAGCACCGTGGACAGCGTTACCGCCGTGGCATAGCTGCTCGTGTCCAAACCATAGCGGTCGCAAATCACCATGCCCAACACCATGCTCGGCATGGCTGCCTCCAACACCACCGGCGCCAATAGACGCGAGTCCAACCCCGTGGCCAGCGCCAGACCCCAAACCAACAGCGGCATCAATACCAATTGAATCGCCAGCACCGGCACGATACGCAGCAATTGCCGGGGTTCCGAGCCCAGCCAACGCAAGCCCAGACCCAAAGCGATCAGCATCAACGGCGCCACCGCATTGCCGAGCAGCCGCAGCAGCGAATCGACTACGACCGGCGCCGGAACGCCGCTGCGATTCAATACCACCGCGAGCAGCGCCGCCCACAAGGCCGGCACCTGCACCAGCGCCCGTCCTATACCCGCCGCATCCGCGTCGCCGACAGTGCCGTATTTGCGCGCGGTGAGAATCCCCACGGTCAACAGTAACGGCGTGCAGGCGAACAAATCGTATTGGATGGCCACGCCACGCGCCCACGGGCCGAAGGTCGCTTCCAACACCGGCAGGCCCAGATAGGTGACATTGGGAAATGCGGCCGCCAGCATCAGGGCACCGCGGGTTGGCGCCTCCACCCGACACACACGGCAGCCGACGCCGGCAAGCCACAGCGCCGCCAGCACGCCGGCGGCCGCCAGCCAGGCGATACGCACGCTGTCCCAGCCCAATTCGGTACGCCACAATGCACCCAGCACCAACGCCGGAAGCAGCAGGTAATAGACGATGTCGGCGAGCCCACGCCGCAACAGCTCCGGATCGCGCCCGCCCGGCCGCGCCAGCCGCAGCACAATACCGGCGCCGATCAGCACGCCCATTTGCGCAATCACTTCCAACATGCCCGATCACCACCTTCACGCACAGCGAACCCGGGATATCCCGCGCCCCAATTTCCTTGAACTAAAATTCCACTAGGCCACCCCCGCTCAATGTGGCGCGGGCCCTGCCGATCCTGTTATATAGAAACGCACATGCAGCGGTACATGGACAGACCCAGGCAATGCCCGGCCCAACCCCCGTGCATTCCGGCCACCCCACAACCCAGGGTCTTCCATCGCATATGCAGCGGCATTCCACCAAAACTCTCCTGCGTCTGGGCTTTGCCGCGAGCCTGGGACTGATGTTCCTGGTGGTGATCGTCAGTCTGTTCATGCTCAACAACAGCAACCGCCGCATCGAACACCTGGTCAACGCCAACAATACCAAGTCATCGCTCATCCACCAAATGCGCACCGCGGCGCGCGAGCGCACGGTGAGCCTGCAAAACATGCTCATTCTGGACGATCCGTTCCGCCAGGACGAGGAATGGATGCAGATCAACAGCTACGGCGCAGCCTTCGCCAAGGCGCGTATACAACTGCTGCAACAGACGCTCACGCAGGAAGAACGGCGGCTACTCAACGAGCAGGGCAAACTCACCGCGACGGTAGGCGACCTGCACCTGCAAATCGCCGCGCTCATCCTGGCCGGCAACAAGGCGCGCGCCAACGAACTGCTTCAGCAACACGCCATGCCCGGACAACACAAGACCTTCGAGCTGCTATCCAAACTGCTGGACATCCAAGCCGAAGCGGCCACCAAATCGCTACGCGAGGCGCAGCAGGCTTACCGTAACACCCTGATCTCCATTCTGGCGCTGATGATCGGCATCGCAGCGCTGGGCATCGCCATCGCACGCTACGCGATGCGACGCATCGCCAACACTGAACAACATCTGTATGCCGCCACCGAGCATGCCCAGATCACTCTGCATTCTATCGGCGACGGCGTCGTCACCACCGATGTTCAAGGCTATATCACGCACATCAACCCCGAGGCCGAACGCCTGACCGGCTGGACCGCGCAAAGTGCCGTGCGGCAACCCATTGCCGAGGTCTTCGTCGCCTACCGCGAAACCGCGGACGATACCCTGCAGAACCCGGTCACATCCGCATTGCAAGAACGCCGCGTCGTCACCGCGGACACCGATGTCATGCTCAAAAGCCGCGGCGGGCGCGACTTCGCCATCGAATACACCGCCGCACCGATTTTCAATCAAACCCACGACACCGTCACTGGCGCCGTGCTGATACTCCGCGACGTCAGCCAGATGCGGCTGATCTCCAGGGAACTCGCTTATCAGGCCAAGCACGACATGCTGACCGGACTGATGAACCGCCGCGAATTCGAGCATCATCTGGCAACGACACTCGGCCGCGCACCCTTGCTCACCACGGAACCCGACTGGCTGTGTTATCTGGATCTCGATCAGTTCAAGCTCATCAACGATACTTGCGGACACCTGGCCGGCGACGAACTGCTCAAGCAAGTCTCCCGAACCTTGCAATCGCAGCTCCGTGAATGCGACATGCTGGCCCGCATGGGCGGCGACGAGTTCGCCATTCTGCTGAGCCGTTGCGCGGCGGAATCCGCCACCCAGATCATCGAGCGTATCCGCCACATTCTGATCGCCACCGGCTTTGTCTGGGAGGACAAGACCTTCAACATCAGCGGTAGCTTCGGTATCGTCCCCATCACGGCCGACAAGGTCACACTCTACGAACTCATGAGCTCGGCCGATGCCGCCTGCTATGTCGCCAAGGACGAGGGCCGCAACCGCATTCACGTCCATCAGGGCGACGACGATGCCGCCGCGCACAGAACCACCGAGATGCACTGGGCACATCGCATCAAACAGGCGCTGGAGGAAAATCGTTTCATTCTCCACCACCAACTCATCGGTGCCTTGCAGGGACGGGTATACGGCATGCACACCGAGATCCTGGTGCGCATGATCGACGAGAACGGCGCGCTGGTCGCGCCAACGGCCTTCATCCCCGCAGCCGAACGTTACAACCTGATGGCCGACATCGACCGGTGGGTGGTGCGCCAGACGCTGCACACCCTACGGCACTCGGTGCTGACCTCCGCCCCCGGCACTTGCACCATCGCCATCAACCTGTCCGCTCAATCGCTCTGCGACGACAACTTCCTGCCCTTCGTATTGCAAGAGTTCGACAATCAGCAAATCGATCCACGCCATCTCTGCTTCGAAATCACGGAAACCTGCGCCATCACCAACCTGTCCCGCGCCATGCATGTCATCGCCACCCTGCGGGCGCGCGGCTGCCGCTTCGCGCTGGACGATTTCGGCAGCGGTCTCAGTTCGTTCGGCTATCTCAAGAATCTCCGCGTGGAATATCTGAAGATCGACGGCAGCTTCGTGCGTGACATCGAACACGACGCCATGGACCTTGCCATGGTCGAGTCCATCAATCAGATCGGTCATGTGGCGGGCATGCAAACGATCGCCGAGCATGTCGAGAACACGGCCATCCTGGAAAAACTCCGGCGCATCGGCGTGGATTTCGCGCAAGGCTACGGCATCGCGATACCGGAACCCCTGCACTTGCTGAATCAAGTGCCGCCACGTCAGGAAGAACAACCGCGGGGTTTGGTGCTAAGGGAACTGTAGTTTGGGTTTTATTGCGCCCGATCGGCTACCGGCCGGTCGAGTCCAACGCACGCACGCGTGTCAGGATACGACCGTAGAGATCCGTCAGCGCCTGTCGATAGGCGGCGGCAACCGCCGAGAAGTCGTTGCCTTGCACCGCCGCATCGCCCTGCAAGAACTCCTGTGCCAGCAGCGTGCCCGAGGCACGTTCCGCCAGCGTCAGGCGCAGGCCGACCGCAACCTCGCCACCCGCACGACCGCGTCTATGTTCGAAGCGCTCGATGTCCACGCGCAGACGATAACGCGCATCGATGCCCTCCTCCGGCAGCACCACGTCGGTCGCGACACCCGCCGCGCGCAGATAATCGGCGAGACTGCGCTGCACCAACTGCGGCGGCGTGTCGATCCAATACTGATAGTGATAACGCTGGAGTCGCGCCGGCGTCTCCGGCTCGCTGTAGAGCAATGCGCGATCGCGATAGACAGGCGCGGCAGTCCCGCTCTGCACGACCAACACGCCGGTCAATGCCGGCGCCGGCAGGCGTATCGCGGGCGCGGCGATTTCCAACCGGTAAAAACTGTCTTCGGGAATACGCGCCGCGCCCGCGCAACCGCCCAGCAGCACGCTTACCGCGAGGATTGCGATACAACGGGGCCGGACAGATTCCAGGACAGATCCCAAGACAAACTCAGTCACCGTTCACTCCTTTATCCTCGGCCGGCCGCCCGTTCAGCAACAGGCCCGGATTGCCGCGCAGCTCGCGGCTGAACTCGTTCATATTGCGGCTCGCGCCTTGCAGGTCGTAGAGAACTCCGTCGACCTCGCGCGACACGCTGTCCAAGGCATTGCGCAAGCCCAGCACGGCGGCGCGCAAATCCTCTTGATTGCCCCCGACCATGCCCTGCGCATCCCGCAACAAGGCATCCAATTGCGTCTGCGTCCCTTGCAGGCTGGCGGACAACGCATGGAAGTTGTGCGCGGTCGCCTCGACATCGCCGATGATATTGCCCACGCGTTGCGTGTTGCTCGCGTTCAACATCCGGGTCAGCCCGTCCGCGCTCTTGTCGAGCTTGCCCACCATCGCCTCGACATCGGTGAGGATGCGCGGCACGCGCGTTCCCAGCTCGCCGCCCAAACCGGTGACTTGGCGATTGATATTTTCCAGCAGCGGCTTGATGGTGCCCTGCGTCAGGCCGCCGATGTCGTTGGCCACGGTACTCAGCGCGGCGAACATGTCGGCGCCCTGCTGGCCGGGAATTTCCGCATCTGCCTGCAAGTAATCGCGGCTCTTGCCTTCCTCGATATTGATGACGGTCTCGGCCAGCAGGCCCGCGGCATAGATGCGCGCGACACTGTCGGCCGGAATCCGCCAACCGCGCTTGATGCGCATCTCGACGCGATAACGGGTTCCTTCCGGCGTCTGTTCGGGTTCCACGCCGGCGACGAAACCGACCTGATAGCCTTCGTAAGTCACGCGCGAGCCGTCGGTCAGACCGGTGATGTTGCCGTAATACGCATGGTAAGGCTCGCTGTCGCCGACCCGACCGGTGAGTTTGTAGAGCACCACCAACAGCACGATCAGCCCCGCCAATACGAAGCTACCGACCGCCAGATAATTGATGTTGTCGCGTTTCATGCTCAATCCACTCGCGTCAAACGCCGCAGATAGTCATCGACGTCGACCGATTCGTTTTCCGGAATGCGGTTGATCAGTGCGTTCACCCGCGAATTTGTCGAAGACTTGACCTCGTCGACACTGCCGGTCATGAGAATCCGCCCGCGATCCAACACCGTGATCTTGTCTGCGATCGATAAGGCGCTTTCCAGTTCGTGCGTGACCACCACAATGGTGATGTTCATGGACTCGCGCAGACGCAGAATCAACTCGTCGAGTTCCGCCGACACCACCGGGTCCAGGCCCGCCGAAGGTTCGTCGAAAAACAGCAGCTTCGGGTCCATCACAATGGCGCGCGCCAGCGCCGCGCGCTTGACCATGCCGCCGGACAATTGCGCCGGCAGCAGATTTTCATAGCCGGCGAGATTGACCACTTCCAGCTTCATGCGACTCATGATGCGGATAGTGTTTTCGTCCAACTGGGTATGTTCGCGCAGCGGAAATTGCACGTTCTCGCCGACAGTCATGGAATTGAACAAGGCACCGCTCTGGAACGACACGCCCATCTTGCGGCGTAACTCGAACAGCGCCTGACCGCTGAGGCGACTGAGATCCTGACCGAACAGACGAATGCTGCCGGATGCGGGCCGATTCAAGCCAAGTAAATGCCGCAGCAGCGTGGATTTCCCGGAACCGCTGCCACCCATGATGACGCGGATCTCGCCGGCCGCCACCTCCAACGATACGTCGTCGAGAATGCGCCGCTCGTCGTAATAGGTCACCAGATTCTCGACCTGGATCACCGCTTGCGGGGCGGACCCCGGGTCGGCGGCAGTGACGGCGTTGGCGGACATGGCGCTCATCGGTTCAACGGCTCAGGAAAAACGTGAAAATCATATCGGCCACCACAATCGCGGCGATGCACAACACCACCGAGCGGGTGGTGCGCAGACCGAGACCTTCGGAACCGCCGGTCGTGGAAAAACCGTTGATGCAACTCACCAGGGTAATCAACACCGCGAACACGCCGCTTTTTATCAATCCCTGCATGACATCGAACACATCCATGTTGGCCAGAATCATATTGGCATAGGCCGCCAGACTCATATGCATCTGCAAGCTGCTTAGAATCCCACCGCCGGTCAGCGCCATGAGATCGGCCAACACCGTCAACGTCGGCACCATCACCAGCATCGCCGCGAGAATCGGCGCGACCAGATGCCGTACCGGATTCACGCCGAGCACGCGCAGCGCATCGACTTCCTGCGACATCTGCATCGCACCGATGCGCGCGGCGATGGCGGAACCGGAACGACCCGCCACCACGATACCGACGATGAGCGCGCCGAACTCGCGGGTGATGGACATCGCCAAACCGGGAATCACCTGCGATTCGGCACCGAAGTCGCGCAGCGTATAAATGCCCTGCAAGGCCATCATCACGCCGTTGGCGAACGCCAGAATAGTCACCACCGGGATGGCCAATACGCCGATGCGCATCATCTCCGCGGCGATGGCGTGCAAATGCACTGGCTGCTGACGAAACGCGCCGGCGCCCAGCCAGAACAAGCTTTCCACCAGCAACTCCGCGCCGTAGCCGAATTCCTCGACTCCGCCGACGACCCTGCGCCCCAGATTTTCGGTGAACGCTCGCACCCTATTTCACTCACCCGATCTGCCACATGTATGTGCCCTACATTGGACTACCTATTGAGCGTTACATAATCGCCTAATAGATTTCCCGTAGCCTGGATGCAAGCCGTCAGGCCGAAATCCAGGATAAAACCGCTGTTCGCCCCGGATTCCGCTTCGCTCCATCCGGGCTACGCAGTGTCATGTGATTACGTAAACACCAATAATAATGCTTAACCCAACCGATCCCGCACGCTGGCATAGAGCGGAAACACCTTATCGAGCCGCGCCAGCTTGAGCACATTCAGCGCCGCCGGGCTCACGCCGACCAAACCGAAGTCGAGACGACGCTGGCGCGCCAATTGAAAGCCTTCCACCAGACTCGCCACGCCGGAGCTGTCGATATACGCCACGCTGGCGAGATCGACCAAGGTCGGCTTGCCTTCCTGCAAACAGCCTAGGATCAGCTTGCGCGCCTCCGGCGAACTGTGCAGATCGATCTCGCCGTCCAGACACACAATGGCGTAGCCGCCTTCCTGACGGACCGTGCCGCTCATGACGCCGTCTCCCGGCCGGGACGATGTTTTTTCAGGCTGAGCAGATTGCCGGTGCCGTCCGGCGTCGGCAGATACGCGACCTCGTCCATGATCTGGCGAATGAAATGCACGCCCAGGCCGCCGGGCCGCAGGTCGTCGAGATCGCGCGGTCGCCAATCGTCCAGCGTCACCGTGGCTGCGTGATCGCGGATACGGAATTCGATGCCCTCGGCACTCGTACTCACGCCCAATTCGAGCAGGCCGGCGGCGCCTCGATAACCGTGCTGGATCACATTCATACACGCCTCGTTGACCGCCAGCACCAGATCGTCCACACACCCCGGCATAAAGCCATAGGCCGTCGCCTGTTCGTGCACCAGACTGCGCAAGGCGTGCAGCCGCTCGGCCTGCGCCGGCACTTGCACGACCGTCCAGTGTTTACCCATCATGACCCTGTGCTCCCTGATAAATCATGGGATAGCCCCTGAGAATCGATCATCAGCAGCGTCAAATCGTCGCGGATCTCCGCATCGCGCACCGCATCGAGCAGTCGCCGCGCGCGCTGCACCGTGGGCACATCCGCATGCTTGCGCAGCAATGCCTTCAACCCGGCGATACCCAACTCGTCGCCGGACGGCATGCGTGCCTCGATCAACCCATCGGTGTAGAGATACAACGCGCCCCCGGCCAGATTCAGTTCCTGTGTGACAAACTGCACATCCGCCAACACGCCCAACGGCGGCGCGTCCGCCGGCAATTCCTGCATGGGCGCCAGCGTTGGCATATACAACGCCGGCAAATGCCCGGCATTGGCCAGCCACACCTGGCCGGTCCGCGGGTCATACCGTCCACCGATCATCGTGACGAACATGCCGCGCACCGAGGTCTCGACAATCTCGCGATTCAGCATCGTCAACAGCGCGGCCGGATCGGCCACGTTCTTGGCGAGGCAGCGGAACAAGCTGCTGACCTTGGCCATCAGCAGGGCCGCGTTCATGCCCTTGCCCGAGACATCGGCGATGCAGAAATGGATCTGGCCGTTGCGCGTCGGGAAATAGTCGTAAAAGTCCCCCGACAGCTCGCGCGCCGCCGTATTCACGCCGTGAATCCCCGCGCCGGAGCAGCCCTGCCCGTCGCTATCCCGGGGCATGAGACTGCGTTGCACTTCGCGTGCCAGCTCCAACTCCCGGTTGAGTTCGGCGGCAATGCGGTCGCGCTCCGCCAGCGCCTGCTCCAATCGCCAAGTCAGTTCCTGATAACTTAGGTTATCCTCCACCAACTGCAAGTTGGCCTCGCGCAGCACATCCGCCAGCGTGATCTGCGCGCCCACCGACAGACCCATCGCCGTGCCGGCGGCACCGATACCTTGCGCGACTTCATCGAGCAGATCGTTGCTCTGCTCCGCCGTCAGTCCGAAATAGTCTTGCAGCAATTGGTGACAGCGGCGTATCACCGGACGTTTGTCGGCGGCGGTAAACACCGCGGCCATCCAGTCGGCGCATTGCGCCAACTTGCACAACACCTGTGTCTCGGCCGTATCGATATCGCGCAGCGAGTGATGCGCGGCCATCACTTGGCGCAGTTCCGGCGGCAGTTCCCAGGCCACGGCCAGCGCCCCGCCCACATGATCGTGGGTGGTCTGAAACAGACTCTGTTCCAGGGCGTAGCGTTCGTCGGGATCGGCCTCGGCCAGGCGCCGCCATTCGCCGGCGCGATCCTGGTCGATATACAGCATCACCAGCAGACCGAAATCCTGGAGCAATCCGGCAGTGAAACAGTCTTCGCCATTGAGCCGCGCGACTTGGGACAGACAGCGTGCGGCCACCGCGCGGCGCAGCGCCTGTTCCCAATACGCGGCCATATCCAGGCCGGGAATGGCATCCGGTCGCAGCGCATCGCGCATCGCCACGCACAACGCCAGATTGCGCAAGGCACGCTGGCCGAGCAAGGTCACGGCATGCGCCGCGGAAGTGGCCTTGGCGCGAAAACCGAAAAATGCGGAATTGACGATGCGCAGCAGTTCGGCGGTGAGCACCGCGTTGTGGGTGACGATCTCGGCCAGCCGCTTGCTGGTGATGTCGGAATGCGCGCAGGCACGCACGATGCCGATGGCCTCCTGCGGCGGCGCCGGGAGGTCGGTCGGTTTCAGATTGGCGAGTGTGCCGCGCTCCGTCATGTGCTATCCCTGACTGTGATCCTTATCCTTAAGTAGACGCGTGTATTGGCTGGACCGTGGCTGCCCTTAGGAGCGGACCAGCTTCAGTTGCGGCGGCACGGCGATCATCGCCGTGGTCTGCACGCCCGCGGGGAAAAGCTCGGTCAGCGGCGCAGGCTTGCCGAGGAAATAACCCTGCGCGCGGTCGATGCCGATATCGCGCAGGACGTGCAGGATTTCGGCGTTCTCCACGAATTCGGCGACGGTCTTCATATTCATCAACCGCGCCACTTCCTGAATCGCCCGCACCATCGATTGATCCACCGGGCTCTCGTGCAGCCGCTTGATGAATCCGCCGTCGATCTTGAGCACGTCCACCGGCAGATTCTTCAGATAGCCGAACGAACTCATGCCGCTGCCGAAATCGTCCAGGGCGAAATGGCAACCCAGACGACGGATGGAGGTCATGAAGCGCACCGCCCGCGCCAGATTGTTGATCGCCGCCGTTTCCGTGATTTCGAAGCACAGATGTTCCGGCGTCACACCGCTCTGGTCGATCTCGCGGATGACGAAATCCAGGAACTGATCCTCGCTCAGCGATTGACCGGACAAGTTGATCGATAACTCGATGGGGTTGCCGCCGCGCGCCTGCGCCGCCGCGAAACGCAAGGAGTGACTGACAACCCAGCGATCGAGAGACGACATCAATTGGAAACGCTCGGCCGCGGGAATGAACGCACCGGGCGAGATGAAATGCCCTTCCGGGTCACGCATGCGCACCAGGATCTCGTAATGCGGCAGCGTCGTTTCTTCGCGCACCGGAGCAATGATCTGGCCGAACAGTTCCAGGCTGTCGTCGGTCAGCGCGCGCTGCACCGCCGTGACCATGCCCATTTCCTCGCGACGCCGCGTCAGCTCCACATCGTCCGGATGATAGACATGAATACGATTGCGGCCATCTTCCTTGGCGGCATAACAGGCCATGTCCGCGGCCGCCAACGCCTCCGCGGCGCTGGCGACGGTCGGCGACAATTCCACCAGGCCGATACTGACGCCGATCTGGAAGGATTTATCCTGCCACTGAAAACGGAACTCGCTGACGGCTTCGCGCAGACTCTCGGCCACATCCAGCGCCCGGTGCAGAGGGCAATGGGCCAGCAACAGACCGAATTCGTCGCCGCCCAGGCGCGCCAAGACATCGGCCTTGCGCAATTTGCTTTGCAGATAGGCCGTCAACTTGTGCAGCAACTGATCGCCGGCGGCATGTCCGCAAGTGTCGTTGACCACCTTGAACTGATCCAGATCCAGATAACACAGCGCGTGCCGGCATCCGTCGCGCTCGGCCCGTTCCAAGGCGCGTTGCACCTCGCGATCGAATTCGCGGCGGTTATACAACCCGGTCAGCGGATCGTGGCTGGCCTGGAAACTCAATTCGCGCTGCAAACGCCGCGCCTCGCTGACATCATGGAACACCATGACCGCACCGCGCACCGCGCCCGTGGCGTCGCGGATCGGCGCCGCCGAATCGGAGATTGGCACTCGCACACCCGAAGCCAGCAGCAGGGCGCACTCGGCGTCGAGTTCCACGGTGCGGTTTTCGCGCAGACAATCCAGAATAGGGTGCTGCAGCGGCGCATCGGTTTCCTCGTCGACCAGCGGCATGATGTCCTGGAGGAATTGCCCGCGCGCGTCTTCGATATTCAATTTCAGCAGGCGTTGCGCCACCGGGTTCATATACACCACCCGGCCGTTGCGATTGGTGGTGATGACGGCGTCGCCGATGGAATGCAGCGTCACCTCGGCGAGTTCCCGGGAACGCTGCGCTTCGCGTTCCGATTCGCGCATGCCTTCCAGCGCACGGTTGATGAATTTCGCCAGATAACCGAATTCGTCCTGCCGACCGGTATCGAAGCTCAGCTCGCTCCGCCCTTCCGAAATCGCCCGCGCGGCGCGTACCATCTGCGCCATCGGCAAGGTCAGTATCCGCTCCAACAACCCCTTGAGTACGACACCGAACAGCAATAGCAGAACACCCAAGGTCAGCAGCAGGCGGCTACGCTCGGCATGCAGCGTCCGCTCGATGTTCGGGAAACTGACAGCGAGTTCTTTGTAGAGATTGTCACGCCCGGCGGCCTGGATATTTACTTGCCGCGTCAGCACCTGGGGGTCGGCGCCCGAGTTCTCCCCGGGATTCTGCGTACCGACGCGGACCGTCTCCTGCTCGCCCGTCTTCAGAACGACGCCTACTTCGGGGCGCGCTTCCAGCAGTCGCGTCAACAGCAGCGTCACCTCGGCGGCGTTCGCTGCATGCCCGTGGAATAATTGATCGACCTGGTAGGCGAGACTGTCGGCGAGGGCATCGCGACTTTCGCGCGTTTCGGTTTCGCGGTTCTGCAACAGCAGCGTCGCGAACACCAGGCCGGCGATAATCAGCCCCCAGAAGACGATCACCGTCACCTTGGTGGATAAACTGACATGCGCAGGCTGTTCCGGCATGGTTTCGGGTATCTTCCGCTTCATCGATTAACGCATCCCCACCCAACGCAACGCCAACACCATGGGGCAGATGCCGCTCAAACCCGCGCCGGTCATGGCGAAGGCAACGAACCAGGGCAGCCACCACAGCACTTCCGGCGCCAGAAACATCGGCAACCCAATAAAAGCCGCCATCAACAGCCGAAACGCCCGCTCCGCCTCGAAGGAAATCAGACATTCGTCCGCTGAGGTAGCCGGCGGCTGATCGGCCCCATAGCGAATGCGCGACACCACGATGGGCACGCGCCAGTTGGTAATGCCCTCGAAGAGCAGCATCCCCACCAATACATAGCTGGCAACCGGTGCCGCGGCCAGCAAGGCCAACAACAACCAGATACCCACCACGAGGCGAAAGCTGCGTTCTGTCATGTTCGAGACTCCCACGACCACGAGCGCGACTGCGCCCCGGGCACCTGACTGAAGGTTCAACGGCAAAAATCGATGAAACTTTAGTTTCGCAAGCACAACAACAGGTTAGCCAACCAAGCAGGGGCCTGAGCCACCCACTTGAGCGGTGGCCGGAGAAATTGACTTAAGACAAGGTTGGCCCGCGATGCGCGCCCTACAGTACGGTCATCTGCTCCGCCGCCGGCGAGCCCAACCCACGGGTCCGATCCATGGGCCCAACCCACGAGTCCAATTCACGAGCCCAATCCGGGACAGCAACGATGTCATCCGCCCTGCAAAATCAACGCCTGCTGTACCGCCTGGGCTTCTTCGTCCTGTTCGTCCTGGCCCCGCCGTTGGATCTGTTCCGGCTGGATCTGACCCAGGGCCATTTCATTCTGTTCGGTCTGGACTGGACCCTGGGTCTGGACCCGTTCCTGCGCGGCGAGGTCGGCGTGGGCCATGCCGCGCTGAATCTGCTGCTGCGCGGGTTCCTGCCCATCGCACTGCTCGGTGGCGGTCTGTTGTGGGTGGCGTGGCGCTATGGCCGGCTCTACTGCGGCTGGCTGTGTCCGCATTTCTCGGTGGTCGAACTCATCAACGGCCTGATGCTGCGCGCCAGCGGCAAACCGACACTGTGGGAGAAACAACCGCTGCCGGAACGCCAGCCGGATGGCCGGTCGCTGCAACCCGACCGTCGCCTATGGCCCGTGACGCTGCTGGTCGTGCTGGCCTTCGCACTGTTGTGGGCGGTGGTCCTGCTAACCTATTTGTTACCGCCGCAAGAGATCTACACCAACCTGTTCAACGGCCAGCTCACCCGCAACCAGAGCGTGTTCATCGGCGTGGCAACGCTCGCCTTCTGCATCGAGTTCCTGCTGGCACGGCACCTGTTCTGCCGCTTCGGCTGTGCCATCGGTCTGTTCCAGAGTCTGGTCTGGATGGCCAACAAGCGCGCCCTGGTAGTCGGTTTCGACGGCGGCCGCGCCAGCGCCTGCATCGATTGCAACGCCGCCTGCGACAACGTCTGTCCGATGCGCCTGAAACCGCGCGCGATCAAGCGCAAGATGTTCACCTGCACGCAATGCACGCAGTGCATCGACGCGTGTACCGATGTGCAGGCCGCGCACGCTGCGCCGCCGCTGCTGCAATGGGTGCGGGGCGAATGCGCATTGCAGGTCTCGGACCGCGAACACGGACGTCGGCCGGCGGTATCGAAGCATTGCTTTCGCGGCATCGATGTGCGGGTTGAAACCGCCACGCAGGCGCGCATCCGGCACAGTAGCATTGTCCGGCACGGCGCCCCGCGCTTGGACCGGGCCTATGTTTCACACCACGGTGAATGAATGGAAGAACAGGTCGGTCAACTCTGGCATCGCTTCATCACCCGGGTCGCGCGCAGCGATTATCCGGACGCGCGGGTGACGCTCGACAGTGTGCGGCGCGCGGTGTCGATCATGTTCCGCGCGCTCGGCGGCGATGCCGGTCTGCGCATTCAGGCCGCCACCGCGACGGAGTCCGCGGCGCGGCGCGGACTATTGGCGCGCATCGCCGGTGTCGACGCCAAAATCGAACTCGCCTGGCGCGACGCGCAGGCGTTATATCTGCCGCAGAGTCTGGCCGTGTTTCCCGACGCGGGACTCAACCGCGATTTGTATGTGTGGCTGGCAGCCCTGGCCGCGCAGCACGCACCCGCCGAGTTGCCCTGGCTGGCCTACAACCAGGCGCTGACACAAACTGCGTTGCAGCAGTATCCCGGCCTGCGTCCACGCTATCAGCGACTGGTCACAGCCCTGCTCGCCGCGCGACCCGAGATGCAACATTTACCCGCCGACGAAGCCGCGCAGGAACACGCCGTGCGTGCGGCGCTGCAACAACCCGGCAGCGTCGCGCACCTGCCGCCGGCGCGACGCCCGCCGTACCCGGTGGTGCTGTGGTTGCATCCGTTCCCACCGCATACCGCGAACGACACGGCAAACCGCGAGGATGTCGCCGACGCCGAGGCCGACGGCAACACCCATTGCCGCGACGACAACCGCCGGCGCAAGGCCCGGCGCGTGGAGGCGCCGCAACGCGAGCGCGGCCTGTTGGCGCTGCGCTTCGAGGCGCTGTTTGGCTGGGCCGAACACGTGCATGTCGACCGCGGCACTGAAGACAACGAGGACATGGACGAAGCCGCGCGCGAAGCCGAGGACATGGACGAACTCAGCGTGGCGCGCGAACGCCGCCGCAGCGCCTCGCGCATCCGCTTCGATCTGGATCTGCCGGCCGCGGCGCACGACGATCTGCAACTCGGCCCCGGCATCGCCTTGCCGGAATGGGACTACCGGCATCAGACGTTGCTGCAAGATCACTGTCGTCTCCAACCCATGCTCGCCGCGGACGCACCGCCGGCCGCCTTGCCGGTGCGTTTGAAGCGCATCGCGCGCCGTCTGCGCAATCAGTTCCAGATGCTCGCACCGACACGCGTCTGGAAACGCGCGCAGAGCGACGGCAACGAACTCGATCTCGACGCCTATCTGCGTTTCGCCGCCGAACGCCGCGCCGGCGGCCACAGCAGTGACCCCGGCCTGTACCGCGATCTGCGCGTTGGCGACCGCGATCTCGCCTGCCTGTTGCTCGCCGATTTGTCGCTGTCCACCGACGCCTGGATCAGCAACGAACAACGCGTCATCGATGTGATCCGCGACAGTCTATATCTGTTCGCCGAGAGCCTCGCTGCCACCGGCGACCGCTTCGCCTTGTACGGTTTCTCCTCGCGCTACCGCGAGCATGTGCGCTTTCAACATCTCAAGGGGTTCGACGAGACCTACGATGCACGCGTGCGCGGCCATATCGGCGCGATCAAGCCGGGCTATTACACCCGCATGGGCGCGGCCATCCGTCACGCGAGCAGCGTGCTCGGCGCGCAGACCGCCAACCGCCGGCTGCTGCTGATCCTCACCGACGGCAAGCCCAACGATCTGGACCATTACGAAGGACGCTATGGCATCGAAGACACGCGCCACGCCTTCGACGAGGCGCGGCGTCAGGGCCTGCAACCGTTCTGCGTCACCATCGACCAACACGCCGGCGATTATCTGCCGCACCTGTTCGGCAGCCAGGGCTACATCGTCATCCGTAAACCGTCCGAGCTGCCGCAACGCTTACCCCTGCTCTACATGCATCTGACACACTGAGCCTATGTCGAACTGGAATACATTTACCGCCGCACCGCACCGCATGATGATGTTCGGCGGCACGCTGCAACTCGTGCTCGCAATCGTCTATTGGACGGCCGCGCTCGCCGTGCACTACACGGGCGTCGGCCTGCCACTGGAAACCGTGCTGCCAGGCAATTTCGCACACGGCTATCTGATGCTCTACGGTCTGTTTCCGTATTTCATCTTCGGTTTTCTCATGACCACTTATCCGCGCTGGATGAACGGGCCGCTGGTGGAACGTCCGCGCTACATCGCCGCGTTCCTGGGCATGGCGAGCGGCAGCGTGCTGGTTTATATCGGGCTGTTCACGCACGCCGCGTTGCTCGGACTGGGCGTGCTGATCCATGCCTGCGGCTGGGGCATCGGCCTGCTGGAGCTGTATCGCGTATTCCGCGCCGCCGGCAATCCCATGAAGACCCACGAGCGTTATCTGAATGGCTATCTGCTGCTTGGCGGTCTCGGCATGTTGAGTTACGCGGCGGGTGTGCTGCTGCACGCGCCGCTGGCGATGCGCGTGGCGCTGACCTTGGGTCTGTGGGGTTTCGTGCTGCCGGTCATGATTACCGTGGCGCACCGCATGCTGCCGTTCTTCAGCAGCAATGTGATTCAACCCTACACGCTTTACAGCCCGCTCTGGATGCTGCCGGTACTGCCGCTGCTGATCGCCGGACATGTGCTGTGCGAATACGCCGGTCTCTGGCAATGGCGGTTTCTGTTCGACCTGCCGTTGGCCGCGCTTGCGCTGTGGTTGAGCTGGCGTTGGGATTTGCGCCGGAGTTTCCAGGCGCGCTTGCTCGCCATCCTGCACATGGCGTTTCTGTGGTTCGGCATCGGCATGGCGTTGTATACCAGCGAAAGCCTGTTGCTGCTCGGCGGTTCCGCGCTGTCGCTGGGCCGCGCCCCGTTGCACGCCCTCGGCATCGGCCTGATCGCCGGCATGAGCCTGGCCATGGCCAGTCGCGTCACGCTCGGGCACTCGGGACGTGCGCTGGTAGCCGATGGTCTAGTCTGGGCGTGTTGTTGGGGATTGCACTTGAGCGCGCTGTTGCGCGTGCTGGGCGACTTGCCCATGACGAGCGAGCGGTTGATTCTGCCAAGCTATCTATTCGCGGCGCTGATCTGGCTGATAAGCGTCATACCCTGGGCGGCACGCTTTGCGCCGATCTACCTGCGGCCGCGCGTGGACGGCCGGCCGGGATAACCCAAACGAAGGTACTGGCGCCGCACCGCGCGACACGGCATGATGGCGTCGACAACAACAAACGCCAGATTATTGGGTAGCGCCGGATATGGATCTCCTGCTCGCCGTCGAACTGCTCTTGCTGCTGATGGTCGCCAACGGTGCGCCCATTCTCGCGCGGCGTGTGTTTGCCAGCCGTTGGGAGCAGCCCATCGATGCCAACCGCCGCTTTATCGATGGCCAAGCCCTGCTCGGCCCTTCCAAAACCTGGCGCGGCATCGTCGCGTCGCTGCTGATCGCACCCTGCGTCGCCGTGCTGTTGGGCATGCCGGCGAGCGTCGGTCTGCTGATCGCGCTCACCGCCATGGCCGGCGATCTGCTATCGAGTTTCTGCAAACGCCGACTACACGTTCCGCCGAGCGGCATGGCGCTTGGCCTGGATCAGATTCCCGAATCGCTGTTGCCGTTGTTGGCGGTACAGCGGCAGTTCGCCCTCGCTTGGCTGGACATCCTGCAACTGACGCTGGTCTTCATGGCCTTGGAACTGGTGCTGTCGCGCTTTCTCTATTACCTGCACATCCGCAAG
>JACREG010000140.1 GCA_016218375.1 Gammaproteobacteria bacterium
AAGGACATGGTCTAAGCCGACACACCGGCGACCTGGGCGCAAGGAGGCGCACATCATTCAAAGCGGGGAATCCAGCCGGATTCCCCGCTTTTTTGTGCCCGCTCCGCCCGCTCCGATCGGTGCACACATACCAACCAATCGCTACGCCTGGCCGTGCGTCTCCAACACCCGATGCTTCGCCTGGAGCAATTGCCGATGACTCAGATGCAACAGGTCGGCCAGTTTGCGCAGTAGATATTCTTCATATTTATCCAGCGCGCCATCGGCGTAGGCCACCTGCCAGAGCATTTCGATAATCCGAATCTTGTCGGCCGTCGCCAGGGACGTATCGATGGCCGCGGTAAATTCGTAGAGCGACACCGCCGCGTGTGCCTGTTCGGCGCCCAACTCCGCAAGCCGCGCGGCCTCCTGTTGCGAGAGCCCGAACTCCCGCGCCAGCAGCGTCAGCACATGCGTCTGCTCGACCGCTTGCACGGCGAAATCGGCGCGCGCCATTTCCATCAACAGCGCCGCGGTCGCCAGCCGTAGCCGGTGCTCGTGCGCATCCGCCGCCTCGTCGGCCGCCGCCGGCAGCAGGAAATCATCGAAGAATTTCCGGAAAGATTGCAGCATTAAGGGGTCTCCCGTAAAACCATCACCAGAACCTATCGCAAACTCGGCGCCTCGGTATACTGCGCGGCACACAACCACGGACCGCCCCCATGACGGCAACCCACCGTATCGAAAAACATAAGCACGTCTCCCTGCAATACAACCTCACCACCGGCGGTGGCGCGGTCGTGCGCGCCGCGACCGAGAAGGCCATCCAATATGTGCATGGCTGCGGTGCATTGTTCCCCAAACTGGAAGCGGCGCTGGAAGGCCATGCTACCGGCGACATCGTGCGGGCGCGGTTGTTGCCCGACGATGCCTTTGGCCGACGCAATACCGAGCTGTTGCACGAGGCACCACTCTCGGCCGTGCCGCCCGGCGAACAGATTAGCGTCGGCGGCACCTTGGTGGGCCAGGACGAACAGGGCCAGGCCATTACGTTCCGCATCACCGCCATCGAAGGCGACACGCTCAAGCTGGATGCAAATCATCCGCTGGCCGGCGAAACGCTGATCTTCGAAATCGAAGTCCAGGATATCCGCGACGCCACTGCGCAGGAGATCGCGCAGGCCAGCACGCCTTCAGCGCCCTGACGCCCGACGTTTCGGCCGCATACCCCACAGCACGCACAGCAGCAGCATCCAGGTGCTCGCCGCACTGGAATCCGTCGTGCGGTGCAGAGTGCAGCCACCGCCGGACCCGCCGCCGCTGGAGGCCGTGCTCGTAGCGCTATCGGGCGCGGGCGCGGTCGCCGTGCGTACGGCGGCATAAAGATCGAGAATGCCCGCACCGCAATTATCCGCCGGGCAACCGCCCGTATAGGTTTGCACGGACTGTCGAAGTATCCGCCGCACCTCGCTCAGTGTCAGCTCCGGTTGCGCGGACAACAGCAACGAGACCGCCGCCGTCACTTGGGCGGCGGCCACGCTGGTGCCGGCGACATAGGCATACGCGTCGCCGGCCGGCGCGGCCGTGCCGCTGTTGTACACGGACAGAATGGGACTCAAGGTATCGCCGCCGGGCGCACCGAGCAGAACGCGGCTGCCGACGTTGGCGTAGGCCGCGACTGCGCCCGCGCGATCGGTTGCGGTGACGGCAATGACATTGTCGCAGCCGGCCGGCAGCGTATCGACCACATCGGCGCCGTTGTTATTGCCCGCGGCCGCGACGACGATCGCGCCCGCCGCGGTCGCGCGGTCGATGGCATCCTGCATCGCGGGCGTGCACGACGCCGCCGCGGCGAAACTGAGATTGATGACCTGGGCGGGCGTGGGGTTGTCCGGCACGCCGTTCACCGACAGTCCCGCCGACCACATGATCGCCTTGATGATGTCAGAGAAATCGCCGCCGCATTTGCCGAGCACGCGCACCGGTAACAGTCGCGAAGCGTGATTAACGCCTGACACACCGATCCCGTTGTCGGCGGTCGCGCCGATCACCCCGGCCAAATGCAGGCCGTGCCACGTGCTGTTCGCAGCGGGCATGCCGGCCCCGCATTCGTTGGCCAGTACCGCATCGCCGGGATCGCTGGGGTCCGCGTCCCGACCATCGCCGTCATTGGCAATGGCCGGATCGCTGACGAAATCGTAGCCGTTCAACACCCGCGCGGAATCGAGATCCGCATGCGCGAGAATGCCCGTGTCCAGAATGGCAACCACCACGCGCGCGGCGCCGCGCTCCAGATCCCAGGCGTCATAGGCGCCGATGCCGTACTGTTCGAACAAGTACCATTGATCGCTCCGCAGGGGATCGCGCGGAACGAAGGCGACGGCCCGGACGCGTCCGTCCGGTTCGGCGTAGATCACCTCGGGATGCGCGCTCAAACGTGCGGCGAGTTCGGTTGCCTGCGGCAGGGTCAAAGGCGCCGCGAGTTTTGCGGTGAAGAGCGCCGCGCCCAGGCCATGGCCGAAGCGGACGTCCTGGATATTCAGCGCGGACAGGATCGCATCGAAACGCGCCGCGAGCGCGGCGTCGGATTCCGCCTGCGCGCTATCCTGCACGCGCACGATCAGCCGGGTGACGACGGCCTCGGCCGGAACATCGCCGCGGTGGGCGGATACGCTGGGCGCCGCCAACAGGCAAAGCGCAGCGCACCAGCCCGCCAACAGAATCCGCATAGCGGTTATACGCGACGACGCAACAAACACTAGGGACGATCCACGCGGTAACGACGACCGCCATAGGACAACACGATACCGTCGGCGAGGATGGCATCGAGCGTCGCGCCTTCGTCCAGGGTATCGCCCACTTGGTATTTGCGCAGATTGATGAGGACAAAACGCCGTTCCGGTTCTTGCGCGAACACATGCACGTCGATGCGCGGTGCCGGCAGGCCGGTGCGTTCTTCCAACGGCAGATCTTGCCAGCGCGGTGGCATATCGGCCGGCGATTCAGGTACGGCTTCAGGCGCGGCTTCAGCAACGGCTGGCGCAACAGGAGGCATGGACTCGATCGGCGGCATCGATTCCGCCTCCAGTACAGGTTCTGCCATGGATTCGGGCGCGGGTGCCACGGCGGGCAGTTGGGTCACGGGTTCCGGAAGCGATGTCGCCTCGGTGGGTGGTGGCGGTGGTGTCGCAAGCGCCGGCGCGGCTGACGTCTCCTCGATGCGCGGCGCCGGTGAGGGGGTTGGGGATGGGCTCGGGGTGGGACTCGCCGCCGCGGGCGGCGCGACGGCTGCGGACATGGATGAAGTGCCCGTGGCCATGTGCGTTTCCCAGGAACGCCATGCCAGTACCACCAAAATGACTGCGTTCAGCAGCAAGGCCGCCAACAGCCAGCGCGGCCAACGCGGCGCCGGGCGCGGCAGCGGCACGTCCTGCAACTGCGAGATGTCCGGGACATGGCCGATCTGCCGTTCCTGCTGGGACTTCTTCAGCGCTTCGAGGATATAGGACATGGACAGTCGCCCCTCAGTTGGCGGTCAGGCGCGGACCGCCGGAGGTCGGATCGGCGGAATTCAGATGGATCAAGGTCAGCGCGCCGACGACGCCATCGGGGTCCAACGCATGCTGGGATTGAAACTGCCGCACCCGCTCTGCGAGCGCCGCGCCAAAAACATTGGGGGCTTCGGCCGCCGCCGTGGGCGTTACCTGCGGCAGGATACGATCCAGCAGGCCGCGCAACCACAACACATCTTCGCCGCGCGTGCCAAGCCGCAACGTCTCGCTGCCGACCGGCGGTCGCCACAACAAAGTGAACTGACCGTGCCAGTGCGCATCGATCTCGGCCAACGGTATTCGCGAAACTTCACCGCCCAACTCGATGACCGCCACGTCGTCCTGCAAACCGCGCAACAGCACCGGCACTCGCTGCCCATCGGGCGCGATCATTTCCAACACCGCGGGGCGATCGAAACTGCGTAACTGTGTCCAATTGCCGCTGCGCGCGAGACACGCCAGTCCCTGCTTGAATGCCTGCGCGCACGGCTGCAAATCGTCGTCCAGGTAGAGGGTCGCGTTCCATAAATTGAACAGGCCGCTCCAAGCACGCAGATCGGCGCTCTCATCCACGGCCGTGGTCAAACGCTCGGCTATGTCGACCGGCGCCGGCAGGACATCATCGGTCGCCACGGAATCGGGTGGCGGCAGCGTGGCCGTGCCTAGCGACGGCTCGGGTACAGGCTCGGGCTCGGGCTCGGCGGCATTCGCCGTGGCGTCCGCAACAGGGGCCGCCACGACGGGCGCAGCAGCAGTGCCGATAACGTCCTGCGGTACGGTGCGCGATAGACCGGGCAGCCCGACATCCAGAACGCCGCGGCCAAGAAACAACCCAACAGCCGCCAAGCCCACCACTGCAATACCGGCCACCCAAGGCCAGGATCGCATCCCGCCACCCGTGCCGGCACGCACCTCCGGCAACACCTCGTCGGCCGCGCGCCGCAGAATGCCGCGATCGATGCGGCGCTTGTCTTCGACATAGGCGCCCAACAGGGCACGATCACACAATACGTTTATCAAGCGCGGTATGCCCACGGACAGTCGCAACACCTCGTCGACGGCGCCGGTCGTAAACAGATCGGCGTGCCCGCCGCTGACGCGTAGGCGGTGCGCGATGTAGGCGCGCATCTCGTCCCGATTCAATTCGCCCAGGTGATAGCGGGCGGTGATGCGCTGCGCAAGCTGGCGTAATTCGGTGCGTGCCAGCAAATCCTGCAATTCGGGTTGACCGATCAAGATGATCTGCAGGAGTTTCGCCTGGGTGGTTTCCAGATTGGTCAGCAGACGGATCTGTTCCAACACTTCGATGCTGAGATTCTGCGCCTCGTCGATGATGAGGATGGTGCGCCGGCCGGCGGCATGGCTCTGCAACAGATGCAGGTTCAGATGATCGACCAGCACCTTGAGACTCTGGGTATCGCGCGGATACTCGACCTTCAACTCGTCGCATACCGCCGCGACGAGCTCCAGACCGTTGAGCTTGGGATTCAGAATCAGCGCAACATTCACTGTTTCCGGCAACTGCTCCAGCAACGCGCGGCACAGGGTCGTCTTGCCCGTCCCGACTTCGCCGGTGAGCTGAACGAAACCGCCGCCCTCACCCACTCCGTACAACAGATGCGCGAGCGCCTCCCGATGCCTGTCGCTCAGAAACAGAAAGCGTGGGTCCGGGGTGATGGTGAAAGGCTTGCTGTCTAAGCCGAAATGCTTGCAGTACATGATGTCGCCATAAGCTTAACGTTCGCGCGCACGCCCTATCCGGGACACCTTGGAATTCCGATGCCGATCGACGAATATAGGCCGCACCCACCCATCGCATGGATCAAAAAGGGACGGCAAGGATATGAAAAAAGCGCCTCGAACACTATCGTTATTCCTTCTGGCTGTATCGAAGCCAGTGACGTCACGCTGATGTTTCGCAACAATCAATCCGCCGTCAATGCGTCTCATCCGGGCGCATTGATGGCGGACATAGAGATCAGCATCCCCGGCGTCCCGCATTAACTGATGGACCTGCGTTTTATGCGGATCACTTATTGCGGCGGTGTGCCTTCCACCCAAACGGCTATCGCCGAGCTCCAGCGCACATTGTCCGGCAACTCGCCCAGCAACTCGTCTGGCATTCCCGCAAGGAAACCGGCCTCCAATTTTCACATGACAGCCCAAGGCGTCTTGCTGACGAGTCTGCTGCTCCACCCCACCCCGGCGGTACAGTAGGTCGACATTTTTGACATCCGTATTACCCAGGCATGAATCTGGCATTTCCGGTATAAGCCGCTGAACACAGACATGAAATTCCTATAGGGCGGCATACCGGGACGATACCGCCATCGTCGGCATGGTTTACAAACGAATACGTTCCTAACGAATGGGGTTTCGTGTATAACCTGAAAAATCAGCTTATTACCGTGCCTGGCACAGCTACTGCAACGAACATGACACCGGCTCCGCCACAACCCACAACAAAGGATGCCCGCATGAACGTGACGATCAAGAAAACCATCAATGGTCAGCGTGTTTCGGCCCGTCCGGTGTTCAAGGGCGGCGCACAACCGGCCTACTGGGCCGCGACGGTCAATGAGCAATCCCTGCTGCGCCCGTTCACGTCGGCGACGGAAGTCTTCCGCTTCGCGGCCGGCCGGTCGTCATCCCTTTTGACGGACACGGCACTGGCCTAGTCCGCCCCCCGAACAAAAGATCGACAGTCACGTTGCCGGCATGGCACGCGACAACGGGATATGTTCGATCAGTTGCTCGCGCAAGCGATTCAGATTGCCGTGAAAGAAATGCCCCACGTCCGGCATACGGATGATATCGGGCACACGATCCTGATGTTGTGCCCATGCGAATACCTGCTCGCTCGGTACGATTTCGTCGGCCTCGCCTTGCGCCAGGAGCCACGGGCACTGCGGTATCGTGAGTGCGGAGAAG
Organism: Gammaproteobacteria bacterium; assembly: GCA_016218375.1. GTDB lineage: Bacteria > Pseudomonadota > Gammaproteobacteria > Thiohalobacterales > Thiohalobacteraceae > JAHJQQ01. The sequence goes on from JACREG010000140.1 coordinate 6,462, forward strand.
TCGAAAAAATTCACCGGCGGCGCCACCGTTATCAATTGCGTTAGCGGAAACTCGTGCGCGACACGCAATGCGACATAAGCGCCGAAGGAAAATCCCGCCAGCCACAGCGGATGCCCCGGACGCTGACCCTGCGCCCAGCGCAGCACCGCGCGCAGATCGTCGGCCTCGCCGATACCCTGCGCATAATCGCCCTCGCTCGCTTCGACGCCGCGAAAATTGAAGCGTAACGTGCCCACGCCGAGATCGTTCAGCGTGCGCGAGAGCGCATCGACGACTTTGTTGTGCAGGGTTCCGCCGTAAAGCGGATGTGGATGACAGATGACGCCGATGCCGTGCATCGGTCGTCCTTCGGGCGGACAGGCCGTGATACCTTGAAGCGCACCCGCCGGCCCGGCAATCCAGACCGGCTCGCCCACGCAACCCGGCGCACTTTCGTCGCCATCGTACCAATGGCTGCCAGGCTCAATCGCAAGCATTCAGATTATCCCGCAAACTAAAGGCACACGAACAGGCATGAGCGCTCGAACACAGCGCGGCAGGCCGCAGTTTGTCGGCCAAACGCAGACGTACGCAGTCCGGTTATAGATCCTGCACCCGTTCGCGCCGTTCCAGACGCGGCGAATGCAATGCGAGATCCAGGTAATACCAGCCACGCATATCGACGAACTCGCGCTTGCCATTGGCGTATTCGACCACCACGCACGTCACGCGCTTGCCGACGTACATCAGCGCCCGCACTTGGATAAGTTGCCCGACAATGTTGGTATACCAGTAACCGGGTAACGGTTTTTGTTGTAATAGCATCGTGTTACCGTCCCATTTGCAATCAGTCTAAATCGCTCGGCGAAACCGCACCTGCGCATGCAATACGCAGCCCTCCGTGCGTTAACCCAAGCTTACCCGCATTTCGAATCGCCGCAGTTGAGACAGGTCAAGCACCCGTCCATCTGGATGGCAGCCTTAGTATGGCATTTGCCGCACAGTTGCGCACCCTCGGGAAAATCTTGCGGGTCTTTACTTTCGGCATTCTTGACAGTGGCCTCGTACTGGGCGCGTTTGTCCGCCAGAAGCTGTTTCTGATGCTCGTCGAGATCGTTGTCCTTAAGCATGCCGATCATGCGCAAATGACACTCGATGGCGTCGCCAATCTCGGCGACCAGCGAAGGCATGTACTTGCCGCCCTTCTTGAAATAGCCGCCGCGCGGGTCAAATACCGAACGCAATTCCTCGACCAGGAACGTCACGTCGCCACCTTTACGGAACACGGCGGAGATAATCCGCGTCAGCGCCACAATCCACTGGAAGTGGTCCATGTTCTTCGAGTTGATGAAAATCTCGAAGGGACGGCGCAGTTCGTGTTCGGTGCCCGCATTCAAAATAACATCGTTGATGGTGACATACAGGGCATGCTCGGACAGCGGTGTCTTCACCTTGTAGGTCGATCCCAGCAGCATGTCCGGGCGTTCCAACTGCTCCGTCAGATGCACCACATTGTCTTTGGCGCTCGGTTTCTCCGAAACAGCAGCGGCTGGCTTGGGCGCCTCTGCCTTGTCTTCCTTGGCGACGTTGTAGCCGACGATTTTCTTGTCGATCTTGATAGTCATGTTTTACTCTCCCCGACGCTGCTCCGCTCTCGCGATGCGACAGCGCATCAAATCAGAATTTTCCGTAATAGCCTTCTTTCAAGGCATCGTAGAGATTCGCGGCGGTATGCATCTCGCCATCGTACTCGATCTCTTCGTTGCCCTTGACCTCCAGCGAGCTGCCGTCGTCCAGCGTGAACACATAGGTCGTGTTCTCCAGATCCTTCTCCTTGACCAACACACCTTGGAACGCCTCCGGATTGAAGCGGAAGGTCGTGCAACCCTTCAACCCCTGTTCGTAGGCATACAGATAAATATCCTTGAACTGCTCGTAGGGATAATCCGTCGGTACGTTCGCGGTCTTGGAGATGCTGGAGTCTATCCATTTCTGCGCAGCCGCCTGGATGTCCACATGCGCCTTGGGCGTGATGTCTTCGGCGGTGACGAAATACTCCGGCAGTTTGCCTTCTTCGTCCTCGGCATACGGCATGGCCTTGGCATTGATGAGTTCGCGGTAGGCCAGCAACTCGTAGGAATATACCGCCACCTTCTCCTTGGTCTTGCGGCCTTCGCGGATCACGTTGCGGAAATAATGATGCGCGAACGACGGCTCGATGCCGTTGCTGGCGTTGTTGGCCAGCGACAGCGAGATGGTGCCGGTCGGCGCAATCGAACTGTGATGCGTGAAGCGCGCACCGACCAGGGCAAG
>JACREG010000142.1 GCA_016218375.1 Gammaproteobacteria bacterium
CATCGACATCAACTCGGCGCGCGCCACCAAGGGCGGCGACATCGAAGAGACCGCGCTCAACACCAACCTGGAAGCCGCCGACGAAATCGCCCGCCAGTTGCGCATCCGCGACTTGGGCGGCCTGATCGTCATCGACTTCATTGACATGCAGCCCACCAAACACCAGCGCGAAGTGGAAAATCGCCTGCGCGACGCGCTGAAGATGGACCGCGCCCGCGTGCAGATCGGCCGCATCTCGCGCTTCGGCCTATTGGAAATGTCGCGCCAACGCCTGCGGCCATCGCTGGGCGAATCCAGCCAGATCGTTTGCCCGCGCTGCAAAGGCCAGGGCACGGTGCGCGGCGTGGAATCGCTGGCCTTGTCGGTGCTGCGTATCATCGAAGAGAACGCCATGAAGGATAAGACCGGGCGCATCGTCGCGCGTCTACCGGTCGAGGTCGCCACCTTCCTGCTCAACGAGAAGCGCGACATTCTGCATTCGGTCGAACAGCGGCAACGCCTGGAAATCATTTTGATCCCGGTGCCGCACATGCACACGCCGGAATATGAAATCCGCCGGCTGCGCAGCGACGAACTGCCCGCCGAGGCGCAGGCCAGTTACGCCATGATGCCGGAGGTCGCCGAGGAAGAAGCCGAGACCGCGCTGGGCAAAACGGTGGTGCGCAGCAGCGACGAGCCGGCGGTGAAATTCATCGCCCCGCCCGCAGCGGTGACACCGGTTCCGACGCCAACCGTGGCAGCAGCACCCGCCGCCGCACCGCGCACGCAGCCTGGCTTCATCAAGCGTCTGTGGACCAACTTGTTCGGCGGCACGGTGGAAACCGAGGCCGCGCCGGAACGGCCGAAGGCCCCGGCCGAAGATCAGCGGCGTCCGCGTCGCGACCGTCCGCAAGGCGGCGAACGTGATCGCGGCGACCGTGGCGATCGCGCTCGGCGCGGCGGCCGGGATCGGGATCAGGAACGTGGCGAACGCGGTGGTCGCGATCGCGGGCGTGGCGGCGAAGGCCGTCAAGCTCAGCGCGACGAGCCCCGTCGCGAGGGGCGCGACGATACGCGCCGCGATGAACCGCGTCGCGAAGACAAACGTCGTCCCGAGCATCGCCGTCCCGACGACCGTGACAAGCAACCGCGCGAGCCCCGTGAACCGCGCGAACCCCGCGGCGAGCAACAGCGTCGCGGCCCGGACAGCGGACCGCGCAGCGAAACCGAGACCGCGGCACCTGTGCCGGTGGTGGTCGAGGAGCAAACGCTGCCTCAAGCCGAAGACCTGGAAGCAACTCCAGGTAACGAGGCCGTGGAAGGCGAACAGCAACAGCGTGGACAGGGTCGCAGTCGCCGCGGTCGTCGTGGCGGTCGTCGTCGCGGCGGCAATCGCAATCGTGAAGGCGGCGAGAATGCCGGTTCGCCGAGTGCCGGCGACGATACCGGCTCTACAGCGGAGTCCGGTGGCGAGAGCGCACCGCGTTCCACCGAAGGCGCGGACGCGGCGAGCCCAGATATACAACGGGATTCACAGCGAGAGACTCAACGGGAGAATCCGCGTCCGCCGGCGCCGGTCTTCCATGAAACGCCGCGTCCGTTCGAGTCCAATTTCAGCGAACCGCCGCGTCCTCCGGTGAGTAGCGAGCCGCCCGCGCCACCGCGTGTGGAATCGACGCCGCGCACGGATGAAGGGGGTGGTTCAGCGGAATCTGCACCCAAACCACCGGATAGCACGTCGAACGAGTGATTCGCAAACAACGCTTAAGGAACCTCTGATTAAGCCGTCATTGCGAGGATGCCTTGACCCGAAGGGTAAGGTACCCATGATGAAGCCCGAAGGGATTCTATGGGCGTAGTGACGAAGCAATCTCCAAGGCATTGGCTGTAGGGTTGGGAGATTGCTTCGCTTCGCTCGCAATGACGGGCTAACGAATAAATCAGAGGTTCCCTAACCCACCCCAACGCGTGGTGGGTTACGCAAACAGCGCTAACCCACCCTACATCTGATTTTAGAGGCCGTGCCGCGCGCGCATTTCAGCTAACAGACCGGCCGACGCTGCTTCGATCAAATCCAATACCCGCTCGAATCCCTGCGCGCCACCGTAGTACGGATCAGGCACGTCTTGCTCGCCGCTCTGCGGTGCAAATTCCAGAAACAGACGCAGACGTTCTTCGTAGTCCGGATGGCAGATCGTGCGCAGGTCTTCGTAGTTGCTGCGATCCATCGCCAGCACATAGTCGTATTCCAGAAAATCCTCGGCCCGGACCTTGCGCGCACGCTGCGTACTCAAATCGACACCGCGACGCTTGGCCGCTTCTTGCGCGCGTTTATCCGGTGGCTCGCCGATGTGATAGGCATGGGTGCCCGCCGAATCGATCTCGATGCGCGGCGCCAAACCCTCGCGCTGCACCAGCGTCTCGAACACGCCTTGCGCGGTGGGCGAGCGGCAGATGTTGCCCATGCAAACGAAAAGCACCTTGACCATACAGACTCCCCAAGCTCGAACGAAACCGATTCAGGCACACATGATAGCGGGTTGCCGGGTACGGCAAAATGCACCATGCTCGATTGGACTGCGGATAGGGACGACAGGAACGCGATGGCCTCGACGACTATTACACTCGAACGACTGCGCGCCTGCATCGGGCGCGAGGTGATGTGCGCGGGAGAACCTTGCACCGTCATCGAAGTACTCGAAGAAGGGCCGACACTGGTGCTGAGTTGCCAGAGTGGGAACACGGTCGTCCAGGCCAACCAACACGGTGAAGCAACGCGCCGGGTACCGCGTACCCGTACCGTGCCGGTGTTCAATGCCGACAGCGACCAACCGCATCCGGACTTCTTAAAGCTAAATCTAGTTTTGTAAGCCGTCGGTTAATCAGTAGGTTACAGCCATAAGTTGGCGCAAAGCCTGCTCTACGCGCAGCGCATCGGCCTCCACATCCACCCCCGGCCCCGGCTGTGCCACGGCGTCCGCGACATGAATCCGGTAGCCGTGCCACAACGCGCGCAACTGTTCCAGCATCTCGATGCCTTCCAGCGGTGCCGGCGTCAGGCCGCGATAGGCGCGCAGGAAGCTGGCGCGATAGGCATACAGCCCCAAATGGCGACGATGGGCGACGCCAACCGGTAAATGCTCGCGACTCACGGCGAAGGCATCGCGCGACCAGGGGATCGGCGCGCGGCTGAAATACAGCGCGAAACCGCTGACGTCGCTCACCACCTTGACCACGTTGGGATCGAAGAACTCGACCGCTTCGACGATGGGCGTACACAACGTGGCAATGGCGGCCTGCGGTTGAGCGGCGAGATTCTCGGCGACCTGGCGGATCAATGCCGGCGGCATCAGCGGTTCGTCGCCTTGCAGGTTGACGATGACGGTATCGTCCGGCCAACCGAGGCGTTCGACCACCTCGGCCAGGCGGTCGGTGCCGGAGGGGTGTTCCGGAACGGTCATTTCCACTGCCGCGCCGAAACCACGCGCGACCGTTTCGATGCGCGCATCGTCGGTGGCGATCACCACCTGCTCCGCCCCGCTCTCGCAGGCACGCCGGTAGACATGCTCGACCATCGGCTTGCCCGCCAACACGCGTAGCGGTTTACCGGGTAACCGCGACGAGCCGTAACGCGCCGGGATGACGACTTTGAATCCGCTCATGCGTTCAGCCTACTTCTTCGTCCGGCGGCAACACCCGCGCCTCTTCTTCCAGCATCACCGGAATGTCGTCGCGAATCGGATAGGCCAGCCGATCCACCTTGCACACCAGTTCCTGTTCCGCCTTGCGATAGACCAACGGCCCCTTGCAGATGGGACAGGCGAGGATATCGAGCAGTTTTTTGTCCATGGCGAACCTCGTGTGAATATTGGGATATGGTAGCAGCCATCCGCTTATGTAGCTTATGTAGGGCGCAACAGTTTCCGTATTTGTACACCGAGCGCGGCATCCACTTCCACGTCTGTACCCACGGCCCAGAAATTCGCTTGGGCGAAGCCCCGGCATTTGATGGCATCCTTCTCGGTCATCAGCAGCGTGCCGTCGCCGAAGGCCAAGTCCTCAGGGCGATAGGCATGGTGATCGGGGAAGGCATGCGTCTCGACGTTCAATCCGGCTGCATGCAACGCGGCGAAGAAGCGCGCCGGATGGCCGATGCCGGCGATGGCGTGTACGGGCTGCCTGCGGAATTGCTCCAACGGACGGCGTTCGCCGCTGACGAGATTGACCGCTTCGCCCGTCTTCACCTGCATGGAAAATTCTCCCGCACCGGCTGCACCATTGGCGACAATCAGATCGACCTCTTCGAGACGCCGCGCCGGTTCGCGCAACGGCCCGGCCGGCAGGCAATGGCCGTTGCCGAAACGACGCTCGCCGTCGACCACCGCGATTTCGATGTCGCGGCCCAGCGCGTAATGCTGCAAACCGTCGTCGCTGATCAGCACATCGCATGCGTTGTCCGCGAGCAGCGCGCGCGCCGCAGCGACGCGATCCGGTGCGACAACCATCGGGCAGCCGGTGACGCGCGCCAGCAGCACCGGTTCATCGCCGACCAACGTGGGATCGCTCTCGGCGGTCACGGCTTGCGGCCAGTGTGTGGCTTGCCCGCCATAGCCGCGCGCGACGAGTCCGGGACGATAACCTTGCGCTTGCAGAAACCGCGTCAGCCAAATGACCAGCGGCGTTTTGCCGGTACCGCCGACGGTGAGATTGCCGACCACGATCACCGGCACGGTCAGCCGATGGGTTTTCTTGAGGCCGATGCGATAGGCCAAACGTCGCGCGACGACGACTGCGCAGTACAACGCGCTCAGCGGCAGCAGCAACCAAGCCAGCGGTGTGCGGGTGTACCAGATGTGATCGAGTTTAGGCATGAGCAGGGTACATGAACCTATCTCAAAATTGGCTGAGCCATCACTACGCCGTCATGCCCGCGAAGGCGGGCATCCAGAAAAGCCGGAAAACACTAGATTCCCGCCTACGCGGGAATGACGAGTAAATTAGCCGGCGCTGGGTTTTTCGATTTTGAGATAGGTACATATCTCATCATCAGGCCACCGCCGCATCGCGGAACTGCAAGCGATACAGCGCGGCATAGCGGCCTTCCATCGCTAGCAGTTCGGCGTGACGGCCGGACTCGACGATGCGGCCATCGTCCATCACCAGGATTTGATCGGCCTTCTCGACGGTGGACAGGCGATGCGCGATGACCAGCGTGGTACGCCCTTGCATGAGCGTTTCCAGTGCGGACTGGATAGCGCGTTCCGATTCGGTATCCAGCGCCGAGGTCGCTTCGTCGAGGATCAGGATGGGCGCGTCTTTCAGCAAGGCGCGCGCAATCGCCAAGCGCTGACGTTGGCCGCCCGACAGCAGTACGCCCTTCTCGCCCACCACGGTGTCGAAGCCCTGCGGCAATTGGCGGATGAAGTCCAGCGCATGGGCCATCTGCGCGGCGCGTTCGATGTCGGCGCGGCTCACATCGGGACGGCCGTAGGCGATGTTGTTGGCGACGCTGTCGTTGAACAGTACGACATCCTGGCTGACCAGCGCGATCTGCGCGCGCAGATCGGTCAGCCGATACTCGCGGATATCCACGCCATCGAACCGCACACTGCCCTGCTCCACGTCGTAGAAGCGCGGCAACAGTCCGGCGAGTGTCGTTTTGCCGCTGCCGGAGCGGCCGACCAGGGCGATCATCTGTCCGGGCGCCGCGCTGAACGACAGGTCTTTCAATACTGGCGCGTGTTCCGGCTGATAACGGAAACTCACCGATTGGAATTCCACTGCGCCCTGCGCACGCTCCAACGCGCGCGTGCCGGTATCCGCTTCGGGTGTTTCGTCGAGCAAGGTGAAAATGCTTTCGGCCGCGGCAATGCCGCGTTGCAGCGAGGCGTTCACCGTGCTCAGGCGCTTGAGGCACGGCATCAGCAGCATCATGGCAGCGATAAAGGACACGAAATCGCCGGGCGTGATGTTGTTGTGCGCGGAATCGAGCGTGGCCAGATAGATCACGCCGGCCAGCACGGCTGCGGCCAGCAACTGCGTGGTCGGCACCGCGGCGGCGCTGGTGGCGATATGCTTCATCATCAGACCGGCATTCTTGCGATTGACGGTGTCGAACTGGCGTTGCTCATAGTCCTGCGCGCCGAAGGCCTTGACGACTTTGTGCCCTTCGATCGCCTCGCTGGCTATCTCGGTGACATCGGCCATGGAATCCTGAATGCGCCGGCTGATCTTGCGGTAACGCCGCGTCACATAACGGGTCAACACGGCGACCACCGGGCCGACCACCAGAAACAGCAAGGCCAGCCAGCCGCTGAGATAAAACATCCACGCCAGCAGGAACGCCACCGTCAGACTGTCGCGCAGCAGAATGGTGATGGCGTTGGTGCTGGCTTGCGAAACCTGTTCGACGTTGTAGATGAGTTGCGAGAGCAATTGACTGCTGGGGTGGCTGTCGAAATAGCGGTTGGGCAGCCGCAGCAGACGGGCGAACATTTCGCTGCGCAAGACCTGGATGACTTGCCGACCCACCCAGCTCATTCCGTAGCTGGAAATGAATCCCGTCACGCCGCGCAACAGAAACAGGCCGATGAGCAGCAGCGGGATGTTACGAATGGCCTGCGGATCGCGGGCGACGAAACTATCGTCGAGCATCGGCTTCATCAGCGCGGCAAAACCGGTGTCGGTCGCGGCGTACACGGCCATGGCAATGGAACTGAACAGGAACAGTTTCCAATACGGCAGCGCATAACCGATCAGGCGCCGATACGTGACCCAACTGCCCGGCGGGGCGGGCGTCGCGGTGGTCGGAGATGCCATCAGGGTTTGCTGGCGCCAGTCGATGCTGGCGGCGATGATGGCGGCCGGCCGGCCGTACCGGCGTCTTGGGGCTGAGTGGTCGCCAGCGACAAGCGGCTCAGGCCCAACTGGCCGGTCACGTCCATCGCAGTCACGACGGACTGATACGGACTGCGCGCATCGGCACGCAGAATGACCGGCACATCGCGCTGATCGCCGAGGCTCTGGACAATGGCGCGGCGCAGCGTCTCCGGCTTGGCATTCACGACTTGTTTGTCGTCGATGAAAAAGTCGCCGTTGATGTTGATGGTGATCTCCAGCACTTTCTTCGGCGCCTCGGCGGGTTCGGTCGAGGCCTTGGGCAGATCCACTTGCAACTGCGCCTCGCGCGTGAAGGTGGTCGAGACCATGAAGAAGATCAGCAGCAGCAACACCACATCGATGAGCGAGGTGATATTGATGTCCGGATCGTCGCGCCGCGACGGACGCAGGTTCACGTCAGTTCCTCGGTCGCGACATCCTGCTCGCGTTCGCCGTGCAGCACCTCGACCATCTTGGTCGCTTCCTGCTCCATGCGCATCACCAGCACGTCGATCTTGCCGCGGAAATAGCGGTAGAACATCAGGCTAGGAATGGCCACGGACAGACCCGCGGCAGTGGTGATCAGCGCCTTGCCGATGCCGCCGGACAGCGCCGCGGGATTGCCGGCGCCGATGGCTTCCAGCGTGGCGAACATTTCGATCATACCGACCACGGTACCCTGCAAGCCGAGCAAGGGCGTGATCGCAGCGATGGTGCCGAGGGTGTTCAGATAGCGTTCCAGTTCCAGCACCACATGCCGGCCTGCGTCCTCGATGGCCTCTTTCATAATGACGCGGTCATGGCGCAGATTGACGAGGCCGGCCGCGAGGATGCGACCCAACGGCGAACCGGAGCGCAATGCGTGCAGTTTGCCGGCATCGAGCTGGCGGTTGCGCACCCAGGTCCACACTTGCGTGACCAAGTGCCGCGGTAGCACGCGGGCGATGCGCAGCATCCAGAAGCGTTCCACGATGATCGCCAGCGCGAGCACCGAACACGCGATGATCGGTAGCATGAGCCAGCCGCCGGATTGGATGAGTTCGAACACGCTAAGATCCTTCTGGTCGACTAAACGGGACTAAACCGGCGCCTATCATACGGTTTTCACCGCTCAGGCGGAACCGCCACGGCGCTATGCCAATAGCGCGGGTCGCGCCGCCGTTCCGCCACCGGAAAGGCCGTCGGCCCGGTTTCGCCCAGATGGACGTGCACTGCGCCGGACGTGCCGGTACGCCACAGACGCGCGCCGAAGGCGCGATAGCGGGCGGCGACCGTCGGATGCGGGAAGCCGTAGCGGTTGCGGTAGCCGGCGGGGATCAGCACCTCCTGCGGCGCGACCGCATGGATGAACGCGGCCGTGGACGAGGTGCGGCTGCCGTGATGCGGCACCACCAGCAGACGGCTGCGCAAGACGTCGCCATAGCGCGACACCAGCGCACGTTCGGCGGCGGCCTCGATATCGCCGGTCAGCAACAACCGTTCGCCATCGCCGGTCTCGATTTGCAGCACGCAGGAGCTGTCGTTCTCGTCGGCGGTACGCTCGGCGGGGGGATGCAGCATGCGAAAACGCACGCCGTCCCAAGTCCAATGTTGTTCCGCCGTGCAGCGGTTGCTATAGCGCCAGTCGAAATACTGCGGCACGCTGGTCGACAGGCGGTAGACCGGTAGGCGCGCCGCCAACGAGACAGCGCCGCCGCGATGATCGTTGTCGCCGTGACTGACAACCAGTGTGTCCACGTGGCGGATGCCCTGCGCGGCGAGAAACGGCACGAGCACTGCGGTACCGGTGTCGAAATCGGCACTGAAGCGCGGACCGGTATCGAAGACCAAGGTGTGTTCGCGGGTCTGCACCACGGCGGCGAGCCCCTGCCCCACGTCCAGCAGCGTGAACCACGCCGTGCCGGCCTCGGGCCGCGGCGGCGTCCAGGTTGCGAGCGGCACCAGCGCGAGCCAACCCAGGCCGCGGTACGGCGTGCCACGCGGCAGCAGCAGCAACAGACCGACGCCGACGAACGCCGCCCCATACACCCACGCCGGCAGTTCCGGCATGCCGAGCATGGAACCGGGTAAGCCGGCCAACGCCGTGAGCAGCGCATCCATGCGCTCTGCCGCCCAACCGGCTAGCGCGAACAACAGATGCGCCAACGCCGGCAATGGATAGAGTACGAACAAGCCGGCGAACACCAGCGGCATCAGCAGCAGTGTGGTCCAGGGCACGGCCAGCAGATTGGCGAACGGCGCGATCCAACCCAACTGACCGAAGAACAACAGCGTCAACGGCAACAGGCCGAGACTCAGCGCCCATTGCAGACGCACCAACTCGCGCGTTTCGCTGCCCACATGTGCCACGCGTGCCGCGAGTCCCTGCGTTATTGTGGGAAGCACTGTGGTAAACGTTGGGGAACTCATCGTACGGGGCGTGCCGCGATCGGTGGCGCGACGCGGCGACAGGCGCGCGAAGATGATCGCCACTGCGACGAACGACAGCCAGAATCCCGGACTCAGCACGGCGAAGGGATCGAACAAAATCACCGCCAGCAGCGCGAGCGCCAGGTTGTGTGCCGGCCGCGTCGGTCGTCCCAGCATCACACCGGACAGCAGCACCGATACCATGATCCAGGCGCGTTGCGTCGGGATGCCGAAACCCGCCAGCACGGAGTACAGCGTCGCCAACAGCAGAGCGGCGATGGCGGCGGCGCGCGGTGCCGCGAGCACGTTGGTCAAGCGCGCGCTGCGCGACCACAGCCAGCGCATGGCCGCAAAACCGAGTCCTGCGACCAGACTGATATGCATGCCCGAAATCGCCACCAGATGCCCCGTGCCGGTGGCGCGGAACACAGCCCATTGCGCGGCCGGGATGCCATCGTCGACACCGAGCGTCAGCGCGCGCAGCAGACCGGGTTGCGACACACCGTCGAGCGCCGTCTGCAAGCGCCGGTCGACGGCCGTGCGCAGATGCAGCAGGACATCGGCCGCGTCGGCCGCGGGCCAGGCGTGGGTCATGTCGCTGTTGCGTACATAACCGGTGGCGGCGATGCCGTTCTGTAACAACCAGCCTTCGTAATCGAAACCGCCGGGATTGTGGAAGCCATGTCGGCGTTTGAGCCGTACGTTCAGTCGCCAACCTTGACCGGCCTGTAGCACAGGTGCGTCGTACCAACTTAGACGGATAGTGTGCCGAAATGCCTGCCACTGCGATTCCGCACGCAGGCTTTGTGCGGCGAACACAAAACGGGTCGCGCGTCCGTCGATCTCGGGTAACGAAACCACGGCGCCCTGCAACGTCAGATCCTGGCCTTCCAGTCCGACCGGCAGATCCGCCGCGAGGCGCTGATCGGCGTACCCGGCGGCCCACACATAACCGGCGAGGCATGCAGCGAATAGCCGCGTGCGCGGCCACCACGCGAGGAACATCGCGAGCGCGACGAGCCATCCGCACACAAGCGGCGACGGCAAGTCCGATGAAAGTTGCAGACACAGCGTGCCGACGAGCACAGCGAGCGCGAGAGGGATCATGTTCATCCTTGAACGATTCGGCGATAATGCGACGGCCAACATCCGGCTGGCCCGTTAAGCCGCAGCATAACGCGCTTATGCCGGATAAACCAGAAACGACACGATCGAGGGAATGACCATGTTGACGACGACACAAAGGAAAACCGCCCAGAGCATTCTCAATCTGTTCGAGACCAGCGAGGTGCAGGGCGATTACGGCAAGGTCACGCTGATTGCCGGCGACACCGGCCACCTCAGTTTCGGCCGTTCGCAGACCACGCTCGGTTCCGGAAATCTGCACACGCTATTGCAGCGTTACTGCGCCAACGCCGGTGCGCGCTTCGGCGCGCGTCTGGCGGTATATCTGCCGCGCTTCGAGGCCCGCGATATAACACTCGATCACGACCCAAAACTGCACAACCTGCTGCGCGCCAGTGCCGACGACCCGGTGATGCGCGATACGCAGGACAGCTTTTTCGATGAGTTCTATTGGCAACCGGCCGCGCGCGCCGCCGAGCGTACCGGTATCGCCTGCGCCCTGGGTGTGGCGCTGGTGTACGACGGACATGTGCACGGTTCCTGGGGAAAGATCCGCGATCTCGCCAACGCCGAGGTCGGCCAGGTAACCCGTGCCGGCGAACAGCGCTGGCTACAGACCTACGTCGCGACGCGACAGCACTGGCTTGCAACCAGTTCCCGTTCCGATCTGCGCGCGACCGTGTATCGCATGGAGGCCTTCCAACGCATCATCGATCAGGGCTATTGGGGTTTGGAATTGCCGTTGGTGGTGCGCGACAAGGAAATCTCGCTGGCGACGTTGAATGCCACCCCGCCCGGCTGCTACGACGGTCCACAACCGGGCACGCGGCCGCTGGCCTTGCAGTCACCCATGCTGCGCGGTTTGGATGTGCGGCTGCTGCAACTCGGTTTATCCGATCAGGGCATGGACATCAAGGCCGACGGCATCTATGGCCAGACCTGTCTGCGACGGATTAAGGAATACCAAGCGGCCCATGATATGCCCGTCACAGGCGTAGCGGATGCGGCGCTGATTGCGCGACTGGTGAGTTAACGCGGATACAACTGCCCGTCGCGCAATTCCAGCACCCGGTCCATGCGGCCGGCGAGTTCCTGATCGTGGGTGACGATCACGAAGCTGGTGTTCAGCGCTTGATTCAATTCCAGCATGAGTTCGTAGACGGCGTGCGCCGTGCGGCGGTCGAGATTGCCGGTGGGTTCGTCGGCGAGCACGCACTGCGGATGCGTGACCAGCGCTCGCGCGACGGCGGCACGCTGACGTTCGCCGCCGGAGAGTTCGCCTGGCTTGTGATGCAGTCGTTCGCCGAGACCGACGCGGGTCAGCATGTCGCGCGCCTGACTGCGTGCCTCGGAAACACTCAGGCCGCGGATCAATAACGGCATGGCGACGTTTTCCAGGGCGGTGAATTCCGGCAAGAGATGATGGAACTGGTAGACGAAGCCGAGCGCCTGATTGCGCAGGCGGCCGCGCGCGGCGTCGTTGAGGCGCGCCATATCCTTCCCGGCGACGCTGATGCTGCCGGCGGTCGGTTGATCGAGACCGCCGAGCAGGTGCAACAGCGTGCTCTTGCCGCTGCCGGAGGCGCCGATGATGGCGATACGCTCGCCGGCATTCACGGTGAAATTCACACTGCGCAACACATCGACGCGCAGGCCGCCCTCGGCGAAGGTCTTGGTCAGGTCGCGGCAGGCCAGCACGGCGGTTGCGGCATCATTCATAGCGCAGCGCCTCCGCCGGTTGGGTGCGCGAGGCGCGCCAGGCCGGGTATAACGTCGCCAGCATGCTGAGCAGGAAGGCCACGCCGGTGATGCGCGTCACATCGGTCCATTCCAGTTGTGAGGGCAACTTGCTGATGTAGTACACATCCGGCGAGAGGAAATGCACGCCGAACAGTTGTTCGATGGCCGGCACGATGGTCTCGACATTGAGCGCGAGCGCCACGCCGCCGACCATGCCGAGCAAAGTTCCGATAGCGCCGATGATGGTGCCCTGCACGATGAACACCATCATGATCGAACCCGGCGTCGCGCCGAGCGTGCGCAGAATGGCGATGTCGGCCTGCTTGTCCGTCACCACCATCACCAGTGTGGAGACGATGTTGAACGCCGCCACCGCGACGATCAGCGCGAGAATGACGAACATCACCCGCTTCTCGGTCTGCACGGCGCGGAAGAAATTGGCGTGCTGCCGGGTCCAGTCGGTGACACGCGTTTCGGCGGGCAGGGTTTCGGTGAGCGCTTGCGTGACGGCTTGCACATTGAACATGTCGGCGAGTTTCAAGCGCACGCCACTGACGCGATCGCCGAGTTGCAGCAATTTCGCCGCGTCGTCGACGTGCACCAGCGCGACGCCACGGTCGTATTCGTACATGCCGACCTCGAACAGGCCGACCACGGTGAAGCGTCGCAGCCGCGGCAGCGTGCCCACCGGCGTGATGCTCGCCTGCGGACTGACCACGGTGATCTTGTCGCCGACTTGCGCGCCGATCATGTTCGCCAGTTCGCTGCCGAGCACGATGCCGTATTCGCCCGGTTTCAGATCGGTCAGTTGGCCGGCCTTCATGTGTTTAGCGACATCCGACACCGCCGGTTCGACCTCGGGCAACACGCCGCGCAGAATGGTGCCGCTGACGCGGTTGCCCAGGCTGAGCATGGTCTCGGCCTCGACGTAGGGCGCGCTGCCGATCACATCGGGATTGGCGTCGGCGATCTTGGCAATGGTGCGCCAGTCGGCCAGCCCGCCCGCATAGCCCATGACCTGCATATGCGCGGCCATGCCCAGGATGCGGGTGCGCAGTTCCTGCTCGAAGCCGTTCATGACCGACAACACGGTGATCAGCGCGGTGACGCCCAGCGCGATGCCGAGCATGGAAATCGCCGAGATAAAGGAAATAAAATGGTTACGCCGCTTGGCGCGGGTGTAACGCAGGCCGATATAGAGAGGGTAGGGGCGAAACATGGGCCGGCATTAAACCATAAAGCGCCCGGTGGCAGTAGAACTTCTCTCGATGGCAGGGTTGCCCGGCACCTGCTCCAGGTCATGGCGGCATTCGGGCCGCCACTGGAGTATTAACCAAACCGTCGGGAATGGGCTTTCGGAGACCGCGCGATGAGCCACAAATACGAACGTTTGCTACAAGGCATCTTGCAGGAACCGGTCAGTGGCAACATCCATTGGCGCGAGATCGAGTCCCTGCTGAGTCATCTGGGCGCCACGGTCACGCCGTCGCACGGCGCGCGGGTGCACGTGGTGCTGAACAACATCGAAGGGCATCTGCATCGACCGCATCACAGCGGCATTTGCACCAAGCAGGAGATTCGACACTTGCGCGACTATCTGCTGGCCTGCGGCGTGACATTGGCCGGCTATGCGGCGGCGGGAGAATAGAGCGTCTGACGTGCGGAGTTTCTAACGCATCAAATGCACATGCAGCACGTTATCGTCGGTGGCCTCCGGCTGAACATTCTTGCCCTCGGGAAGCGTGCCGCGTTCCAATATCTGAATGCGGCTGGGCGGCAAACCTTGATTGACCAGATAGATCTTCACTTCCGCCGTGCGCTGTAGATACTGCGCTTCCGACGCCGCGGTGCCGCTGATGACCAGCCGCAACGCGGCACGACTTTTCTGCAGCACAAATTCGCGCGCAATGCCGGTCAGCGTGATCAGCACCGCTTCGGAGAAGCTGTTATCCGAGCCCTCGAATTTCACGGTGGCGTCGGCGATGGCCATGTTCGTGGGGATGGCGCTGTCCGAGTCCGGCCCCGGCTGGCCCAACGCGCGACTCTTGCCCGTCGTGCCGGAACCGGCTTTGGTTGTCCGCGCTGTGGCAGCGCGGGGTTTGACCGCGGTCGCGACCACGCTGGAAAGCGCGGCCTCGCAGGCCTGGAAGTCATCGGCGACTTCCAGGAAACGGACGGCGGACAAGACCACGACCATCTCCGTGCCGGGCCGATAGGCGATTTCCACGAACATGCCGCTTTCGAGCGCCGCATACAGCGCGTGTGCGTCCGCTTCGCTCAACTCCAGGATGCCGGCGCTGAGCGGGACCGGATGGCGGCTCAGATCCTTTTCCAGGGCATTGTGTTTCCACGGCGGAGGCACGGCACGCACAACGGCGGATTCGGCCAAGGTGGCCGCCTCGGGCAGATCGATGCTGAAACCGAATCCCTGACCGGGGCGCCGAATAAAGCGCGCCTGACCGTAATCCGGGACCGTGTGGCTCAATAGACACTGGGTACGGCTCGCCTGTACGCGCCAAACGGATTGGTCCAGGCGGGCTTCATAGTGAGTTTCCCCGGCATACGCCGCGGCCGCGGCCAGCATGAGGCTGCCGCTCAAGACCACGCCGAAATTCCGCAACCCGTTACGCATGCCCATTGTGTCGACGGCCACGGCGCAGACTTGATAGAACGCGATTCACGGTCCGGCCCAGAGTTATTCAAGACTGTTATCGGGATTTCGCCTAATGTTCCAGGGTGTTATAGTGCGTGCACAGTACAGCGGGAGGTCGGATTATGTCGGCACGGAGACATTTTTGTGCAGCCACGGCCATCTGGGCAGGCCTGGCCTTGGGCGGTATGCCCGCCAGCCACGCGGACACCCTGGTCATCGACGCGGTCCGGCAGGCCGCCGATGTCGAACGCCCGGCCAAGGGGCAGTCCATGGCCGAGGTCGAGGCACGCTTCGGTGCCCCGAAAACCCGGGAACCGGCCATAGGACAACCGCCGATCGCCCGTTGGGTCTATGACCGCTTCACGGTGTATTTCGAGGGCGATACCGTGCTGCATTCGGTTGCCCACCGCTAAACCCGCTTAACCACGCCCGCGCCGCTCCGCGCGGCCCGAACACTCCCCCGATCCCATCCCATGACACATATCCACTTTCCCGCCGAATGGGCGCCGCAAGACGGCGTCTTGTTGACCTGGCCGAACGACCGCGGCGATTGGGCGCCGTATCTCGCGCAGGTCGAGCCAGTGTTCGTCGACATCGCCCGCGAAGTGGCGTTGCGCGAACGGCTGGTCGTCAGTTGTTACGACGCCGCGCATTGCGCGCATGTGCGCGACCGTCTGATGGCCGCGGGTGTCGACATGACGCGCGTGGCGTTGTACGCCATCCCCGCCAACGACACCTGGGCGCGCGATCACGGCCCTATCGCTGTTTATGCCGACGGCACGGTGCGCTTGCTGGATTTTGTCTTCAACGGCTGGGGCGGCAAATATCCCGCCGAACTCGACAACCAGATCACCCCGCGACTGGCGACTGCGGACGCCTTCGCCGCGCAGACCACGGCCGTCGATTTGATCCTGGAAGGGGGCGGCATCGAAACCGACGGCGCCGGTACTTTGCTGACCACGACGAGTTGCCTGCTTGCGCCGACCCGTAATCCGCATCTGTCCAAGGCCGAATTGGAGGCGCGTTTGACTGCGCTGCTCGGCGTCGATCGTTTCCTGTGGCTGCACAATGGCCATCTGCAAGGCGACGACACCGACGGGCATATCGACACCCTGGCGCGGTTCTGTTCGGCCGACACCATCGCCTACCAAGGCTGCGACGATGCGCACGATCCACACTTCGCCGCGCTGGCCGCGATGGCCGCCGAATTGCGTGGTTTGCTGACGCGCGACGGTCATCCCTATCGCTTGGTCGCGCTGCCGTGGCCACGCCCCAAGTGCAACGCACAAGGCCAACGACTACCGGCGACGTATGCGAATTTCCTCATCGTCAACGGCGCGGTGCTGGTGCCGACCTATAACGATCCGGCCGATGCCGGCGCATTGGCCGCGTTGCAGGCGTGTTTCCCGGATCGCGCGATCATAGCGATCGATTGCAGCGCGTTGATCTTGCAATACGGCAGTCTGCATTGCGTGACCATGCAATTGCCGCAGGGCGTGTTAACGCCGGTGCAACTGAATACGGAGATACGCGCATGACGCATAAAACACTGACGGTCGGGCTGGTGCAGGAACGCTGCACGGACAACCGCGCGGAGAATCTCGAACGCATGAGCGCCGGCATCCGCACGGCCGCGCAACGCGGCGCGCAGTTGGTGTTGCTCCAGGAGCTGCACAACAGCCTGTATTTCTGCCAGACCGAGGACACGACGCAATTCGATCTGGCCGAAACTATTCCCGGTCCGAGCACCGACGCCTTGGGCGCGTTGGCGCGGGAGCTGGGCGTGGTCATCGTCGCTTCGCTGTTCGAACGCCGCGCCGCCGGTTTGTATCACAACACGGCGGTCGTACTGGAACGCGACGGCAGCATCGCCGGCAAGTACCGCAAGATGCACATCCCCGACGACCCGGGCTATTACGAGAAATTCTATTTCACGCCGGGCGATCTCGGCTTCACGCCGATTGCGACCTCGGTCGGCAAACTCGGGGTGCTGGTGTGCTGGGATCAATGGTATCCGGAGGCCGCGCGGCTGATGGCACTGGCCGGTGCCGAGTTGCTGCTCTACCCCACCGCCATCGGCTGGGACCCGCGCGACGATGCCGCCGAACAAGCACGTCAGCGCGAGGCCTGGATCACCATTCAGCGTGCGCATGCCGTGGCCAATGGATTGCCGGTCGTGGTGTGCAACCGCACCGGGTTGGAAACGGACCCCAGCGGTCAGTCCGCCGGCAGTCGTTTCTGGGGTTCGAGTTTCGTGGCGGGTCCGCAAGGCGAAGTATTGGCGACAGCCAACAGCGACGCACCGGAAATTCTACTGATCGACATCGATCTCGCGCGCAGCGAACAGGTGCGGCGTATCTGGCCCTATCTGCGCGACCGGCGCATCGATGCCTATGGGGACCTCGCAAAACGCTATCGCGACGACTGAAGTCGGCGCCTGACGCCGCGCAACAACGAGCCCAAACGCCGCATATGTCGCACCGGCGCATAGCGTCCCGTCGGCGCCGGCGGAAACAGCATGCGCCAAGGTAATTGCAGCAGTTTACGCAAGGCACTGTCCTCCCCCAACAGCGTGTACCAGCGGGTGTTGAGCATGGCCTCGCTGGTAAAACCATTCTGGCCGCGGCCACCGGCTAGGTAATCGTCGACCGTGGCCAGCAGGATTTTCATGCCGAGCGTGCCGAGACTGCGGCGCCCGTGCGCCAAACCGTTCCACACCGTGTCGGGCACGGCGTACAGATCATGCCGTTGCAGATAGGCGAGCATGAGTGCCATATAGCGCGCGGCCGTTACGTCTTCGCAGATCGTCAGCACGCGCTCCCAATCCAAAGTGTGTCCCGCGTTTTTCAATAGCAGCAGCGTATCGACAATCGGCACAAGCCCACCGACGACAGTCAGCTTAGCGCCCCAATGCACGGCGGTGTAGACCAGTTGGGTTTCATCGGGCAGACGCCATAAGGATGCGTGCGCATGCGGCAGCCGTATACGCTCGGCATGCAAGACCTCGGGTTGGAATGCCGCGATGCGCCCCGGCGGCGTATCGGGGCGGAACAATGCCGTGTGCACCTCGACCCAACAGCGCCACTGCCCGTGGTGGAACGGCTTGCTGTGATGATGGCCCGCGAAAAATTCCGCGGAAAGCGCACCGCGCTGGACGAACCCAAGTTCGCGGAGGATTTGCTCCAGCCGGGGTCGGTCGGCCGATTCGACGAGGAGATCGATATCGCGCATCGGCCGCCAGTGCGATTGCGGATAAAACTGCTGGGTGACACTGACACCTTTGAGCAACGTCACGGGACAGTGCTGCTCGCCGGCGCGCGCAAGAATCTTCTCCAAGGTATCGAATGTTTCGGCGGATAACATCCGCGCACTCAGATCCGCCGTCTTCAAGTGTTGCAGCGCCTCTGCCCCGAAGTGCCCGGGCGACTGCCGCGCCACATGCCAGAGGATCGGCCCGAGGCCGCTGTCGACAAGCCAGGCCAACGCCTCCGGATCGAACATAGCGTTCGCCGCTAGGGGCCGGTTCCCGGCAAGCGCGTGCAATAGACTAATGGCGGGATAAGACATAATGGAGCTTATAGCAGGACCGATTCTCTTGTAGTTCTCGTAGGTAGTGTATTTCCGAATACCGACTGCGGCCACGACTTTGACCTGGAAAAGCGACTCCCCTTACATTGGCCTTACAAATTTCGTCCCTATGTGGCGTAACGGCAGGAACCGTTTGACGGATTCCGAGGGGCATGCGAGCATATTTTCCATCCGAGAGAGAGTAAAGACATGGATGATTGCGTGCCGCGCACCGACCTGTTGGTACGGGAAGTCGATGGCGAGACGGTGATACTGGATCGGAAAGCGGATTTGATTCACACGCTCAATCCGACCGCCAGTTTTATCTGGAATGCCATGCAGCACGGCACGTCGATACAGGACATCGTGCAGTCCATGGCCGCGACGTTCGAGGTCGATGCCGAAAAAGCGACAGCGGATGTCACCACAGTCCTCGGTAATTTCCGCGACCTGGGATTACTTCAAGTCACTTAACACGGGGAAACAACCATGGATAACAACACGGGAAAGAGCCGCCAAGCGTCGCGTCGCGATTTCATCAAGAAGCTGGCGTACATGCCGCCGGCGATCGCCACGCTGACGGTGTTACCCGCGTTTCACGCATCGGGTTCCGGTCTGACGGGTACCACGGGCGGAAACACCTGGGGCAGCCATCATCTCCGCTTCCGCCGCCGCTAAACGTAGCGAAGAACATCGGTAACATTCTACGGGCCCTGCGGGGCCCGTAGGCGTTTTGAGCGGCGACGATTCAATATGCTTATGGCACGTCGCCATGACCGAAACCATTCAAAAAATTTAGGATACATTCGTTATAAAAACACGCGCTTCCTTGCGTAATTAAGCCAACAGAAAATTGACACCCTCTAGTCCGTGTGCCAGTATCAAATCGTCTAAGGCAAGTCGATTTCCAACTCGCTTGGACTTTAAGAGTCCCGCTTCAATTCGGAGCATTCTATGGACAGCAAAACGGAAATGAACAGCACGTCGCGCCGCGAGTTCGTTAAGAAGCTGGCGTACATACCGCCGGCTATCGTCAGCCTGACGATTCTTCCGGCATTTCACGCCGCGGGTTCGGGTCTGACAGGCCCGCGCGGCAATAACGGCGTGGGTAATGGTGAAGATCCGCAGCCGCCGGGGAATCCACCCATCAATGACGGTCCTGGCACGGGCCCTGGCCATCCGGGCAACCGCTGAAAGCGCGGCTGTCATTCGTTTAATTTTACGTCTAGCGACGAGCGGGCTCCTGCGGGAGCCCGTTCTGTTATATATGCTCGCGACGATTCATAAGACAGAGCCCTGCCGTTGCTGCGCTTAAATCTTTTTGGCTTGCAGGTTCGCATCATCTGCAACGATGAAACCGCCTGCCAACTCGCGCTCGCCAACTACTCGGCATTCGTCATAACGCCAGCGGACACCGCCAGCCCCGATCTGCTTTACGAAGCCTCGCGCGATACCGCCGGCTTCCGTTTACGGCGCATCGAATCGGGGATGGCGGAATCGCCATGCGACTGGGAAGGCCTCGATGCCGCCGAATTGATTTTCCTGCTGGAAAAGGATCTCACCATCGAGGCGCAGAAACGTCGTCCGCACCTCTACTTCATGCACGCCGCGGCACTGCTGTATCGGGGCAGCGCCTTCCTGCTCATCGGCCGTTCCGGCAACGGCAAATCGACCACCTGCTGGGGATTGCTGCACCACGGCTGCGGCTATCTGAGCGACGAACTCGCGCCCATCGATCTGCAACAGCATACGGTGCAACCCTACCCGCATGCCTTATGCCTGAAAGCCGAACCCGCACCGCCCTACGCGCTGCCGCGCGAGGTGTTGCGGACCGATCCGACCTTACATATTGCGGTCGAACACTTGCCATGCCCCGTGATCCGAACGCCGGTTCCGTTGCGCGCGATTTTCCATGTCCAACATGTCGGCATCGAACAGCCGCCGACGCTCAGCGAACTCAGCGCGGCGGAAGCCGGCATGCTGATCTACGCGAACGCATTGAATCCTCTATGCCACAACGAAGATGGCTTGGACGCGGCGCTCGCTATCGCGCGTCACTGCCGCACGTTTCGTCTGACCACCGGCGCACTGGATGCGAGCGTGGCCAGAATCCTCGAAGCGTTGAACGCTTGAGCAAACGTCTATCGACGTCCTTCGGCCAGCCCGACCACCTCGACAATCGCCTGCGTGAGCGCAGCTAAATCTTCGGCCGTCATTACATACGGCGGCATCACATAGACCAGATTGCGGAATGGTCTGACCCACACGCCGCGTTTGACGAATTCATCCGGCATCCAGTGCATGTCGACTGGATGATGCAGTTCCACGACGCCGATGGCGCCGAGCACGCGCACCTCACGGACATGGGCGAAATCGCGGCACGGCGCCAGCCCTTGTTCCAATCCCGCTTCGATGGCAGCCACTCGCGCCTGCCACGGACTGTTCAGCAGCAGTTCGACACTCGCATTCGCCACCGCGCAGGCCAGCGGATTGGCCATGAAGGTCGGGCCGTGCATGAACACGCCCGGATCGGCGTCGGAGATGCCGTGCGCGATCCGTTGCGTGGTCAGCACGGCTGCCAAGGTCATATAGCCGCCGGTCAATGCCTTGCCGAGGCATAGGATATCCGGCGCGATGTCGGCGTGTTCGCAGGCGAATAATTTCCCCGTGCGGCCGAAACCCGTGGCGATCTCGTCGGCAATCAGCAGCACATCGTGCGCATCACAGAGTTCGCGGATACGCCGCAGATACTGCGGACAGTAAAAACGCATCCCGCCGGCGCCCTGAATGATAGGCTCCAGAATCACCGCCGCGATTTCGTGTGCCTGATGCGCGAAGATCTGTTGGATCTCGGCCAGTTCCGCTTCCGCCCAGTCCGCGTCGTTGCGACACTGCGGTGCGCGCACGAACAGATGCTTGGGCAGAATGCCGCTGAACAATTCGTGCATGCCGCCGACCGGATCGCAGACGCTCATGGCGGCGAAAGTGTCGCCGTGATAGCCGTTGCGGATGGTCAACAGCCGGGTGCGTTCGGTGTGGCCTTGGGCGTACCAGTATTGAATCGCCATTTTGATGGCAACCTCGACCGCCACCGAACCGGAATCGGCGAAGAACACCTGCTGCAACGGCGCCGGTGTGATATCGATCAAGCGGGCCGCGAGTTGCACCGCCGGCGTGTGGGTCAGCCCGCCGAACATGACATGGGCCATGGCGTCGAGCTGATCGCGCAGGGCCTGATTGAGCACGGGATGGTTATAGCCATGGATGACCGACCACCAACTGGCCATGCCGTCGATGAGTTCGCGTCCGTCCTCCAGACGAATGCGCACGCCCTGCGCCGCAACGACCGGATAAGTGGCGATCGGCGCGGTCATCGAACTGTAGGGATGCCAGACATGCGCCCGGTCGAAGGCGCGCCAGTCGTGGTCGAACTGTTCTTGTGCGGTTGTCATTGCAACTTGCCCGGAGTCGGTTAAGGTATACATGCTCGTAAAGGCATTCTAACCCAGCGGCCCGTCTTCTGCCGGTGCCGCGCACTGTACGGACGCGACGCGCACATGATCCTCATTCTCGAACCCAACACCGATCCGCAGGGCGCAGCCTACCAGCAGCTCACCGACTACCTTGCCCAACTGCCGAACATCCGTACCCGGGTTCATCAGGAGATCGGCACGCTACAAACGCTGACCGAGATTTATCTGATCGGCGATACCGCGGCGCTGTCCGTCGAGGACATGCGCACGCTGCCCACCGTCGAGCGCGTGGTGCGCATCTCCCAGGAATATCGCATCCTGGGACGCCACCGCGACGACGCCCGGCCGAGTGCGTTCGAGTACAACGGCGTGACCTTCAGCCAGGACAATCTGCATGTGTTCGCCGGCCTGTGCGCGGTGGACAATCCCGAACATGTGGAGCGCATGCTGCAAGCCTTGCAGCAACACGGCCAGGTGTGCACACGCATGGGTGCCTACAAACCGCGCACCAGCCCCTATGCCTTCCAGGGTCACGGCAAGCAGTGCCTGCCCTATGTGTTCGAACTCGCCGGCAAATACGGCATCAAGGTCGTTGCCATGGAGGTCACGCACGAGAATCATGTGCGCGAGATCCGCGATGCGTTGGAACTGACCGGACGTCCGACCGGCGTGATGCTGCAGATCGGCACGCGCAACACGCAGAATTTCGAGCTGCTCAAGGCGGTCGGCCGGCAGCAGGACATGCCGGTGCTGCTGAAACGCGGCTTCGGCATTACTCTGGAAGAATCGCTGAACGCGGCGGAATATCTGGCCAGCGAGGGCAACCGCAAGGTGGTGTTCGGTCTGCGCGGCATGAAGACCAACATGGGCGACCCGCACCGCAACTTCGTCGACTTTGCGCATGTGCCAGTGGTCAAGCGCCTTACGCGCATGCCGGTGTGCATCGATCCGTCGCACTCGGTCGGCACACGCGACCGCGGACCCGACGGTATCCTCGACGTCATGCACGTCACCGCGCAGGGCGTGATCGCCGGCGCCAACATGATCCTGGTGGATTTTCATCCCGCGCCGGAAAAGGCCCTGGTCGACGGGCCGCAGGCATTGCGCCTGAATGAGCTGGGTACGTTTTTGCAGGACGTGGGCATCGCCCGCGGCGCCTACGAACAGCGTTGCGCCCTGGCGAAACAATCACCGCAGTAACGCGGCAAGCACGTCGCGTTACGCGATACGCAAAGACTGTAGGTAATCCACCAGCATCGCGCCGCAGTTGTGCAATTGCTCCAGACTCTGGGCGTTCTTGGCCGCACCGATGCAACCGGAAATCGACGCGAGCACGAACGTGGCGAGGTGGCCGCAATCGAGACCGCCGCGCAGATCGCCGCTGCGTTGCGCACGCTCCAAGGCCTGCTGGATGCCGCTGCGCCATTCCTGATACACCTGATCCAAGCGCACCCGGAAGCCTTCGTCGATCGGCGACATCTCCTGCGCGAGGTTGTTCACCGGACATCCGTAAGTCACGATGTCGGCGCCGAGAATCTCGCCCATGTGTCCGATAAACTGCACGATGCTGTCCAGCGGTGCATCGCTGGCGGCCAACGGCAGCGTCCAGATATGCTGCACCATGTCGCGTATGACCTCGTCCACGACGGCATAGCCGAGTGCCTGCTTGTTCGGAAAATGGTGGTATAGCGCGCCCTTGGTCAAACCCGTGGCCGAGAGTACGACGTCCAGGCGCATGCCTTGATAGCCATGGCGGTAAATCTCCTGAAACGCCGCCTCCAGGATCAGACGCCGGGTTTTATCCGCGTTCCGCTCCAGGCGTTGATTGGGATCG
This sequence comes from Gammaproteobacteria bacterium, assembly GCA_016218375.1. Lineage (GTDB taxonomy): Bacteria > Pseudomonadota > Gammaproteobacteria > Thiohalobacterales > Thiohalobacteraceae > JAHJQQ01. The sequence continues at coordinate 23,660 of JACREG010000142.1, forward strand.
ATGACAGTGTTCATAGCGTGGTCCGGCGAACGGTGCTTTCCAGGGGCTTGACATGCCTCAAGCTCAGGGTCTATTTTACATACCAACTGGTTTGTTTTCCACTGTCATCGCCTTCATAAGGGGTTGGACATGCAGATCGACGATAGCCGTGAGCTGGCATCCGACCCCGGCGATGGCCAGAGCCGCCCACAGTGGTACACCCAACTGCGCCAATTGCTGATGCCGGCGTCGGAGGGGCAGCATCTGGAAGTGCATCTGTATGGCAAAGCGTTACACATCCACTTCAGTCCCGCTGCCATAGCCGCGGCGGCCACGCTGCAAACCCCGCTCACCGTCGAACTGGAACTGTATTTCAGTTGCTTCGTGCGCAAGGCCGTTCGTTTCCGCCCCGCCCCACCCAGCACCGACAGCCTGCCGGATTCGCATACCCGCATCCTGGACCATGTGCATGTGCACTTCCGTCCGGTCACGACCCAGCACTGTGTCATGGAAAAAAGTCCCGACGCACCGCCCCTGGAAACCATGCCAGTGACGCGGCCCCAGGCCTTTCTGCCGCGCTGGGTAGAAATCGATTATCACCACGGGGAATGGATAGGCGAGTACGGCTATTGATCGACCCCCGGTTCGCTGTTCCGTATCAACACACGAGGTATGCTGCCATGAATGCACCTGTCGAAACGAATGCCAATATGGATACTTGGCTGAATCAGAAGCTGGACGAATTGCTGCCGAGCAAGCTGGCGGCGATCGAAGCCAGCAAGACGCCGTCCATGGCCATCATCGCCACCAAGGGCACGTTGGACTGGGCCTATCCCCCGTTCATCCTGGCCTCCACCGCC
>JACREG010000144.1 GCA_016218375.1 Gammaproteobacteria bacterium
ATGATCGGCGTGCGCCTTGGATACGCCCGCGGCGACGGTGCCGACGCCGATCTCGGATACCAGCTTCACGCTGATGCGCGATTTCGGATTCACGTTCTTCAGATCGTGAATCAACTGCGCCAGATCTTCGATGGAATAAATATCGTGATGCGGCGGCGGTGAAATCAGGCCGACGCCCGGTGTGGAATGGCGCACCTTGGCAATCCATTCGCTGACTTTGTGGCCGGGCAACTGACCGCCTTCGCCGGGCTTGGCGCCTTGCGCCATTTTGATCTGCAAATCGTCGGCGTTGACCAGATACTCCGTCGTCACACCAAAACGGCCCGAGGCCACTTGTTTGATGGCCGAACGCATGGAGTCGCCGTTTTCCAGCGGCTTGAAGCGCGAGCGCTCTTCGCCGCCTTCGCCGGTGTTGGACTTGCCGCCGATGCGGTTCATGGCAATGGCGAGCGTGGTGTGCGCTTCCCAGGAAATCGAGCCGAACGACATGGCGCCGGTGGCGAAGCGCTTGACGATGTCTTTGGCGGGTTCGACTTCGTCGAGCGGAATCGGTTTGTCCGCGAACTTGATGTCGAACAGGCCGCGCAGCGTCAGCAGGCGTTCGCTCTGCTCGTTGATGATCTTGGAAAACTCGGCGAAGGTCTTGGCGTCGTTGGCGCGCGTGGCGTGTTGCAACTTGCCGATGGTCTCCGGCGTCCAGGCGTGATTCTCGCCGCGGATACGGAAGGCATAATCGCCGCCGACGTCCAGCGCGTTCGCATACACCGGCGCGTTGCCGTAGGCGTCGCGGTGCCAGCGCACGGCCTCTTCGGCGACTTCCTTCAGGCCGATGCCCTCGACCATGCTGGCGGTGCCGGTGAAGTAGTGGTCGATGAAGTCGGACTTGAGACCGATGGCGTCGAATATCTGCGCGCCGCAATAGGATTGATAGGTCGAGATGCCCATCTTGGACATGACCTTGAGAATGCCTTTGCCGGCGGACTTGATGAAACGCTTGTGTGCCTCGGCCTCGTCGACGCCGTCCGGATACTCGGCCTGCATCGCCGAGATGGTCTCGAAGGCGAGATACGGGTTGATCGCCTCGGCGCCGTAGCCGGCGAGCACGGCGAAGTGATGCACCTCACGCGCGGTGCCGGTTTCGACGACCAGGCCGGATTCGGTGCGCAGGCCCGCGCGTACCAGATGATGATGCACGGCGCTGGTGGCGAGCAGCGCCGGGATGGCGATACGCGCGGCGCTCACATTGCGGTCGGACAGGATCAGAATGTTGTGACCATCGCGCACGGCGGCCTCGGCCTGCGCGCACAACGCGGTCAAGGCGCCTGCCATGCCGGCGGCGCCGTGCTCGGCTGCGTAGCAGATGTCCAGCGTCTGGGTGCGAAACGCGCCCTTTGTCGTCTGTTCGATGTTGCGGATGCGCTCCAGATCCTTGTTGGTCAGGATCGGCTGATGCACTTCCAGGCGCATGTGACTGCCGGCGCTGTTGATGTCGAGCAGATTCGGACGCGGCCCGATCAACGACACCAGCGACATCACCAGCTCTTCGCGGATCGGGTCGATGGGCGGATTGGTGACCTGCGCGAAGTTCTGCTTGAAGTAATTGAACAACGGCTTCGGCTTGTTCGACAGCACGGCGATCGGGTTGTCCGCGCCCATGGAGCCGACCGCTTCCTGGCCGGTCAGCGCCATCGGCTTGATCAGCATGCGCACGTCTTCCTGCGTATAGCCGAAGGCCTGCTGACGATCCAACAGCGTGGCCGGATCGCCGCCGTCGCCGGTGGCCGCGGACGGCAGGTTCTTCAAATGGATCTGACTCTTGTCCAGCCAATCCTGGTACGGGTGCGCATTCGCGAGCTGTGCCTTCACCTCGCTGTCGTCGATGATGCGACCTTGTTCCAGATCGATGAGGAACATCTTGCCGGGTTGCAGGCGCCACTTCTTCACGATCTTGTGACTGGGAATGTCGAGCACGCCCATTTCCGAGGCCATGACGACCAGATCGTCATCGGTGATGAGATAACGCGCGGGACGCAGACCGTTGCGGTCGAGCGTGGCGCCGATCTGGCGGCCGTCGGTGAAGGCGACCGCGGCGGGGCCGTCCCACGGTTCCATCAACGCGGCGTGATATTCATAGAAGGCGCGGCGCTGTTCGTCCATCAATGGATTGCCGGCCCAGGCCTCCGGGATGAGCATCATCATCGCGTGCGCTAGCGAGTAGCCGCCGGTGATGAGCAGTTCCAGCGCATTGTCGAAGCTCGCGGAATCGCTCTGGCCTTCGGCGATCAGCGGCCAGACCTTGTCGAGATCGGCGCCGAGGCGTGGCGAGGACATCGAGTGCCGACGCGCGCGCATCCAGTTGACGTTGCCGCGCAGCGTGTTGATCTCGCCGTTGTGCGCGATCATGCGGAACGGATGCGCCAGATCCCAGGAGGGGAAGGTGTTGGTGGAGAAACGCTGATGCACCAGCGCCAGCGCGGAGTCGAAACGCGCGTCGCGCAGATCCAGATAATAGCTGCCGACTTGATTGGCCAGCAGCATGCCCTTGTAGACCAGCGTGCGGGACGACAGCGAGGGCACATAGAAATGTTCGCGGCCCGCCCACTCCGATTCGCGCACACCGTTTTCGGCGCGCTTGCGGATGACGAACAGCTTGCGTTCGAAGGCGTCTTGATCGGCGCTCTGCGAACCGCGCGCGATGAACACCTGGCGCACGACGGGTTCGACGGCTTTGACGGATTCGCCGAGGCCGTTGTTGTCGACCGGCACATCGCGCCAACCGATCAATGTCTGACCTTCCTCGGCGATGATCTGCTCGAGCAGCGTCTGACAATACGCGCGCGTGGCTTCCGGCTGCGGCAGGAACAGCATACCGACGCCGTAGTCGCCGGTCTTGGGCAGTTGCAGTCCGAGTGCGGAGCATTCCGCGCGCAGGAACTGATCGGGAATCTGCACCAGAATGCCGGCGCCGTCGCCGGCCAACGGGTCCGCGCCGACCGCGCCGCGGTGGGTGAGATTTTCCAGGATGGTCAGGCCCTGACGAACGATAGCGTGGCTCTTGCGGCCTTTGATGTTGGCGACAAAACCGACACCGCACGCATCGTGCTCGTTATTGGGATCGTAGAGCCCCTGTTTAGGCGGCAAACCACCACGACTCATGGCCGGACCTCATGTATCGATGTATTCATTTTTAAGAGAACAGTCCGCGGCGGGTGAGGGCAATGCCCCAACGCGCGGGCGTGGCTGGACCCCCGGGCGGCCGGCAAGTATAGCGCCGGGGGTGTGGCGGTTCAATTCAGCGGGGCGAGGCTTCCCCGTTTGGTTTCAGGGGTATGGCCGTGGTCGGCGGGCACCGGTAATGGCGCGCTTTTCAACAACCTGCTAGGGCCGGGTTTTTTGCATATCCGTGTGGATGGAGACGAAGCTGCGCGCCCAGGGCTTGCCCTTGCGCACCGTGGGCGGCAGCGTGGCCACCGCCGCGCGGGCCGTAGCCGAGTCTGGGAAGTCGCCGTGAACCAGCACATACCAGTCGTCGCCCTTGAAGACGGTGCGGAATGTGGCGACCGGTTCGGGTATGTGATTCTGCCGCAGGTAGTCGCGCAGGGATTTTTCGCTGCGGCCGCCGAGCAGTTGCAGGGTGAAGTGCGCGCCAGGACGCGATTGCAACCAATCCGTGCCCAGTTGTTCCGCTGCCGCGGTGGTGGTGGGCGGCTGTGACGGTGGCGGTGTAGCCACGGGCGAGCTTGGTTTTGGGGTGGTGGCCGGCGCGGTCGGCTGGGGTGTGGCGGCGGGCGCGGTGACTGCCGCCGGTTTTTCCGACGGCTCGGGTTTGCCATCATCTGTGGTGGCGGGTTTGCCGGCCGTGTCGGGCGCATCGAGCTAATTGGGCGGTGGTGTTGGGTTGCTCGGCGCCGAGGCCCGCGGGGTTGGCGGCGCGGTCTTCGGTACCGGGACATTTGTCGTGGGCGCTGCGGCCGGCGGCATCGGGGCTGCGCTGGCGGGTGTGTCCGAGGGCGCCGGGGCTGACTTTGGGCGGGCAAGATCGGCAGAGGGGCTGTCTTTCTCTACCGTTTCCGCAGGGGCTGAGGTGGTCGGCTGGGTCGGTGCGGGTGCCGGTTCGTCAGGATTTTTTTCTTTTATATCGGTTGGTTGTTGTGTTTTTGGGGTTGTCTCCAGAGATTTAACCGACTCTTCTGCAGGGGGCTCAATTGGGGCGGGCGCGGCGGGTTCCACCGGCGGGACGGGCGTGTTGTCCGCAGGTTCTCCGCTGGGCGCCGATGCCGGCGGGGCGATGGGTTCCTCGGCAGTCTGGTTCTGGCTCGCATACCACCAGGCGAGCCCTCCCACAATCAGACTGCCGAGCAGCCCGAGCGCCATGACCGGCTGGATGCGACGCGAACCGGTCGCGGTCGCCTTCTTGCGGGTGGCCAGCCGGCCGGCGCGTTCCATCAGGGTTTCGTGGGCCAGCACATTGAGTTTGCCGGGCAAGCCATCGGCGGCTTTGTGCAAAGCGCGGATTTCGGTGAGGCTGAACGGGCTTTCGCCCGAATAGCCGGCCACGGCGAGGCGATACATCAGATAAGCGGCGGTCTGCTGCTCGTCGAAAGGCGGGATGTCCAGATTGTGCAGAAAAGGTTGTTGAGGGCTGTGCCAGCCGGCCGCAGTCAGACGCTGTTCGAGCCCCGCTTCGCTGAAGAGAACGACGCGCAGCAGCTTGAGCGTCTCGCGCGGGTCGTCGGCCAACTCTAATAAGGTCTTGAGTGCCGGGTCGGACAGTTGCTGGGCGTCGTCGATGACCAGCACCGCCAGTTGGGCGTTATGCCGCAGGGTTTGGCAATGCCGCACCAGCTCGGCTCTAATGCGCTCCGGCGTGGCGGAGGTTTGCAGACCAAAGCATTCGGTGAGTTTCGCCAACAGCTCGTCGGGGTGTTGGATGTGCGCGCCATTCAAGCGGCAACTGCGCCAAGCGGTGTTGCCGCGTTGCAGGAATTGCTGGGCCAGCGACGTCTTGCCGCTGCCGACCGGGCCGGTGACGCCGAGCAGCATGTCGCCGAACTGGGTGAGGTGTTGCAGCAGATCGAGACGTTGAATCAGACCCGGATCGGCATAAAAGAACCGCGCGTCGGTCGAGTCGAGGTAAGGCGCCTGTTGCAGCCCGAGCGTGGCGAGATAGTCGGCCGCGGCAAACGGTGTGCGTTCGGTTGCGTTCAACGTGGTTCCTGTCCCTGAATAAATACAACGCGGAAACCTTTCCGCACGTGTTCGTCGCGCAGCTTGAGCATGGCCTGCTCGGCGCTTTCACGATCCACGAAATGTTGTTTGACCACGCGTCCTCCAGAACCCTGCCGGCCGGATTCGCGCACCAGCGTCCAACCGTCCAGCAAATCTTCCTGCAGATGCAGGTGATAGTAGCGGGGCGTGGCATCTTCGCCAATGGCTGTCTGCATGTAGATGCGCATGATGATTCAGGGACGACCGCCGACCGTCAGGTCAGTTCCTTGGGATTGTAGACGCGTTCGTATTCGGTGATCGCATAGCGATCTGTCATGCCGGCGATGTAGTCGGCCACGCCGCGTGCGCGTCCGGACAGGCCCATGACGGCTTCGATACGCTGACTGTGTTCGCGCGCCTCGTCCGGCAATAGGCGCGGGTCGTCGATGAAGGCCTCGAACAGCGACGTGATCACGCGCCCGGCCTTGGCGGTCATGCGATGCACGCGATAATGTTGATACAGACTGTGGCGGAGGAAGCGTTTCAGTTCCAGATTTTGTTCGCGCATGCCATCGCTGTAGGCGATCAGCGGTTGGGCGTGCGTGCGCACCGCTTCGATATCCGCGGGCGCGGCGGCGTGCAGCCGTTGGATGCTGGTTTCGACCAGATCCACGACCTGTCGGTTAATCATGCGCCGCACCACTTCATGCACGGTTCGGCGCAGGTTGAGATCGGGATAGGCGTTGCGCACTTCGGCGTACTGATCGCGGAACAGGCGAATCTCGTTGAGCGTTTCGATGTCGATCAGACGCGCGCGTAGACCGTCGTCGACATCGTGACTGTTGTAGGCGATGGCGTCGGCGAGATCGGTGAGCTGCGCTTCCAGGCTGGGTTGCCGGTGCGTGAGAAAGCGTTCGCCGAGTTCGCCGAGTTCGCGCGCATGTACGGGCGAACAATGTTTCAGAATGCCTTCGCGTGCCTCGAAGGTGAGATTGAGGCCGCTGAATTCGGCGTAGCGTTCTTCGAGCTCGTCGACCACGCGCAGCGATTGCAAGTTATGTTCGAAGCCGCCGTAGGGTTTCATGCAGGCATTGAGCGCATCCTGGCCGGCGTGGCCGAAAGGCGTGTGGCCGAGATCGTGAGCGAGCGCAATGGCCTCGGTCAGGTCTTCGTTGAGATGCAATGCGCGGGCGATGGAACGGGCGATCTGCGCGACTTCGATGGAATGCGTCAGGCGCGTGCGGAACAGGTCGCCTTCGTGATTGACGAAGACTTGGGTTTTGTATTCCAGACGGCGGAAGGCGGCGGAATGAATGATACGGTCGCGGTCGCGCTGGAATTCGCTGCGATAGGCCGGTTTCGGTTCGCTGTGACGACGGCCGCGCGAACGGCTGTCGGTGGCCGCGTACGGCGCCAGATCGATGTCGATTCCTTGTGCCGGCAGGTTCATGCGGGTTTTCCTCGTGCGTGGCCTGTGTGTCAGGCCACGGCGCGGCTGTGTGCGCTATCCAGCGTGGCACGCAAGTGCCGGGCATCGAACTCGCTGGTGACGATGGCCTCGCCGATATCTTTCATCAGCACCAGACGCAAGCCGCCGTCGAGCACTTTTTTATCGACGGCCATCAGATCCAGAAACTGTTCGGTATTCATGCTGGCCGGGGTCTGCACCGGCAGACGTGCGCGGTCCAGCAGGCGCGCGATGCGTTCGACCTGCGCGGTGCTCAACCAACCCTGGCGCGCCGACAGTTCCGCGGCCAGCAGCATACCGGTACCGACGGCCTCGCCGTGCAGCCATGTGCCGTAGCCGGTACCGGTTTCGATGGCGTGACCGAAGGTGTGGCCGAGATTGAGCAGGGCGCGTTGACCGCTTTCGCGTTCGTCGGCGGCGACCACGTCGGCCTTGTTACGGCAGGAACGTTCGATGGCGAAGGCCAAGGCCTCGGGATCGCGTGCGAGCAGGCGATCGATGTTCTGCTCCAGCCAGACGAAAAATTCCGGATCGCGGATCAGACCGTATTTGACGATTTCGGCGAGGCCGGCCGACAACTCGCGGTCGGCGAGGGTGTTGAGCGTGTCGGTGTCGATGACCACGCCGTTAGGCTGGTGGAAGGCGCCGATCATGTTCTTGCCGAGCTGGTGGTTGACGCCGGTCTTACCGCCGACGGAGGAATCCACTTGCGCGAGCAAAGTCGTCGGCACTTGAATGAAATCCACGCCGCGCTGATAACTGGCCGCGGCGAAGCCGCAGATGTCGCCGACCACGCCGCCACCCAATGCGATCAAGGTGCAGCGCCGGTTGAAACGGTTCTCCAGCAGCGCATCGAAGATCAAGTTGAGTGTGTCGAGCGTCTTGTAGACCTCGCCGTCGGGCAGGTTGATGTGTTTCAGGGTGTAACCCGGCAACGCGCTCTGCAAGGTGTCGAGATACAGCGGCGCCACGGTCACGTTGCTGACCACCAGCACTTGCTTGCCGTGAATGTGCGGCGTGAATAAGCGCGAATCGGTCAGCAATTGTCTGCCGATGTAAATCGGGTAGCTGCGGTCGCCGAGATCGAGTTGCAGAGTACGCATTGGGTTTCCTGCCGCAAGGCGCGGCCCTTCATGAAACGGTGAGGATAAAAGAATCGTCGCGTCAGGCAAAGGCCGGCGATCAGCGCGGCGTGCGGGCACGCTTGGAGCGTGCGGGCCGGATGTGGCGCATGATCTGGTTGACGACGTCTTTGGCGGTGCGCCCGTCGGTGAGCACCGTGATGCCGGCGATCTCCCGGTAGAGCGGATCGCGGATGGCCAGCAGCTCTTCCAGCCGGCGCCGTGGGTCCTCGGTTCGCAGCAACGGCCGGTTGCGGTCGCGGCCGGTGCGGGCGAGTTGCTGGTCGACGGAGGTCTCCAGGTAGACCACCGTGCCGCGTTCGGCCAAGTGCTTGCGGTTGCCCGGGTCGAGGATGGCGCCGCCGCCGGTGGCCAGTACGATATCCGGCCGTTGGGTCAGATCGTCGATGACGCCGCGCTCGCGGGCGCGAAAGCCGGCCTCGCCTTCCAGTTCGAAGATCAGTGGGATATTGACCCCGGTGCGCTGTTCGATTTCGCGGTCGCTGTCGAGGAATTCACGCTTGAGCAGACGCGCGAGTTGGCGTCCGATGGTGGTTTTGCCGGCCCCCATGGGACCGACCAGAAATACATTGCCCGGCATGTGTGTCATGCCGGGCATGGTATGCCAGAAAGTCTGGCGGCTTACAAGTCGGAGTCCGGTCAGTTGGAGGCCAGACTTTCCTTGAGAATCTTCGGCGTGACGAAGATCAGCAGTTCCGATTTGTTGTCGACTTTGCGCGTCTGGCGGAAGACCGCGCCCACGGCCGGCAGATCGCCCAGGAGCGGGATCTTGTCCACTTCATTGCGGTTTTCCTGGATGTAGATGCCGCCCAGGACCGCCGTCTCGCCGTTGTCGACCAACACCTGGGTTTCCACGGCGCGGGTATCGATGCTGTGCACATTGTTGAATACCTCGCCGACGGTGTCCTGATTGACCTTCAG
>JACREG010000145.1 GCA_016218375.1 Gammaproteobacteria bacterium
ATCTGCTCGACGCCGATGCGCTCGGCATGATCGAAAGCGTGTTGCAGGTCGGCGAGATGCAAGTGCGCGACATCATGATTCCGCGCGCGCAGATGGTCGTGGTTAGCCGCGAGGCGACGCCCGACGAAATCCTGCCCATCATTATCGAATCCGGTCATTCGCGCTTTCCCGTCATCAGCGACAGTCGCGACGAGGTGGTCGGCATTCTGCTGGCCAAGGATTTGCTACGCTACCGTTTCGACGGCGGCGTGGCCTTCGATATCAAGGACGTGATGCGCCCAGCGGTGTTCATTCCGGAAAGCAAACGTCTCAATGTGCTGCTCAAGGAATTCCGCGCCAGTCGCAATCATCTGGCCATCGTGGTCGACGAATACGGCGGCGTGGCCGGCATGGTGACCATCGAGGATGTGCTGGAACAGATCGTCGGCGAGATTGAGGACGAGCACGATATCGACGAAGACACCTTCATCCGCAAGCGCAACGACACCAGTTATGTCCTCAAGGCGTTGACGCCGATCGAAGACTTCAACGAATACTTCGGCACGCATTTCAGCGACGAGGAATTCGACACCATCGGCGGGCGGGTCATCCAGGCCTTCGGTCATGTGCCCAAACGCGGCGAGAGCGTCATGCTGGAGAATTTCGAATTCAAAGTGCTGCGCGCCGACAACCGCCGCGTGCATATTCTGGCGCTGCGGGTGATGCCGATAGCCGATGAGGCCGCCGCCGCGGCCGGTGGCACGCAATAAAAAACGCCAAGCTCAGCTTCAGGTATTTTGGAATCTTTGCATGTCCAATTTTGATGAGCGACCCCTGACCGTGTCCCGCTGGGCGTTACTCGGTGCCTTTCTGCTGGGCGCGTCTGTGCCGTTAGCCTTTGCCCCGTTCGAGGTGTTTCCGTTGGCCGTGCTCGCGCCGGCGTTGTGGTTCCTCTTGTTGCGCGATACAGCACCCGCAGTCGCACTGCGGCGCGGCTTTGCGTTCGGCTTGGGCATGTTCGGCGCGGGCGTCAGTTGGGTGTATATCAGCATCCATTATTTCGGTCATTCGCCGCTGCCGGCCGCGCTCGGTGTCATGCTGTTGCTGGTTGCGTATATGAGTGTGTTTCCCGCGGCATTGGCGTATGTCGGTGCGCGTCGGCGCGTGCACGGTGCACGCGTTTTTTTACTGCTGCTGCCAGCCGGTTGGGCGCTCGCGGAATGGTTGCGCAGTTGGTTGTTCACCGGATTCGCTTGGTTGAATCTCGGTTACACCCAGATCGACAGTCCGCTGGCCGGCTATGCACCGGTGCTGGGTGTGTACGGCGTGAGTTGGCTCACGGCCTTGAGCGCGGGTCTGTTGGCGTGGGCCTTGAGCACGGCGGGTCGCGCACGCTGGTTGGGGCCGGTGTTGTTGGCGCTGCTCTGGTTGGGTGGCGCGCAACTCAAGCACTACGCGTGGACGCAGGTCGCCGGTGCGCCGCTGCGCGTCAGTCTCATTCAAGGCAACATCCCGCAGGACGAGAAATGGGACCCGGCGCAGCAAGTCGCAACCTTGGAAAAATATCTCAACCTCACGCGCGGCGAATGGTCGGAGCAGGGGCGCGAGCGCCTCGATCTGGTGATCTGGCCGGAGACGGCCATCCCGGCCTTTCAGCATCAAGTGGCGGACAACTTTCTCGCGCCGCTGACGGAAGAGGCGCGCCGCGTCGGCACCGATTTGCTGACCGGTATCCCCGTGCTCGACCGCGAACGCTGGGAATACTACAACGCCGTCATCGGTATCGGACAGGACGAGGGCGCCTATTACAAACATCATCTGGTGCCGTTCGGCGAATACCTGCCGCTGCGCAAAATACTGGGCACGCTGTTGCAAGTGATGCCGCTGCCGGTGGCGGATTTCAGCGCGGGTAAACTGGGCCAGCCCTTGGTCCGCGCGGCGGGTTACCCGGTCGGCATATCCATCTGCTACGAAATCATCTTCGGCGAAGAGATCATCGCTCAATTGCCGCAGGCGGCGTTCCTGGTGAACGTCAGTAACGATGCCTGGTTCGGCGATTCGCTCGCCCCGCATCAACATCTGGAAATGGCGCGCATGCGCGCGTTGGAAACCGGCCGCTATCTGCTGCGCGCGACCAACACAGGTATCACCGCCATCATCGGACCGGATGGAACCCTTCGCGAACGCGGCCCGCAGTTCGAAACCACCGTGGTGCGCGGCAGCATCGAACCGCGCAAGGGCAGCACGCCCTATGTGCGTTGGGGCAATTGGCCGGTGGTGATCGGCGCCACTTTGGTTGTGCCCGTCGCGGTGTTCCGGCGCGCCCGCCCTCACTGATTCCATGCTCAGTTACCGCCACATCTATCACGCCGGCAACTTCGCCGATGTCTTCAAGCATGTCGTATTGGTGCAATTGCTGCGCGCGCTGGCGCGCAAGGACACACCGTTCTGCGTGCTGGATACGCATGCGGGCGTCGGACGTTACGATCTGAGTGCGGACGAGGCGCAGAAGAATCGCGAGTTCGCCAACGGCGTGTTGCGCCTGTTGGACTGTGCGGACAGGCCCGAGGCGGTCGAGGATTATCTGGCGCGAGTGCGTAGCGAGAATGCGGAATCCGAAACGTTTACGCACTACCCCGGCTCGCCGCGCCTGATCCGCGCGCTGCTGCGGCCGCAGGATCGCTTGGTATTGTCCGAACTGCACAAAACCGATCACGCGCAGTTGAAACAACTCTTCGCCGGCGACGCTCAAGTCGCGGTGCATTTGCAGGACGCCTATCAGGGATTGAAGGCGTTCTTGCCGCCGAAAGAAAAACGCGGTCTGGTACTGATCGATCCGCCCTACGAACGCAAAGACGAATACGAGCGCGTGGCCGCCAGTTTGCAGATGGCCCATGCACGCTGGCCGACCGGCGTATACGCGATCTGGTATCCGATCATGTCGCGCTCGCTGGCGCAGCGCTTTCACACCGCAATCGCCGCCACCGGCATCCGCAAGATTCTGCGCGCCGAACTCTGTATCGAAGACGATACCGATCGCACCCGTTTCACCGGCAGTGGCCTGCTGATCGTCAATCCGCCCTGGCCGTTGCAGGACGAGATCGCGGCGGTGTCGCCGTGGTTGTGGAACTGCCTGGCGCCAGATAAGAGGGGCGGGGCAGGGGTGGATTGGTTGGTGAGGGAGTAGGTCAAGAGGATAGATGTAAGTAACTGACCCCAGATTAGACGATGGAAGGCTCCTAACTCATGGAACTGACAGAATCTGAGCGTGATATATTCTTGCGGCTGCCAGAGCCGCCAACTTGTACATCCGTAAAAGCTAGCAAAGTTTGGATCGTTGAATGGTTGCCGGCTAATGAATCGCAGACAGGGCGCAGTCTATATGAATGGATGCAAGGGCAGCGCAAAGAGTGGGCTGCTCACTACTCTTGCAGATCAAAAGGAGATCTCATACACGCCATCGCAGCGGCTAGTGATTTTGTTAGTCGCACCGCCCAGGTTCCGATTCTGCATATCGATGCGCATGGCGGTGAAAAGGGGCTGGTTGGTCCCGACGGCAATGGGGGAATGGAACTCTTGTCGTGGGGTGAGCTAATTGGCCCGCTTCAAATATTGAATACATATACTGGTTGCAATCTACTTGTTTTCCTGTCTGCATGCCTCGGATATGCAGCGGTTCAGATATTTTCGCAAGGACCTCGGGCGTCAGCTATAGCGATTATTGGTCCAGATAGTGAGGTTATGCCAAGTAAGCTACTTGAGGGTGGCAAGGAATTCTATCGGCGCATTCGTGAAGGCATGTATTCTCTTGAGGAAATATTAGATAGTGCGTCTCGTGAAATGGGGGGTGTGAAATTGCTTTACGAACCCGTTACGGGCTTGACGTACGAAGCTTGGATATCGCAGTTAATTGCATCGTTGCGATCAGAGGAGCAGGCGGCTCGTAAAGAACGAGTCAGATGTATGATGGCCCGCATAGGTGGCCTGGGCTTGGATGAGATTGAGGTAAGATTGAACAAGGTTGCCGTATTGCCAACGCCAGCGGAGTTGCAAGCCCTGTGGGATATGATGTTTATGATCGACCTTTTTCCGGAAAATGCGGCTAGATTCGGTCTTGATATGGGAGTTATTCATGAGGTACTGGTTGACGCGGCGTCAAGGAGGTAAGGTTTTTTATAAAGTAAGTGGGCGAGCATTGCTCGATTTATGACTTCCCTGTAATTTCTTGGCCTCTCCCTGTTAATGTCGGTTTGCCAGCGCAGCCTCTATCTCTTCTGTCTTTACCGGCAACACCAACACCGCATGCAGCGGAAGTATCTCGTCGAGTTTTTCCACGTACTGTCGTTCGCTCTTGTCCACCAGCACGATCACTTTCGCATCGGGCGCATATTTCTGTAGGCTGAACAGAAACACATCCAGGTTGCTGATGTTCACGCCGGCGTAGTTGTTGCCGTAGCCGTAGAAGAATTCGGCGACGACGTAGTCCGGTGCGCGTTCCTTCAGTTGCGCGATGGCCTTGCGCGTGGTGGTCAGGCGCACGTTCTCTAGCCCGAGACGTTCGTAGACGGCGCCGAAATCGGGGTGGGTGGGCGACTCGATGATCGAATAGACGATGCGGCGGGTCATGCGCTCGATCTGCGTTATGAAGATTTATTCTTTTTGCTGCGGATCGCGTCGCCGAGGCTGCGGAGGAAATCCGCGGCGACTTTCTTGCGGCCGACGGTGTTGAGATGGCCGCCGTCGTCGGTGTAGGCGTCGATCAGGCTATAGTAGGTTTTGCCGTTGTGGGTGAAAGATGCGCGGCGGCCGTCCGGGCAGGTGGATTCGCTGGCGGCCAGGTCGAAGATCGGATCGCCGGCGTAGGTGGCGAGCACTCGTTCGTTGAAGGTTTGGCGTTTGACGTTGGCGAGTTTGCTGCGGTTGGGCTTGCCGAGCGCTTCGCGCGCCCACACGCCGAGTCCGCCCTCGACATGGCGCAGCGGGCTGGTCACATGAATGAAGGTGATGTCCGGATGACGTGCCTTGAGTGCGTCGAGCGTGGTGCGGTAATAGTCGAATAGCGCATCGACGTCGCTGTTCTCATTGATGTCGATGTAGCAGAACTTGAGCAGGGCGTAATCGATCTTG